>CALDPP010000179.1 GCA_937911345.1 uncultured euryarchaeote | reverse complement strand
AAGAATCGCAGGAGAGGCAACTTGGGCTATCGCCAAGAAGAAAGACTCACGCTCTGAATATCGTAAAGCGGCCTCACTCCTACGAGATTCAGTCAAAAAAGCTCCAAGAAACAAAACTAACAATTCTGCCTACAATAATTTGCTCAATGAAATGCAAGAAAAGGGTATCAAAGAAACCACAATGCCAAGATTGGTTAATGATGGGACACCAACTCTTGCTGGTATAGGTGCATTGGTTGGAGTAATAATCATGGCACTGTTAGTTGTCAAAGCCGCATCATACACTCCGCCAACAGATATGCCAACTGAGGCAAAGATGCGAATGACTTGGACTGATGCCAATGGTTTGTTCAATGATGAAATCATCACAATTTCACTCGATCCTGATAGTGCGCCAGTACACGTGGAAAATCTACACCTTCACGCTGTTGAAGGCAATTATGACAACACCCAATTCCACAGAATCATTGATGATTTTATGATTCAAGGTGGCGATTTTGAGAGAGGTGACGGTACTGGTGGATATGCGGCAAAGTGGTATGGTTATTGTAACGGCGAAGCAATGGATAATTTCGCTGATTGTACCGGTGGAGAAACCTTGTACACTATGCCAGATGAAGCTGATAATGGACTGATTCACACACCTTGTACAATATCCATGGCCAAGACAAGTGCCCCTAATACTGGAGGAAGCCAATTCTTTTTGATTCCTGAAGACAGTACACCAAACTGGCTTGATGGTCAACATACTGTATTTGGCGACATCACCGATGGCTGCGAGCATGTAACATCAATCAGTGAAATTGATACAGGTGCAAACGATGTTCCAGTTAACCCAGTTACTATGGTTAGTGTTACTACCAACGGCGGAGAAGACACTCCATGGTGGTATTTCTGGTAATCAAGCGAAACAGAATAAAGCGTTTCATTCATAGATGTCTTTGAGTTCGCTATGTTCATGACGACCATAGACACCTTCAATGCCAAGCGAGAGTTATCGATTGGTGGCCATTACTTTTCACTTTCTGGTCTAGATGAGAACGGTATTGATACCTCACATTTACCGTACTCAATAAGAATCCTTCTTGAGGGTGCATTAAGGGGTAATGATGGATTTTTAGTTACTGAACAAGATGTCCGAAATATCGCATCATGGCAAGCAAATGGCGAGCGTGGGGAAATACCTTTCAGGCCTTCTAGGGTTATTCTTCAAGACTTCACTGGTGTGCCAGCAGTTGTTGATTTGGCAGCACTTCGAGATGCAATGGTGGAGATGGGTGGAGATGCAGAAAAAGTAAATCCGCAAGTTCCTGTTGACTTGGTAATCGATCATTCTGTTCAGGTCGATGTTTCTGGAGCATTCCACGATGCATTAGACCAGAACTTAGACATTGAGTATGACAGAAATATGGAGCGCTACAAGTTTTTGAAGTGGGGGCAACAGTCTCTGAAAGATTTCCAAGTAGTGCCTCCCTCAAGAGGTATAGTTCACCAAGTAAATCTAGAATTTTTGGCTAGCGTGGCTCGTCAAGAAGATGGTGTTTGGCTAGCAGACACATTAGTAGGTACAGATTCTCACACTACTATGATTAACGGCCTTGGAGTCTTAGGCTGGGGTGTTGGAGGTATTGAGGCTGAAGCAGTTATGCTTGGCCAACCAATTTACATGCTTGCACCTGATGTGATAGGCGTTAGACTGACAGGTGAACTAAAACCAGGAGTTACTGCAACTGATATGACTCTAAGAATTGTTGAAATGCTGAGAGAGCATGGCGTAGTAGGTAAATTCGTCGAATTCTTCGGTAGCGGTATGGCTGCTTTGACATTGGCAGATAGGGCTACTATAGCTAACATGGCTCCCGAATACGGGGCGACCTGCGGATTCTTCCCGGTAGACGAGCGAACCCTAGACTACATGCGTCTTACAGGTAGAGAAGATACAGACATTACTGGAGTGGAAGAATATTGTAAAGCACAAGGTCTGTGGTATGATGTATCATCTCCTGAGAAATCTTACACCGCATTGCTCGAACTGAACCTTGACACAATTCAACCTGCACTTGCCGGACCTAAGCGCCCACAGGATAGAGTAGATTTGGCGAATATGAAACATCATTTCATAGAATCATTAACAGCCGAACTTGGGCATCAAGGACATGGACTTAATGAAGAGGATTTGTCAAACGGGGCGATTGTTGAACTTAATGGAGAAAGGTTTGACCTCAACCATGGTGATGTTGTAATCGCTGCAATTACCTCATGCACTAATACTTCAAATCCAGGGGTTATGCTTGCAGCAGGACTTTTGGCGCGCAATGCTAGAAATCGAGGTCTCACTGTGAAACCGTGGGTTAAAACTTCACTAGCCCCGGGCAGTAGAGTAGTCACCGAGTATTACGAGGCAACTGGCTTGCAGGAAGATCTGAACGAGATGGGATTCAATGTCGTCGGATATGGTTGCACAACTTGTATTGGTAACTCAGGCCCATTGCCAGAGCAGATTGATAATGCTATTGAGGAAGCCGGTTTGATAGTCGGCTCTGTAATATCTGGCAACAGAAATTTTGAGGGTAGAGTACATAGCAAGGTCAAAGCCTCTTACCTCGCAAGTCCTCCTCTGGTTGTTGCTTATGCGATTGCTGGCAATCTTGAGATTGATCTTGAAACCGAACCACTTGGCTATTCCAATGATGGCACTCCAGTCATGCTGTCCGATGTATGGCCGACAGATGAAGAACTTGCAGAGGCATTATCGGTGATTACCCCCGATATGTTTAGGCAACGATATGCTGATGCGATGAGCGAACCTCGTTGGGACTCTATACCTGCAGAATCAAGCCCATTGTATCCATGGGAAGAAGAATCAACTTACATTAGACTACCATCATTCTTTTCTGGACTAAGTCCTGAACCAAGTCCGATAACCGAAATTAATCAAGCTAAAGTTCTACTCAAACTTGGTGATTCAATAACAACCGACCATATTTCTCCTGCCGGTTCGTTCCCCAAGAGCGGTCCAGCAGGACAGTGGCTTGTTGAAAGAGGCGTTGATGTTCGAAATTTCAATTCATTCGGCAGTAGGCGTGGTAACCATGAAATCATGATGCGAGGCACCTTCGCTAATGTTAGAATAAGAAATCAAATGGCACCGGGTACTGAAGGTGGATTCGCCAAGCACCCTGAAAATGGTGAGGTGGTTTCAGTGTTTGATGCTGCTAATGCTTATTCTGGCCCTAAGGTGGTGCTTGCAGGTTCTCAATACGGGACAGGGTCTTCAAGAGACTGGGCTGCTAAAGGTACTTACTTACTTGGAGTCGAAGCAGTTATTGCAACCTCTTTTGAAAGAATTCACCGTTCTAACTTGGTTGGTATGGGCGTCTTGCCACTGACTTTCAAATCCGGAGAATCCCACGAATCGCTTGGACTAGACGGTAATGAAACTTACAACATACCCGTAACAGATGATGTAAAACCACTGCAAATGTTGACAATTACTGCAGACAGAGGTGATGGTACATCAATACAATTCGAAGCCCAAGTGAGATTGGATACTCCGGTTGAAGTTGAATATTATCGCAATGGCGGTATCCTTCACACAGTACTCCGACAATTAGCCAAATAAGGCGTCATCTTGAAGCATAGATAACTTGAGGAATCCACATGGCGGAACTCACAGGGTTTGTCCAATATCGTTTTCGCTCTGATGAAAACGATGTCGAGATAATCTTACGTGGTCAAGCCGATTGGGTACGTGACAAAGTATCTGAATTAGGCCTTGATGGTGTTGGGTGGATGATGCCTATTGGACAGGAGGCGAAAGCGACCAATACCTCTGGTGTGAAATCAAAAGGCAAAGCAAGGATAGAGGTAGACGATGAACCACTGGGCGAAAAACCACTTGATATGGGGCCTGAACCAGACCCATCGAGGATTCCTGTGGTTAGGCGGCCTATTGGTGAACTAGACTTGAGTAGCGAATTACGTGCCCTGGGGTTGGACAAACTAACCAAACCCGATCCGATAGAACTTATGGAAATCTTTGCAGAATTAGACGAACCCCTCCCTGTTCAAGGAACTATGAGCGTCGACCCGATGGCAGAGGCATGGCTAAGGGAACTGATGAATATCGTAGTAAGAGACTATGGATTTACTGCTCTAAAGACCAGTGATATTGAAGAGATAGCCAGCAAAAAATTGGGTGGTCGCGAAGGAACAGTTCTAGAGGTATGGCTAGAATCCTTATTCTCGGCTGGAAAACTGGTCAAAGTTCACGGTGGAGATGCAATAGGTTGGGGCCCATCTCCGCGCTGGTTAGCCGGCAAAGTTTGAGCACTAAAGTCAAGATTCGCAATTTCTTGATTTCGCCTTACTGTTAAGCATGCAGAATGCGACTTCAAGGACAAAATTCCAAAGCAATTAAAGTGGTAGTTAGTGTGGCTCAACAAGTGATGATGATGTTTTCCCAAGACAATCTCTTCAAAGCCCGCGCAAGAAGCATCTTACTATGTATGCTGATGGTACTCTCAACTACCGCAGCATTAGCAACTACAGCAAGCGCTTCCCAAGCTAGAACGTATACTACAAACCGTGACCCGCATGACGTTGCAATAGGCGACTTCAATTGCGATGGCCACAATGACATAGCCGTCGCAACAGATGGTACACATACCATCACAGTTTTGTGGAATGATGGAAATGGCGATTTCTCCGAGAGGCAAGACATATGGGTCTCTGCCAATCAAGACAGAGATGCAGAATGGGATGAATTCTCCAATGTTCAATTTATTGAAGTCGGAGAATTTACTGGCGACAGTGCGACAGACATTGTAATCTTCCAACGTAACAATCCATTCAAGACCAATGATGATGGTTCTCCAGCGGGCGAACCAGGTAACGTCACAATAATCGAAAATGGTGGTTGCAACGAGAAGACATGGTCTATTGGCGCAAGATTCACTCACTTCTGGGCTTGGGACTTGGAAGTTTCTGACTTGAACAAGGATGGTAATGATGACGTAATGGTTCTTGACCTACAAGCAGATATTACCACACAGAGAGTAGTCACTTATCTAGGGCCTGTTACATCAGGAACTCAAGGTATCGTTACAAATCTTGGACCATCTCAACAAAATACCTACCGAGCATTCACTTCAGGTGACTGGGGCGAATCACAAGTAGGTGGCGGATTAGGCGGCGGTGGAACATGTTTCGATAATGACATGTGGCTGCTAAGAAGCGAAGGATTAGACTATGCTACAGGTCAAGTCACCAACCCAGGAAAGGATGACAACGTTTCAATTGTTGAATTCAACTGTCAAACCAATTCATTCCCTCTATCATACACCTTCAGTACCACTCCAACAAGTACCACGGAGCACGTCATCAACATGGATACACCAACCTCTCAGGCTATCGCAGTTGCTGACATTGACGAAGATGGCGTTGCAGATGTGCTCGCGCTAAACGATGAGAATCTGCTTAACGTAACATATGTTACATCCTCTTCTTCCGGAACTTGGTCAACACCTCAAACAGCATATTTCGGACCATATATCTCTTGGTCACTAACAATTGCCGATTTGAATGGCGATCTAGAGCCTGACTTCATCAACCCGACAATCGCTTATCAGCAACAATCAACGGATTCTGCAGGTGGAACCACTAACAATTTCTTCTTGAATTTCCCAACATCGATTCAAGTCACTCTATCCGATGGTAATGGCGGACATTTGAATCCATTGTCATATGCGGCAGGGCGCAGGCCACATACAGCTGAGGTAGGACAACTCGCTGGAGGCAGTAACTCAGCCCCCGATATCGTAGTCGCTCACAAGAACTGGCGATTTGGCGGTTGGAGAGACAACTTTGGCTGGGACGGTCAGTATGACACTATCACGGTTATCGAAATGGACAACAGAGACCTTTCTGTGTCAGGAATCGAAATATCACCAGTAGACCGTTATGTTGGCGCAGTTGGTGAAGGTTCAAGAGAACTCAACGTTACTGTAACCAACACTGGAATGGATGTCTTGAACGGTCAAAGCGCGACCTTGGATGTTGAACTAAAAATTGTCGATGAAGCCAACTCTACCAACCAAACGGTCTATGCAAATGATTGGGACAGTCCAGAAGATTTAGGAACCTGTGGTTCAGGTTGTACATGGGAATACATCGACTATGTAGAAGCAGGTACCCATCACTGGCAGGAGCAAACCACTCCTTCCTCTGGCTCAGGTACCGATCCAGACGAATCTCAAGCAGATTATTCTGCTAACTATCTGAACCCAACCCACTTCATGTGGGCAGGTGAAACTGTTACCAACAGCACCGGTGGCGAATGGACAGGATACGGAAGAAACTGGGATGAAGCAATGGTGCTTCGCAATGTCGACCTTACCGGTTCTGACCGTGCTTTCATGAGCGTAGAACTATTCCAAGACCTTGGTTTTGGTGCGCTTGGTAGTGCAGATACCAACGGTTTCGTAGTTGGCGATGTTTGGGATGATTTAGCTATGATCGAAGTTGGCAGTGAAGAGACCGGATGGTCTGTCATCAATTGCCCAGTTTCAGCATACGTGTCCGGGGCCTGTTTCTCAGGTCAGTCGATTTGGGGTGGCTTTGACCTTGATCGAGCCTACAAGGAAAACGTTGTTGGCGGATATGCGGAAGGACTGTACTACTACGGTATCTATGCTTTCAATACATTCTATGGCTGGAACAATTTCACAGACGAAGGCTTCGGATCCTTTGATTTGAGTCCTTGGGCTGGTGAAACAATCGACCTGAGATTTAGATTCAGAACAGGATTTGAGGGTTCAATTTCTGATGAAAATGAAACACTGTGGACTGGAAATGACGGTTTTGGAGTAGACAATTTAACAATCACTAAACAAAACACAGCATTCTTCCCTAATGTGCAAAACCAACAAACTCAGATTAACTTAAACAATCTTGGCCCAGGTGAGGAATATATTGCAACTCTGCAGGCTAATTTCGTAAATGATACGACATATCGAATATCTGCAACGCTCTCCAACAATGGCTGGGATGAACAGCCACTCAATGACGAAATTGTTGGATATGTGACTCCGTTTAATCTGTATGACCCTGCTTTAGAATCAATAGACTATTTCTCACCGGGCGGACTATACGCTCAGGGAACATATCCAATTTCTGCTACTACTAACAACTGGGGTAACACACTGGTAGACTTTGATATTACAGCCACAGTATTTACTGCAGATCCAGACACTGTGCAATGTGGTGATCCAGTCTCTGACTGTATAATCACATTCGACAATTCTACTGATGGAACGAGATATACTGAGAGTAATAATCCGAAAGGTTCCTTGTATAATGATACCGTCTTGTGTCCTTCCGACATTGTGTTTAACAATGAAGCATACTGGTTTGGACATCCTTGTCTTTCTCAAACAGGCACTCTTGGTTATGGCGATGCATGGGAGAATGAGACAATGTCAATTATCGATGTTGATATGACTTCACTAGAAGGCGACTTCGTTTCAATGTCGTTCGAATACTATGCAGATACATTCTATGAGGTTGATTCTCAAGGCAATATCGAACCAAGTGATTACATGGCATTGACGGTTGATTACGAGAAGGATTCCAATGATTTCTCCGCTATTGTTTACGGGCAATGGAATGATTACAACGAGGACGGCACCTGTCAAATCGACGAAGATGGTAACGGGATTGTAAACGAAACGAACCCAATTGATTTTGATGAAATAGAATACATTGGCGATCCACGAACCACCGATGGATTAAGTGGCAATTGGAACGTATTTTTCAATTCAGACGGTCTAGTTAAGACTACAAGCATTGATCTAACTCATTTGTATGTACTCAATACGTCATCAGCGGACTCAGCAGATTGGAGAACGCAATGTATGAGTTTAGAAGATTCAGTAGTTGAAATAAAGTTTGATTTCTTTTCCGACGATGATGGCAGAAACGGAATAAATGATGGATTTAGAGGTGTTGGAGTCAACAACATCACTTTGAAGGAATTCACATTCGTCGAAGATGCATCATACACAATCAGTAGAACAGGAGTTGATGCAGAGGATGTATCTACTGACTTGATTGCAGAACACGATTTCATCTCTGGCGTCTATATGATTGAAGTTGAAACAGTGTTTGATAACACCACTGTTGGAACAAATTGGTATGGTGCAGAAGAACTTGCTACTGCAAACAACATTAAGCGAGTAATATTCGACGTGAAATCAGTAGATATCTCACTCAGTCAACCTAACAGATTGGCTTGTTTAGATGAGATCAGACTAAATTGTGTACTCCCAATTGATAGTTCACTAACTCATAACTGGGACATATCAGCAACAAATGGTGTTCTTGAAGGAGATTATGTGTTCTACATGAATATCTTTGATGAGACCACTAACTCACTTGCTCATACCTCCAATGCAGGGCCGGCTCAAACTCTAATTAGCGGACAAAGAGTTGACTTATCCTTTACACCATGGGCAGGATATCAAGATGGGCACACCTACAACATCAGTTACCATGCTGAGCTTGACGATGGTACGCCATCAGGAGAGCCAAGATTCTTCTTTGCAACATTTGCTGATGAAGTTGACATCGCAATCCTGTCGGATAAAACCGCTGGAACATCAACTATCATCGAAGATCTAGCAATAATGGGCAAGACATATACTCAATTCACAATGAATGATTGGGATACTTATTTCAAGACAAATTGGTTTACCAACTACGACAAAATAATCATGCCTTGGCAAGACTTCAACACTGCGAAGGATGATGGTGGAGCGTATTACAAGACGATTTCAGAAACTGTCAACAATGTCAACAGAAAGCAAGTATTGGTCAACTTCATGAGCAGTGGCGGTACTATACAGGCTCACTTAGCTCCACATGGGACACAGACATATGGTCTGGGTACCAGTCTTGAACCTCGATTGCCACTCGGTTTAGATATTGATGACAAGACAAACGGTGCAGAAATTACCTTTGGAGATATTGAAATTTATGATAGATTCCATCCGATAATGGATAATATCAAGGATAGTAACTTCGAAGGATTCAGTCCAGTAGCTACATCTGCTCTTGACATTGGTAGTGAGGCAACAACTGACGTGCCAAAGATTTGTTCTGGTAATCAGAATGTGGCTAATTTCCAATCAATTATCCATGATGGAACAGATACAGATTCAGTTCTACTTGGTATTTGCAGTTATGGTGCGGGTGGTATGATAATCTCAACCATCGATGTAGAGACCAACTCAGAGGATGCTAATAGTGCTGAATTTGCCTTGCTGAGGAATATGCTTGATTACCAAGTTAATGACTATCCAAATCCATTCGGTAAGATGCGTGAAGGAACTGATATTCTAATCAATGGAGAAGTTCCAGATCCTGCATTAGGTGCTGGATACGCGACATATTACATGAAGAGTAACGCAGAGATAACCTTCAGTTACCAATCAGATGCTCAGGTAAGCCTACAAACAGATTGGCTAATTTCAGGCCCAACGTCTTGGGACTTAGCAACCATGGCGCCTGGCCAAATTGACCACTATGTATCTCCACTATTTGATACTGAATCTTCACCAACAATGACTTTCTGTAAGTCTATTGGTACTCAAGGTCAATGTAAGCAGGAAGAACAGTGGACAGTAACACTTTGGCTACATGACGATAACGGTCACTCAAGAATGCTCCAAGTCACCGTCGAAACTAATGATGCAAATGCTGATGCATTCAACCCGATTGCTGATGCTTATGTGGTTATCAAAGACTCATATGCAGACAATATTAACCTGGTCGGTACCTGTTCAATTCAAGACAATTATCCAAAGTATGAGATTGTGTTAGATGAAAATGGGCAAATACCAATAGAATTCAATGCCGGCAATTCAAGTGACCCAGATGCATTAGATGACTCGGGAATTGAGCGCTATGAATGGGAAGTTACCTTTGACAAGCCATGGGATGCACCGATTAGTTTGAACGCCAACACTTATGTTCAGTATGAAGCAAGTGCAGGTGTTTGGCAATACACATTCGGTGGCAACGGTGTTGATGAAAATGGGGAATCATTCGCAGGTAGAAATCTAACATTCAATCCAAACACAGAAGCACCAATCCAACCGATTAAGGTAAAGTTAACAGTTTACGATAAGTCTGGAAAGTGGGACGATGACATGGAATTCTGTTTCGATGTCAAACCACAAGGATTCGGTGATGAACCACCGGTCATAGATTTCACAAATTGGGGAGACCGTGTGGGTTACACAGACTCATACTTCAACCTGTCAGGATTTATCCAATCAGGTTCAGAAGAAAAGGACACATTTATTGAAATAACAACTGATGAATCACTACTTGATGAGACAGATTTCTTTGTAAGAGAGACAGCAAAGGGTAGTGGGCAACTAGCAGTTCTAACATCCGGAATTGGTGATGGAGATTCGTTTGAGCTCAGTTTGAATATCGACAGTTTCCATTCGAATGTATCTAGGGACGTTACAGTTTACATTCTAGTCTACGAATTCGATCCTGCAAAGGATATTGAAAAGCGATGGGTC
Source organism: uncultured euryarchaeote (assembly GCA_937911345.1). GTDB lineage: Archaea > Thermoplasmatota > Poseidoniia > Poseidoniales > Poseidoniaceae > MGIIa-L1. The sequence continues at coordinate 9,264 of CALDPP010000179.1, read as the reverse complement.
ATAGAACAAAGATTGAACCCTCTTGACCCTGACTATGTGGAACTGTACAATCCGGAATCAATTACGCTTACATTACCTATTTGCCGTGGTGTGACAGTACCTGCTGAGGTTTTATTAAACGACCCACTAGGTCGCTGGATTTTTGTCTCAGGCCAATGCCAGTGGGAGGGTGATTATTCTCTAGTAGATGGTGAGTGGGTTGCTCCTACCATCGACGATGATGGTGACGGAGCACAATCTAGTAGCAATATTATGTTCATCGGAATCGGTGCATTAGCTATTGTAATTATTGTTATCCTAACCTTGCTATTCTTGCGAAAGAGTGGTTCTGAAGGAATGGATGGAGACTACAAAGACTTCAACCTTGCTGGTGCATTCCAACAAGATCCAGTGGAACAATATGTCCAGCAACTTATCGCTCAGGGATACCCAGAGGATACTGCTCGTTCGTATGCCCAACAGTATGCTGCTCAAGCCGGTTTGGCTGGTGGAGCGCAGGCAGCAGGTGGCGCTCAAGCAGCAGCACCTGCGGCGACGAATCCAGCAATGGATGCGGCGTATCAGCAATACTATCAGCAGTTTATAGCACAGGGTTATGATGCTCAAACAGCAGCAGCGTATGCCCAACAATACGCAGCTCAATATATACAACAACAAGGATAGATTACTTTTGGAATTGTTTGACCTTCAAGTCAATGAGTTCAAAAGTGACTGGTTGTAGGCGTGCCCATGGACAAGACTGACAAGTACACAGTTGCCGATATCTCGCTGGCGGAAAATGGATCACTAAGAGTCGATTGGGCAAGAGCTAGAATGCCTGTTTTGGCCGCACTAAAGGAAGAGGCTCTAAAGACGAAACCACTTGCCGGAATGAAAGTCGCAGGATGCTTACACGTCACAAAAGAAACAGCAGTTTTGATTGAGACTATTGCAGCAGCAGGTGCTGAGATTTCCTGGTCTGGTTGTAATCCACTCTCTACCCAAGACGATGTTGCTGCTTGGTTAGCTGCTGAAGGATACTCGATTCATGCTTGGCACGGTCAAAGCGTCGATGACTTCTACTGGTGCATTGACAAAACTTTGGAATTTAATCCAACACTAACCTTAGACGATGGAGCAGATTTGATTGTTAGAGTGCACGGTGAAAAGAGCGAGTATGCTGATGGAGTAATCGGCGGTACTGAAGAGACAACAACTGGAGTACACAGACTTAGAGCAATGGGCAAAGCTGGAGATCTAAAGTACCCGGTAATCGCAGTGAACGATGCAATTACCAAGTGGGACTTTGACAATGTCTATGGAACTGGGCAATCGACAATCGATGGAATTGTCCGAGCCACCTCAGTTTTAGTTGCAGGCAAAACATTCGTTGTTGCAGGTTATGGCCATTGTGGCAAAGGAGTCGCAATGAGGGCACAAGGTATGGGTGCCAACGTTATCATTACCGAGGTAGATCCTCTTCCAGCACTAAGGGCAGTCATGGATGGATTTAGAGTAATGACAATGGATGAAGCGGCTAAACATGGCGATATATTCTGTACTGCTACCGGCATGAAAGATGTAATCGTTGACAGGCACTTTGCCTCAATGAAGGATGGAGCAATAATCTCTAACACAGGACACTATGATTGTGAGATTAATATTGAAGAACTAACCTCACAAGCATCCAGTACAAGAACTATCAGAGACAACAATGTCGAGTATACTATGAAAGATGGAAGGAAAATATTCCTACTCGCTGATGGTAGATTAGTAAATTTAGCAGCAGCTGAAGGACATCCTTCAGAAGTAATGGATATGTCATTCGCTAACCAATACCTAGCGTTATGCCGTCTCGCCAAAGAAGGTAGTGAAATGAAACCAATTGTATATGATATTACAACAGAACAAGACCAAGGACTTGCTACAACAAAGTTAGCAACACTTGGGTTTGAAATTGATTCTCTAACTGCTGAACAAATCGCCTACTTAGACGATTACAACGCTGGAACGTGATTACTCTTCCTCATATGGCTCTGGGTTACCATTTTCCCAGAATGGAGTATCATCGTTCTCTATATGTCCTATATCGTCCAGATGGGATTCAAAATCCGGCATTTCAAGTTGCCAATTTTTCGGTAGCTGGTTGTTTTCCTCGACAATCATCAACATTCTCTCTTGCCATGCTACTGGCTTTCTCTGCATAATGTACATGCAAAGGACAGAGGTTCTGATTTCCTCAGATATAACGCTAAATCCAGTTGATGATTCAAAGTTCATTGCTCTCAAAAGATTGAATGCTGGCCTATTTATCGTTCTAAACATATTCTTAGTAAACCTCATACCAGCAATAACTGCAATGAAAATAACCACGCTGGTTAAACAAAAAGCTGCTAATCCCTCTCCTGCTAAAAAGTTGGAAAGAATAATCACACCAAACAAAATTGGCACCGTAACTAGCATAAAAATGAAGGTTTCTGAAACTGGTGGTTTGCGCATCTTTGATTCGATAGCCATCCACCCTGGGTGACGCTTTTCCCATGGTTTGAAATGTTCGTTAGTGTTCTGCTGAATTGCAGTATTGAATAAGCCAAGTAATTGGTGAACACGGCCATATTGACTGGTGGCAACATCCATATTTTCATTCAAAATAGTTTCAATTCTCTCTCTACCCTCGCTGTATAATCCTAAATCGGCTAAAATAGTTGCTTGTTCGATTAACGGTGTAACCTCATATGGGGCGTGATGCCTAACCTTTTGCCACCATTCTAAGGCATCGAACATGAGACCAAGTTCGTCAGCAAGAAGTCTGCCACCCCGAACCCAAATGTCGATTCGTGTGGGGTCTAATTCAACAATTTTTTTCACAGCAGATAGGGACTTGGAAGCATCGATTAGGTTAGCTGGTTTACCATCAGCCATCAGGTGAGCATCAGAGATTACATGCCATGCATCTACATGTTCCGGGTCTAATTTGACCGCTTTGTAAGCATGCTCTAATGCAGAATCTCGGTCTCCAGAATCTAACTTTTCTATAGCGTCCAAGTAGTGGTCCTCGGCACTCATGTATCGAGGGTTGTAGGCGAATCACTTAATCATCGCGATTTCTTCTTCTAGAACGAGCATCAAGCGGTTTCGGTCCCCTGTTGTGGGCGTGATTTGCGGATTTACCTCTTGCTTTTCTAAATTTTCTTGGCTCTCCGTCATTCCTGCTTGGCCTGTCATTTCTTGGTTGACGATCTCGTCGACCTCTGTTGTTACCTCCGCCAGAGTTACCACTCTTTGGCTCGCCACACCGGTTACATTCTTTACGGAAAGAAAAATTGGAGTTGTTACACTTTGTGCAGGTCCAATCATTATCTGCAAAAATCTTCTTTTCTCTAGTCCCGGACCTGTTCCTTGAATCCCTGTCTCTGAAGTTTCCTCTGCCAGAATTTCTACGTCCAGAATCCCTGTCTCTGAAGTTTCCTCTGCCGGAATCTCTACGGTTTGAATCTCTACCACCAGAGTTTCCACCACCTGGCTTTGGAGCACCACATCTGTTACATTCCACTCTTCTAGCAAAGTTGGAATTATTGCATTTTGGACAATCCCAATCATTGTCTCCATGAGAATCTCTCCGGTCATATCCTCTAGAGCGGTTATCCCTGTCATTGCCACGTCGGTTGTCTCTGCTGCTGAAGTCTCTACGATTATCTCGGCGAGAATCTCTCCGTTCATCTCTTCTTCCACCTCTGTCATCACTTCGGCGTCGGTCGTTTCTATCTCCGCGAGATCTATCAAATCGTTCTTCTCGCTCTGCTTTAGGACGTATTTGCGCCTCACAACCCAAGAATGTGTCGGGATTCATTTTTCTGTCAAGATGGGCTATATGGGCAATAGGGGAATCAGTATTTCCTAGAACAGCGTCAATCTTACCGATATATGTTCCATCATCTACTCTTACAATAATCGACCCAAGTGCTGGAGACGAGCCAGTAAATGGGGCTAATAAGCCACCTTCGTGACTTTTTGTTTCAACTATTGCTTTGAACATTAGATTTACATCCGTTAAATCATTCTTCTTCTCTGCGCATCAATGCCGCACCGAGCAGGGCAACAGAAACAGTTGCCAGCATTGATACACTTGGTAGTGCACTACCCTCATCAGAACTACTGCTGTCACCTGTTGATGAGCCACTGTTTGAATCTTCTTGGGCGTTTGGATCCTTGACATTTATCTCCAAGGTGCTTTCTACCCCAGACTCATCAGTTGCAGTAATTTTTACATCATAGGTAGATATTTCTTGGAGAACACATGTAGCGATTGAAACATCGATTTCCCAGTTAATTCCAACTTTAGTAAAGTCAGTAGCACTTGAACCACACAACTGGAGTGCCAGTGTGACAGCCTCTCCATCGGGATCCGATACGGTTCCCTTGAGAGTAAATTGTAGTCCACTTGCGTCCCAAGTAGCATTCTTTCCATCGAAACTCATCCTGAGTGAAACAGTAGGTGGGAGACTTTCTTTTTCTAGCCCAAAGTCCAACATGTAAGCAAAATTCATCATATTATTTGCTGATGCAGTGCCCATAACCATGACATTACCTGGTTTTAGACCATCCATTGGTAAAGCAATGGTAATTGGCTGATTACTGGCCATTGAGGATCTCATTGAGCCCATGATATTCTCTTGATGCGCATGAGCGCTAACCGTCATTTCAGCAACTAGACCAGATGGAGTTACAGTGAAGTCAATATTTTCTCCATCATTAATTGCTGCTGTCGCACTGAATGGCTGTCCAAATGTGAAGTCAAGGGTTTCTTCAGCAACCGCGCCAAATGGGTCACTGACGCTGCAGGTTGCGGTTGAGGAGGTGGCGCCAGATGGTGATGAAACCAGTAGGTTTCCAGTTTCATCTTGTCGTGAACTCCAACCATTTTCTGTAAATACACAATTTAGGTTCCAACCGTTTGAATCCGTGGCCCAGTCTGATAACTCTTCAGCAGTTACGGTAAGGTACTCGCTTCCTGTCATCAAAGGGATGATTGAATTGTTATTCGGTTTGGCGTTAGTCCACTGAGGTATGTCATTTGATTCTGGCTCCGTTGTAGTGAAGTCAATGAAGAGGTTTCTTCCAACAGGCCAATCTGCCTTGTCATAGTCTACATCTTGGTAGATTCTTAATTTTCCATCAGGTAGAAATTCTTCTAATGGTGCTGTGTAATCTTGCCCTTCTACAAGAGCTACCCCGTCATCCTCCATGGAGTAATCAGCAATTCTAAGACCCTGTAAAGCGGGGAAAGTTAGTACTAACTCGGCATTAGTCATGTTTGTGACGTTTAACGCTAGAGTGAAATCAGATACTCCTTTGTTAGGCAGTTGGTCAAATCTCATATTGTTGCTTTCACCATTCTTGACAAAAAGGCTGATTTGTAGATCATCAGTTGCATAAACGGGTATTTCTTTACAGTCTGGGTTTGCACCAAAATTGGTGCAAGACCTTTCCTCGGGGTGATTTGGAGCAACGAGGTCTACTTCGTCAAGGGCAATTCCTTCTTCAACGAATTCCATATCATTCCAATCAACACCACTATCTGTTCTGTGTGGTACTCCTTCTCGGAGTCCTAATCGAGTTTCCATATCTTCGATACACATTGGTCCAATTTCTCTAACAGCCTCGCGCTCATCGGTGCTAATCCAACCATTTGCTCCACCAGGTGCGCCTTCAAACAGGCCGTCTAGATTCTCTCTCACTGTTGCCGAGTTACTGCCGTTGACAAAAGCGGTTGCAGTCATTCCAGCCGTTGCCCAATCAGCACCAATATCAATATTGAATAGAGCGAAATTATAGTCAAATAAATCTTCAAAAGTATAGCCCGAACAATCAACATCGGACAAACCGTCTTGTCTGCCTTCAGTTTCCATCGGTTCATTGTTGGTTAGTTCTTGAGTAGTAATTCCGTTGCTTATACTCATCATCAACATCATTATTAGCATAGTAATTGCTGTGGCTGAAACATAGTAACGTCTTGCTGCCATACTTGTCGGTAGGCTCTGCCTGTCTAATACTCTTTGGATAACATCATCACTATTGTGAGGTTATGGCTGTATCTTTGACATTCGGGATTTGAACCAAAACCAAGGAATTATTGTCCAAAAAAGTGCAGATAGCCATGATATTACATCTGGCACACCCCGATCAACATCAGCTAGATTGGTTTCTAGTAAATGATGAAATACCCCATTTGGCGATAATAAATCCAAAAATCCTTCAATCCTTATCATTTCTTGATTATTGATTTCACCAACATTTACCCCAGACGCAAAGGCTACCATTGAGGTTACTAGGGCCCATAAAAAGGTGAATAAGAACCACATTCCAATGCCAAATGCAATCGATGTGCCCTGATCTTTAGAATATGTTGAAGCAATCAGGCTGAAAATAACATACCAGAATAGAATCAATCCAACAGAGATAAATGATGCAACAGTCTCCATAATTTCTGGTGTCATATCTAATCGGTAACACGCAATAATGATTGAAATTAACCATAACAACCAGACTGGGATTAGGATTGCCAACCAGTGTCCAAGAGCAATTCCAACTGACTGTTTTTGCCTTGGCATTGGCTGGGATAATTTAACCTCAAGTACACCACTAAACCTATCCTTACTAATGCCATCAAAAGACAAAATTACTCCACACATAGTTCCAGCAAAAACTACTCCTAGACTAGTATAGAACATCACTTCCATTACGCTCTCGGGGGTAATTCCTCCAGGCAACATGATTTCTGGGTCAGAAAAGCCCCATGCCATTCCCGGTATGAATAGAATCAAGATTGGTAGCATAATTAACATCCGAGTCGAACTAAGTTTTCCTCTCATGATGCGCTTTGCGATGGCAAAAACCTGCGGATTGAACATCTTATTCCTCCTCTGTTTTGGACCTCAAAGGCATCATGTCTGAGGTTTGTAATTCCATACCAATGTCTTCTATTTCCAAACCGGTGGCGTGGCATAGCAGTTCAACGATGTCCGGAGATTTTCGCTTCCATTCAAGAATCTCATAACCCGCATCAATAATTTTTTTGACAGCATTTGGCCCGGGATATTGAATGATGCAAATCCAATCACTATCTTTCACATGATTATTCAAAACACAATCTGTTCCAAATAACTTGGTGAAATCGGGGATTGCACCATGTCCTCGAAGTTCTATTCTGTTATCTAGTCCAAGTTTTGATTCGATATCTTCTATGGTTCCATCAGCAACTATTTGTCCACGATGAATAAGCAATAATTGGTCAATAAAGCCCACAAGCCCGCTGACCTGGTGAGATGAAATGATTATCGAAACGCCTTTGTTAGCTAACTCTTGTATCATTTTCTCAACAGATTTCGCTGCTACGGGATCTAGGCCGTTAAACGGTTCATCGAGTAACAACATCTTTGGTGACCCCATCAAAGCGACTGCTAAACTAAGTCGCTGCCTCATTCCTTGACTTAATTCGTCGAGCGAGGCATCAGACTTTCCGGCTAAACCAACCAATGAAAGTAATTTCTCACTAGATATTGAATCCTTCCGCATCTCTGCAAATTGGTTCAAAGCCTCTAAAACAGTTATGTTGCCAGACCATCGTACTTGTTCCGGCATATGGCCAACGTTCAGTCGTAATTGCCCGTCTATGGATTCTCCGGACGCACTCAAGTCCACTCCATTCAGTTTTATTTTGCCTTCATCAATTGGAATAATTCCAGCTAAAATTCTCAACAATGTCGTTTTGCCAGCCCCATTGGGTCCAACTAACCCGAGTATTTTTCCACTCTCAAGTGAGAAGTTCATTTTGAAAATACCAGGCCCTTTCCGTGTGTTCCAAGGATTGGTGAATTTTGGCTCAGGAATTTTATGGCGGAATGAGACATCAATCAACTCGACCACCTCGTCTGCCATGATGTGGCCTATTGGTTCAAGTATGACAAATTAACTTGAAAATCATTATATCTAGCAAAGATTATTGCCATATTACTTAATCCTCATTCTGTTTAAGATGCTCTATTCGGTTATCATATCCTTTCTTATGGTAGCTGTTCTATTCTCAATTGTCTACTTTTTGAAGCGAAATGAAACTGAAGGTAAAGTCGAATATAGACTTGCATACGGTGACAAGGGTTTGGAAATGCTAATCGTTTCTGTGGTTATGTTGTGGGTGATTCCTTGGGGTATTTTGGTAGTATTGCCACTTGCATTGTTGCTTTCAGCACTGAGTCCTGCAGGGAGAGAATCATGGCAGGAATTTGGCAAAATTAGAACATATGCAATAATTTCTATGATAATTATATTGTTGATTGGAGGTTTTGCCCCAACATCACCTCCAAAGTCCCCCAGTGAGTGGGGTGAGCCATTATTTACCGAGAATCCAAATGCACCATTGTATCCTTCAGGTCAGCAATATACTTGGCTAATATTACCGACAGACGGCGGATTAAATGTTGAAATCATTCAATCACTAAGTCTCAGAACACCTCACCAACTAGGAAAGTTCGCTTCTGCATCATCGACTTTGACAATTGCTGATGTTTTCGATATGCAACAGGCTAGAATGGTACAGGCAATCCAATTGTTGGATGAGCAGATAGTTTTCGATATCGATGAAAACGAGATGCTCTTGTCACCCGTCAAGGACAAGAAAACACATACCTATGATACAGGTGGAGAAAAGTACGAATTGGATATAAGGCTGTATGAGTTGAGGAGTTTAACGTTAAGTTCTGATCCTCAAGGGATTAAAGTTGGCGAAGTTTTCTGTGCGGCAGAATCTTCATGGGGCGGTGAACTGGATATTCTCGTTGTGGTAAGGCCGATTGGTCATACTGGCTTGAACAGTGACAGATATGCTGAGAGCCTCACAGTGCAGTGGTTATCTGCATAGTAATATGAAAAATTGATAGTTTAGGGAACCCTAATCTTTTAGTATGGTAGGTTTTTAGGGCGACCGAAAAGGGGTAATTTATTATGAACCAAACGAAAATGAAAGGAATGATATTGATTGTACTTATGGCAGCAGCAGGACTAGCAGGTTGTATAGGTGATGATGACGAGAAGACTGAAGCAAGCACAATGGATGCTGCAGACGGTGGCTACACCTACGCATCAAATGTAGACAACCATCGAAGTTTGATGAAGGACTTGTGCGACATAAAGACTGCAGCAAGTTCTTACGATTGGGCTACAGCAAAAGACATCTATCAAAATGGTAAGAATGCAGAAAAGAGTGACGGCTCGTTCAGAACTCTTGCT
>CALDPP010000178.1 GCA_937911345.1 uncultured euryarchaeote | reverse complement strand
TTCAAACCGAAGTTGTAGGTTATCAAAATAGAAAAAGATGGTTAGAAATGTATTCCGGTTCAGAAATCGCCCCGGGATTTTTTGCTTGGGTGATCCCATCTGGAAATGATAGTTGTCGAATCGGACTGTGGTCTACTGCAGATCGACTAGATGGAAGGAGTATAGAGGAATGTTATCACAATCTATTGCAGCATCCATTGTGGAAAGACAGATTTAGTGACATTCGTGAAACCGCCCGTTACTGTGGACCAGTTCCAAGTGGAATGGTAAAAAAAGCCTACAAAAATCGAGTTTTGTTAATCGGTGATGCAGCCGGAATGGCAAAACCTACAACTGGTGGTGGGATTGGGCCTGGATTCGAACAAATAAATGGAATTGTCGATAAATTATCTTTAGCAATTGATTCAAATAAGCTAAGTGAAGATAAATTAAAATCAATAGCAAAATCACACTTCGAAAAAATGCGCAAAGAGCAAAACAGAGCAAGGTCGTTGAGGAATTTGTTAGTCAGTGATTGCGAGGATGATGAGTTAGATAGAAATTTCGAACAGTTTGCAAAACCCGAAATTATCAATTTAATCAACCAAGTTGGTGATATAGAGAAACCAGTCCCATTAGGGATGGCATTAATTAGAAAGGTCCCTGCGTTTAGAAAACTCGCTCTTAAGGCTGGAATGAAATTAATCTTTAGTTGAGGTTTTGACATGGGTAAACTTATTCTTGAAGAGAGAGTCAAGTATCCCCCGTTTGAGAGTTATCGATTTAAGCCTGAATTATTACCAATTGCTGTAAAAAAAACCGAAATTAGTGACAAGATTACCAAAAATGAAGCTTATGAAACTATCAGGAATATGCCACCACCATTTAGAATCGGTAACAAATCATCATGGTTAGTTGAAAGACGTTACAAATTTAATGATGAAACATTAAAGCTGGATGAACAACATGCACAAGAAATGCTTGAGAATGTACCTGAAGATTCAATAGTTGACAAACAGAGAAATGGATGGTACTTAACGCCCAATGTAATTCACAAGCAAGCAAGAAAGATCATGAATTTCTCAGTGAGTATTCTTCTTATTGCCCTAACTTATCTATTCTTAGAACCGGTATTGAGTTACTGGGGAATCCCAAGTGTAGGTACTGGAAGAGTAAGGTTTGGATTACTAGATTACCCACTATTGGCAGTAGTTGTAGTACCAATTCTATTTGTTCCAATATTCATGAGGGGGGGCGCCAATTTTTCTGATCTAGTGAAACAAAGAAGATTCTTAAAATCACAACCAAAACCACCCAAGATTAAATTCCATAGCGATACCACATCAGGTGGAAAATTAGTTGCAACTATTGATTTTCCAGAAAGAAAGGAAAACTGGAAAAGTATGTCTGTTCTTTGGAGGGTTGGAGTCTTGCCGCCAAGCAGAGAAGCCCTAATGCAATCTCTTGGACGAAAAGAGAATACTCAACCAGCGCCGGGATTGACTACAGAGTTGCCTCACCATTGGAGTGTTGATTTAGATGATGGCACAGGAGGAGGCGAAGATTCTCCAATGCAAACTTCGGAAGTTAAAGGTGGACTATTTCTAAAACCGATGCGTATCATGCAACAATCGGAGATAGTTGATGTATTAGATGGTGAAACCACAATACCAGCGCCAAAGGGAAACTGGCCGGGGACTATTTTCTCACCCTTGATAAGAATTCATTGGGAAATGATAGTAATAATCGAAAGAGACAATATGCCTGAACTACTTTGGGTTCAGCCACTAAAAGTTAAACATCCAGCCTTATTTTGTTTGACAGAGGCTGTAGTTAATTCTGGTAGAACTGAGACAAATCATCCTCTAGATCTTTCCTAACTCAATGTTGTTTTGGAACTGGTGCAGCTAATTCTCTGTCCAGCCCCTCAAAAATTAATGTCGTAAGCTGATTATAATCACTATCGCGCTTGACCGGGATAAATCCAGCCCTGATTATTGTGTTTTGCAATTCTACCTCTGATGCTGAAATTTTACTCGTTCCTGATGCTGACACCACATTTTCTTCCATCATTGTGGAACCTGCGTCATTAGCGCCAGATAAAAGCGCCATTTGAGCAATTCCTAGGCCCATCGTCGGCCATGATGCTTGGATACTGGAGATGTTATCAAAAAACAAGCGTGAGATTGCAATGTGTCTGATATACTCAGTTGGACCCGCCCCTAAGGTAAACTTATTTTGACCACGATTTCTTTTACCAAATGAATTAGTTTCAAGTTGTACTGGCCACGCAATAAATGATGTAAACCCGTTATCAAAATTTCTTAGTGACGAATCTTGTAGGTCACGAATTTTTGCCATGTGCTCAACTCTTTGTCTCAGGTTTTCTCCAAAACCAAAGACGTTTGTTGCACTGGTTGTTAGACCAAGTGATTGTGCTTCTTCCATCACTTTCAGCCAATTATCTGGACTACCTTTTTTTGGGGAAATGTCAGTCCTTACTTCATCGACAAGCATTTCTGCACCTCCACCAGGTAAACCATGTAGTCCTGCATCCTTTAGTTGCTGTAATACTTCAATTGTACTCATACCGGAAACCTCTGCTATTCCTTCGATTTCAATGGGACTAAAACAATCCAGATCGATACCTGGATGTTCTTCAACTAGATATTTTATCAAATCAATATACCATGAAAAATCTAAATCAGGATTCACACCGCCCTGCATTAGAATTCTTGAGCCACCAATTTGTTCAAGTTCTTTAATTCGATTTGAAATTTCATGATATGATTGAGTGTATGTTTCATCATGCCCGGGTGGTCTGTAAAATGAACAAAATTGACAATTAATTGTGCATACATTGGTATAATTTACGTTTCTATCCACAAGATAAGTCACTTTTCCTTCAGGGTGAAGATGTGTTCTACGGACATCTGCGGCTTTTGTTAGTTCATGCAGAGGTGCATTTTCGTAGAGCTCTGTTGCCTCATCAATAGTCATTCTCAACGAATCTGCTTTGTCTATCGACCAGCCTTGCTGTCGCTGGAGTATAGATTGCCAATTCATAATCTGCACCTAGATGGCTGTTCCAACGATTGATTCTATTTCATCAATTGTTTTCGGACACATGTCTGTAAGTACTACAGGACCATTATCGGTAACTAGAATATCATCTTCGATTCTAATCCCAATATTAGCATATTTTTCAGGACAATCTACATCTGGCCTCCATGCCCCAAAATACAAACCTGGCTCTATTGTAAGACACATACCACTTTCGAGCAATCTCGGTTCGCCATTAGGAACATAAACACCAACATCATGGACATCAAGACCAATCCAATGACTAGTATTATGCATATACCAGTCTTTTAGTTGGCCCTCGGTAGCATCGAGGGAATCCTCCAGACTTTGTGTAATTACTCCTAGATTGATTAGACCTTCTGCAAGTACTCTCTTTGCTGCTTCATGTGGTGCATTATATGGATTACCAACAACACATTCATTGATTGCAGCTATTTGTGCATCTAAGACGATTTGATAGATTTCTTTTTGCGCATCTGTAAACTTCCCGTTGTTTGGCCAAGATCTAGTAATGTCTGCGGCATATCCTCTGAATTCTGCTCCTGCATCAATCAGTACAACATCACCATCTTTGCAATAATCTTCATTTTGCTTGTAGTGCAATATGGTTGCATTTTCACCGCTCCCAACAATAGAAGGATAAGACCATCCTGAAGTACCAGCATATCTAAAGAAACCCTCAATTAATGATTGTAATTGGTTTTCTTTAGCACTACTACCACCACCGTGTTTCATTGCAGCGATATGGGCTAGACTAGAGACATCAGAAGCAAATTTCATTTGTGCAATTTCTGAATCTGACTTAATCATACGCATCTCAGCAATCATGTTACTTGGATCTTCAATAGATACAGGGCCAGAACCAAACCTTTGTCGTGCTCTATCTCGCTTTTTAATCGCTTTAACGACCAAGTCATCGACATCGACCATCACACCCATTCTATGCATGATTTTTGACGACTGAGTGATAAATTCTGCTAGTTTATGTTGTAATTCATTGATTGAGTGGGCGAAATCAACTGGCCAATTCTCCATAGCACCCTCAACACCCGGCCTCCTGCCTTCCCATATTTCCTTGAGTGTATCTTTAGGCTGGACAAACAGATGTGTTTCCCATTTATTTTTATTGTACAGTGCACACATTACCGCCTCTGGTTCTATCCAGCCTGACAAATACAATAGGTTACTTTGAGTTCTGTAAGGATGATGGACATCGTTAGAATGAATAGTCTCGGGAGATGAGCACAAAATAAGCAAGTCATCTTTGTCTAATTTACCGTACAATGCGTTCTGCCTAGACCTAATTTCTTCATTTGAAATTGGGTTCGGCATATCTCCCAGTTGAGCAAACATCTCAGCAAACATGATACTTCCACCTAATTTATATTATTCAAACCTTGGTTACTCTATTTACCCCATTTTGGTAGATTAAACGAGTTCTCTTCCCTGTTGAATCTAAATAAGAGTACGATTGACAGCACAACTAAAATTACACAAAGAGCGATCAAGGTTATGCTAACTTTACTGTCTGAAGATTCATCTTTTGATTCGATGATTATTTCTATTTCTGATGTTGTGGATAGACCATCATTATCCGTTACAACTAATGTTACTGCATAATTTCCAGCACTCTCTAAATTTGCATTTGACAGATTGTCACCTACGTGAATAATTTCACCATCAACCACCCAATGAAAAAGCAAATCATCAACATCATTTGATGTATCAGAAGTCATTGACGCGTCTATATACCACTCTTGAGATGTCTCTGTTACAATCTTTACAGTATCTGAGGATTCACTAGATGGTGCTTGAAGTGATATCTCTGGTGCGATGTTAACAATGGACACTTCATGATGTTGTTTGGTAAAATGTCCTACTGAATCTATAGCTAGAACAGAAATATTCCATACCCCAGATTTGTTGAATTGAACCATTATACTAGAATCTGAAATGTGCTCGTCACCGATTAAGCCACGAACTATTCCGCTTGGTTCTGTAATCGTCCAAGTAAGTGCGACAAGGGAGCTATCATAACCATCATCAACTTTGGCTGAGAAAACCTCTGTATCCATCTCACTAGCACTGATGGCACCTGAAATTTGTACCTCTGGGGGCATCGTATCAAATGTCAAAATTTTTTCATCTATGTTAGATAATCTTAGGTAGGAATCCCTCATAAAAATCTCAAAATGCCAGTTCCCATCATCAAGTGATAAAAAGTCTTGATTTATTTCAACCACAAATGTACTATCACTTTGCATGGTGTGATTCAAGACAACTGTTCTTGTCTCTGAAACACAAGAACTGCCACTATATTGACAAATATCGGCTTTGAATACGACATTATCGCTGTATTGGTTAATGCCCATTTCAGTATTTCCTATGCCAATAACTTCGTAGTTTAGTAATTCTGAATCTGCGCTCTCAACATTATTGAAAGTTGGTTGGTAATTAATTACCGAAAAATGATTCAAATGTCCGATAAATATCACAATTGATTCTTCTGCTAGTGAAGGATGATTAGGGGCAACTATTGAGAATTTGCAAGTACAATTCAACTCATTGACTGGAATTGACAAGTCCCAGTGGAATAAGTCGTTGTATACATTTACATCAGTAAAGGTGCTTGATGAAACAATACTTTCTGTCGAACTAACAATACTGTTGTATTGTTCTATGTTATCGATGGACCAAATTAACTCAGAAACGGGTATACTTGATTCTCCTGAAATGTTGATAAAATCATCAAAAATGATCCCTTCACTAGTCTCAATTTCAACAAAAACATTGCTTGATTGACCATCTACATTAGTTCCGGAAACTGTCGGACTAAATGTTACAGTTGCCAAAAAGAATACTACCAGTAGGGGTAGTAGCCTAGATGACATGATATTTTGTGACATAGAATACTCAAGAACTTTATGTTTATTTGTGCTTATTCACTAAACGGATCGCATAGTTCACCTTGACCCGGGAAACTTGTAGGGTCCCTAGGGTTGGTGTCCCACTTGTACTCACAATAGTTAACGTGACCATCACCATCAGTGTCAAACATTCTATCTGCTGCATCATATGGATCAAAATCAAAGTGATATTCCCAACCTGTGGCCATTCCATCATCATCATGATCTTGGAAGTAGACTTCTGGCCCGTCATTCCAATTGTCACCGTCTGTATCGTTAGAAACTGGGTTTGTGTTATTCTGCATTTCTTCGTAATTTGTGTAATTAGCTAGATTTTGATAGAACTGTGCACCGTCTGGTGTATCGGGATCAATATTACAATCAGAAAATGAACTGTCATTATAACTAGGGCAATATCGCTTGATTAACCCCGTTCGGTTTAATCCATCATTATCAGGGTCTTCCTCGCCATCTTCTATCCCGTCTAAATCGCTGTCTATCATTGACGGGTCAAGAACACCTCTTGCTCCATAAGCCGATAATGTTGCATTGTCAACAAGTCCTGATTCAATAGCATATTGAGAGTATTTCACTTCCCATCCATCAAACAACTTGTCACCATCCGAATCCTTGTCAACAGGGTTAGTATTCCATTTATCCGGTGCTTCTGCACCGTTTAGCAAAGAATCATTGTCTATGTCGTACACAGCATCGGGTAATCTAGCAATAGCACTTGCCTCTGATGGGTCTAATGCCCATCTACCATTACAATCACACAAAGGATTGTTAGGGACACTAAATCCTGTAAGGTTCATTTCATGAATCTCAAATTGCTTTTGTTGGACAAAACCGCCTAATGTGTTAATCCACATATATCCGCCAGGGCTCTTTGCACAATTATTAGTTTGGCTTGGAACGCAATTAGGTATGTTCCAACTACTTGTTGCAACCCACAGGCTGTGTGAATTAGTGTTGTCCTCTTCAGATTGAACTTGCATTTCCCATCCATCTAACATTCCGTCAAAATCAGTATCATTGACGAGTGGGTGAGTTGCCTCTTGGAATGGACGCGGTATATACAGAACTTCATTGCCGTCTTTTAGACCATCACCATCGGTATCTGAATTGTTTGCGTGTGTCATGAAACCATCTTTACCAACAATTACTTCCTCACCATCTTCAAGGCCATCGTTATCAGTATCGAATGCACAAGGACTAGTTGTGTAAGCCTCACCACCGCCTAAAGGCCATTGTAAGGTGCCACCGCCACCAGTTGCCTCGAACTGGTCATCTAATCCATCACCATCTGTATCAGGATTAGATGCATTTGAACCGGAATCACAAAGCGATGAGTACTCAAGGAAGTCTGATAATCCATCAGAATCAGTATCTGGAAGTCCTGGGTCCGATACAACAAGGGTAATCTCAACTCCACGATTGACAACCAATATCTCCCAACCGAATACCTCGATACCGTCAATCAATCCGTCGTTGTCGGTGTCTGGGTCCATAGGATCAGTTGATCTTCCAATGATTAAACTTGGATCACCATTTTCATCGAATGGTTCATTATTTTTGAATTTGGCTTCATACTCATCTTCGTTAGTAAATCTTTCATTGTCCTCGACAACTACAAACCATACGGTATCTCTAGAGGTAATAACTTGGTCTTCTGTTACATACATCTGGTAAATAGTACCTGAGGAGGTTGCCTTGATATTGACTGTTTCAGTTTGACCTCCAGCAATGGTGTATTCACCAATGACCACAGTTTCTCCAACTGCAACAGCATCCCCGACAGCGTATCTAACAGTTCTAACTCTTGTGTTAAAAATCAACTCGTCATAAGTTGCAGACCCGTCACCATCACGGTCCCAACCGTCCATATCAGGGTCGTCATCACCGTTACTGCTGTCTCTTGGGTTTAATCCATTATTTGTTTCCCAACCATCTGGCATACCATCGAGGTCTGTGTCCTCTAACCATGGAGAAGTGAAGTTTTCAGCACCAAATTGAAGGGCTGAGCCATACTCTTCTAGATTATTCAAACCATCATCGTCCCAATCAAAGAAACCGTCAGATGGGTCACTTGGATCCAAGACATTGGTGGCATCTAAACGGTTTAACTTCAAACCGTTAATCACGTTAGTTGATGGGAATATTGAGTAGCAATATTCGTAACCATCTGGCATCCCATCACCATCAGAATCCCAATCTGATGGTCCGTTTAACAATCCATCACCATCATCATCAAGATAAAACCACGAGGTATTCTTATTCATAAAAGGAGCATCAAATGCGAATGTTTGAGAGTTATCATCCTTGATTGGTTCATTGCAATTTCGATATACCAATTGCCCATTTCTGTCAAATCCTTGTGTTATACCAACTGAGGTTGTGCGTTGTAGTTGTTCACGAGAAATTTCTTCTGCATCAGAAAGTAAGTCGCCATCAGAATCTTCTGCAGTGGGGTCTGTGCCAAACAATTCTTCTTGGAAATTTGCTAATCCATCATCATCATAATCTAATACATTGTCACATGAGTGTTGACCGAATCCATTACCAAGTTCTTCCCATGACGGAGTATCTTCGTCAATATTGTAATATTCTCGCAAATTGCTCTTCAAATCTTGTGTCAATAACACGCAATCCCAGTTGCCATTAAGTGGGTCGAACAAAGTAAATGAGCCACCCGGTATTTCAATTTCAATCATATACGTTGATTCCCACTTGTCATTCAATCCATCGTTGTCCGTGTCTGACCTTTGAGGATCTGTCTCTAGTTCTTGCTCCTGTTGATTAGTGAGTCCGTCATTATCAGGATCACCGTTTGGTCCTTGATTAGGGTCAGGCCATGAATCAGTTTCATTTTCTTGGTCGGCTTCGTCGACATCAGCTTCGCCCGGATCTTGTTCGAGAGGATCAGATTCACCATCATCTAATGGATTCAATCCATGTTCAACTTCCCAGCCGTCACTCATACCGTCACCATCTGTATCTTCATCTAGCGGGTCAGTTCCATACTGAGTTTGCTCCAAAACATCAGCCAAACCATCCATGTCTGAATCAATGGCTTCGTTTGTTGTAATTCCATCACCTGAAACTTCTTCTTCGACTGCACTATCAAAATTTCCAAGACCTTCACTGGTCTGTAATACCCCAGATACACCGACAAATATTGATCCGAAAATCAAAGTAGAGACAATTGCAACGTAGGCCATTTGGTTTGGATTTAAGGACATATCAATCACTCCGTGGATTACGGCTAAAATAACCTCGGCATCTATCGGTTATAGAGGTTAACCATCCGTGTTTAGAATAAAACCCTCAAATAAAGTCTAACCTAGAGCGTATTTTTAAATTCATTTCCGTGTCTGTCAAATGTATTTGGCAACTAGATTCTTTACCATTCGCCCTCTCCCAAATACCTGATAATTTGCCTATTACCATCGGGGCGTTTGGCTCTAAATTAACCGAAAAATAGTCAATATCATCCTGTGATTTCAAGAATTTGACAGAACCTAAGCCATATGGTATTAGATGTGTCAAAATAACTGATTCCCAATCATTCTGGTCGTTCAAGTAGACAAAGTCATCACCACGCAAGAACAACTCCTTTTGCGATTGAACAAATTGAGAAAATGATTCATGAATTCTTTCATCAAATCCTGTTAATAGCCAAGCATCGGACACCTTGCTCGGAACTTGACCAACATGTCCGCCTAAATTGAAAATTATCCGATTCATCATATCACAAGGCAATACATATGAAATCCGTCCGTTTATTGACCAACCAACATCTTGCCTTTCTAATAAAACATCAAGCCCAGTATGTTGATTCATTTTTTTATTCGCCCAAGGCATGGGTAAAATCTCTTGTGGAGGAGATATTTGCCTGTCGATTTTTTCCAGTTCACATTTAACGATGTTATCTCGCAATTGCTTCCACTGAATTCTATTTCTTTGTCCTTGTTCAAATTCTATTAAGGATAAATAAAAGCCAGCAATAATCGAAGGAAATACATTAGAGATTATTGAATTCTCTTTTGTATTAAATGCACCCCATCCGAATAAATCCCAATATTCATTTAGTAATTTACCACGTTTCTTTTTGCCAAAAAATCCAAAATTTACACTCGTTAATGGAGACAAAATTAACTCAAACGCATCAGCTGCAGAATTGTGCAAAATTCGGCCAATTGGAATACCAACATTATTTTCGAGCAAAGAAACAAAATTCAATAGTTCATTTTCTTGAACAATGTACCAATAATTACCGCCAGAATCAATGATTCTTCCATTGCCACTCATTGAAAAGTGATTTTGAAATTTTGAGGTCAATTCATCATCATGTAAGTGGCTTTCATCGTCAACAATGGGCATACTAACACATCAAAGAATGTATCCTGATTGTTCATCTTCATTGAAACAGTAGCGAATTATGTGGAAATCAGACTTTAATTCGGTAACATCTTGTTTTACATTGGCAGGATCATGTCCATGAATCAAGACTCTTGCGAACAATTTAGCTACTTCTGCCATCTCATTCTTACCCATTCCTACTCTCGTTAATTCCTGTACGCCTAATCTTAACCCAGATGGTGAAAGTGCTTTACTATCTCCTGGCAACATGTTCATATTGGTAATAATCCCTGAATCCTCTAGCAACTGTGCCGCTTTTGCACCAGCGCCTGAATCAATATCACCATGTCTAGTCAGAACCTGATGGGATGCAGTATAGTTTCTACCCTCTGCCAACACATCAAAACCCTCAGCTGCTAGAGATTCTCCCAGCGCTTTTGCATTATTCACCACGTCCCTAGCATATTCTTCTCCGTATTCCTCAAATTCCGCCAATGCAACTACCTTACCAGCAACATGGTGCAAGTGATATGAAGAGCAAACACCTGGGAATATAGCATTATTCAGTTTTCTATGCATTTTTTCATCATTACTAGATGACAATAAGAAACCTCCCTGTGGACCTGGGAAGGTCTTGTGAGAAGAACCCGTCATGATATCGGCACCTTCTCTCAGCGGGTCTTGAAATTGGCCACCAGCAATCAGGCCTAATACATGAGCACCGTCGTACATAACAGTGGCACCCACTTCATGTGCTGCGGCTGAGATCTCCTCAAGTGGTGTAGGGAATAAGAAAACCGATTGACCAATTAAACAAACCTTCGGATTAATATCTCTAATTAATTTACAAGCACCATCAATATCAGGCTCCATCCGGTCTATATCCCAAGGATAGGTTGACAAATCCAAATCTCTTAACCCAACAGCTCCCATTCTTGCATGGGATATATGGCCGCCATCCGCAGTTGACACAGCAGTGATTTTGTCGCCTGGCTTAGCTAATGCTTTCAATGCTGCAATATTGGATACGGTTCCTGACGTGGATTGTATATTAGCAAAATTAGCTCGAAACACATTCTTTGCCAGATCTATTCCAATGCTTTCGATTGTATCAAAATCATCACAGCCCTGATAGTATCTTTTACCAGGCAAACCCTCTGCATATCTACCATGTAAATCACTGCATACTACTTTTTGCACCATAGGCGATACTATGTTTTCTGAAGCGATCATTCCCAGCCCATTTCGGTATAAATTACCACTCGATTTGGTTGCTTCTAGCACTGCTTCTGCCTTTGATAGGTTAGTATTACTCGGTTTCCAAGACCCTGGCACTTCCGACATAACACTACGGTATTCGATACGGTCTTTGAATAAATTGTTTAGTTGATTATTTTTTCCTGGTTGGAGGACGCCTTCTGGTATCTCTGACTTTTGACTTCGGTTCAAATTTAGGCTTTGCAGAATTACGTTCTGAGATTCTTGTATTTGTTGGAATTCCTCGTCTACCTAAATCGAGCGTGTGTACTGGTTTAGAACTGCTTGGAATTTGCCCAGTTGGACGCGCTCCAACACCTTTCTTACGGTCAACATAACTTGGTCTACCACGATATGCAACTTTACCAACTAGTCTTTCCAAAGCAGGTATTTCTGCACCATCTTCTTTCGGACGCTTGAGCCACCATCCCTCGCCTAGTGGTTTGAGTCTTGGAGGACGTGCCTTTTGCATCTTACTGCTTCGACGCTTTAGCCTAGATTTCAATGCCTTATCAGAATCTTTTGGTAAATGTTCTGTCATCCATCCGGGCAGACCTATATCCAAAATTACACCATTTACCGAAACTAAAATTCCTGAAAGAAGTAAATGGGTACCAACAGGTATATTCGCTCGGTCAGGAGCGACTTTGAACCGTTTCATTCGCTTAGCATAGGCCACCATGGCTTTTTGATCTCTATGGCGAATTAATTTGCGCTGTTGGCGTAAGACTCTCCTGCTAGTAGAGTGGCCAAGAAGAAGAAGAGCAGTAGCAACTAAAGCTTCCATTTGGCCGATTTCTGTGTAAATGTAGATGCCAGAGAGAAGGAAAGATGGTATCAAAATGAAGTAATTGAAAATGATAGCAAGACGACCGCTTTGATACTTGGGAGTCATTTGTTTCCTTGTGGCTTCATGAGCAGTAATTAGCAAATTAGCGTTAATTGCTTCATCCATTCCACCTTTGACCCCAAGTGCGGCTACAGAATTACATGGTGCTTGATTAATCCATTTCTTCATTGCTTTTCCTTCACCGTTGACTAAAGCAACCTCAAATTCTTCAGCATCGACTGGAACTCCCAAAATTGCTGATAATGCTAACACACGCGGGTCATTTTTATCGCTTTTAATAAGTTCCTCTAAAATGGATTTGGCACTGTGCCAATCACCTTTATCGATTAGGCATAGCGCTGCGGCAATTCTTGGTCTTACACCTGTTGGTTCAGCCCTAACCATCTTTAATGCTAGTTCCAGAGCTTCATCATGCATTCTTTGAGCACGCATTAGCGAAATCATTGATAGTTGCGCTACCCTTGAGAGTCGGTCCTTACCGAGGAAATCCGTACTCGGTTTTGGATTCCAACCACGTATCATTTGTATTTGTTGCTGGAGATTATTGATGCAAGGGTTGTTTTCCCAATCCCAAAAATCGTCTTCTGTGACATTTCCTGTGAAAGGGTCTAACCATTCACAAACAAAGGCAAGTAATTCTGGCTCATCGTATCCTTCAGGCTGTTCTAAACCGTGTAGTGCATCGCGTGCAGCATCAAGCCTTCTAGATGCAATATGTCCAGTAGCAATTATCATTCTTGCAACATCATCGTCACCACCTGCTTGAGCAAGTACCTTTCTAGCTTCTTCAATAGCAGTAGGCCATAAGCCTCTAATTGCCTGTTCCCACATCCTGGCCCTGGCCTTTTCGAATCTCACAACTGAAGGGTCACCATCTAATGATCGCATTTGGAATCTAATTAGAGTATCCAAATCCTCTACCAAAGCGGCTTCATCGACCAAAGTCCTCATCCAATCACCACCGGCCAATCTGACAGCACCTTCACGCCTTTCATCGGGATTCAAATCAAATCTCAAAGTTCGAAGAGAACCAAACCTAATAATCGATACCAACCAAGTCAGCAAGAATATGAATTGACCAACTGCAATGAACATCCATGTTGCAAGTAATCGCATCTCTTCATTAAATCCGTATTCATTTTCCAAAGTCTCAGTAAATGGCATCAAGTCGCCAAATTCTTTGTAGCAGACAAGTAGGAGCAATAATACAGTATATCCGGAAAAACCTGCAAAAGCAAACTTGAGTTGGCGGGTTTGAGCCTCAACTTCCGTCCTAATGTCACGAGGACTGTCGATTATCACGCCAAAAACACCACCGAAACTTTGCCCTCCAAGCATCAAGTTTCTAGTTAATTCAAAAATAAACGCTAATCCAACAATTGCAATGTTTAATGAAAGATACAAAGATAGGAATTGCGGTAGACTCTTGACAAACTCCCAGTGAAATAATATTTCAGATATTAGATCTATCCTTACATAGATTGAGTGCCCTATAATTCCTCCATAGTTTAGTACTTCAGCAGAATTATCTGGGTCTTGCAACAATATGTACAACACTGTAACAATTCCATTCAAAGCAGTGACTGGCATAGTCAATAGGAAAATAACTAACAGCAATGAGAATAATCGATTGAAGAATCTAGGTTTATCTGGGTCAATAGGATTTCGCTTACCGTTTGAAGTTCGCCATTTTCCTATTAACAGCATATTCCATGAGGCTCCCATGATTCGACCGTAAGCAAAAATTGTTGGAGACATGAAAACGAGCATTGCAAGTGCCAACCAAAATGGCTCTATTACCCCACTACCAGACTCTTGTAATCCGTACATTAGAGAAGCAATGGTAATTCCAATAATAATGAACAGCGTTAGTGTTCTACGGAAAAAACCCATTATTGCATTGGAATTGGACGGTCTTTGGTTCCTTGAAAGTTGGGCATTCATAGTTTCCCAAGGAGAAATTAAGATTGGAATAGCAACTAGTAATGCGATTATGTAAAGAGATGGAGTGTAAAAAAAGTCTGGCGCAAAAATGAATTCACCAATAAGAATCAACACACCAGTCATCCCCATCATGTAAAGTCCCAGACCATAGCCTACTGACCCTTCAGAGAGTAAATCTCTAGCGTCATCGAGGTCTCTCGTCACACGATGAACCTCATACAAGTCATCATCTATCTCAAATGCAACCTGCAAGTTTGCAAGTTGTATCGGTATGAAGAACTTCCACATGAGTGCTGCAACCAATAATGCAAGGCCAAGAGGGTATAGATAGCTAATGTCAAATGATTCAGAAGAGTTCCCGGCTGCAGAAGCAGTATCGAAGAATAATGTACAAAGTAAACCTAAAGCAAAGAGCAGGGTTACCAACCTAAGCCTTTGCATAGATGTGCGAGTCATTCTTTGCACATCAATACTTTGGTTGTTATGTTCTATGTCTCTCTAAAAATCTTTCAATACGGTCAAACGCTTCATTCAAAATATCAATGTTAGGCAAATAAACGATTCTAAAATGTCCTCTACCTAATTCAGGCGAAAAACCACTTCCATGAACAACCAAGACGTGTTCTTCATGCAATAGTTTTAGGACGAATTCCTTGTCGTTATCTTGCCACTTGCTATCAGTCAATCTCACAAACATGTAAAACGCACCACCGGATGATTGTACCTCTAAGCCTTCAATTGAGTTGATTCTAGACACGCATAAATCTCTTTGACGAACAATCTTATCTGAATATGACTTCATCCAACTGCGGTCTGAATCCAAGCCAGCCAAATATCCCAACTGAGCGGGTGTAGACGCACATAGCCTAGAGCGAAGTAGCCGTTCAATACCATCTCTAATCAGTTGCATACGCCCTTTCGGGTCATGAATCCCCAAGTATCCGATGCGCCAACCAGGTGCGTAGTAAACCTTTGAGACTCCATTCAAGACAAATACTGGAACATCTGGTGAGAGACTCGCTACGCTTCTTTGTTCACCGGTAAAGTCAAGACCATCATATATTTCGTCGGCAACGATTACACAATTTGGCCATTTTCTAGCAATAGAAATTAATCTAAAAATTTCATCCTTTCCTGCAACTGCCCCACATGGGTTGTTAGGATTAATTAAGACAAGTAACTTGACATTTTCATTCATTTTGGCTTCAATATCATCAAAATCGAGTCTCCAACCATCGTTCGGTTTCAGTTTATATTCAACAGTATGTGCGCCGTACATTTGTGGATATGCCATATAGGGAGGATAATGAGGCCCGGGTGCTAAAACAATGTCACCTTCTTCTAAAGTTGCAGCAAAAATAACTTGTAACGCTTCAGTAACTCCGTGGCATACGTAGATATCATCCTGTCTTGCTGGCCATCCTTTCCTTCTTTCATCCTGAGCAATAGCGGCTCGGAGTTGCGGTAAACCGTAAGATGGAGAATAGCCGTTGTTACCATTTTGTAGTGCATTAACATAAGCATCAACCATGTGTTTTGGTGTTGGTAGCCCAGGATAAGCGATAGGATCACCAATGTTTAATTTTAATATTTCATGCCCTT
>CALDPP010000177.1 GCA_937911345.1 uncultured euryarchaeote | reverse complement strand
TCTACTCTGGTTACGAAGTGAGAATATTTGATAATTTATCGAGTGGAAGTTTAAGCTTAATTAATCACCAACTTAGCAATGAAAAAGTTGAATTTATCCAAGGCGACTTAACCTCTATAGAAGAAGTCAAAAGGGCAACAGAAGGAATAGATTGCGTTTTTCACTTGGCAGCAAATCCAGATATTCGACTAGGTACAAAAATTACTGATACAGATTTAAAACAAGGCACTATTGCTACCTATAACATATTAGAATCAATGAGAATAAATGGAATTGATAAGATTATATTTGCTTCTTCCTCTGTTGTGTATGGCGAAAATGCGCCGATGCCCACACCAGAAAATCACGGTCCATGTTTACCAATTTCTCTCTATGGAGCGAGTAAACTTGGTTCGGAAGGGCTTATCACAAGTTGGGTTGGAACGTTTAATTTCCAAGCATGGATCTTTCGATTTGCCAACATCATTGGCGAAAGAGGAACTCATGGCGTTATCTTTGATTTCATTCACAAGTTGAAGAAAGATAACACTAAATTAGAGGTTTTGGGTAACGGACTGCAAGAAAAATCATACATGAATGTAAAAGATTGCGTCAAAGCGATGATGCATATTTACAATACTCAGAATGAACCAATCAACTTGTTTAATCTTGGCAGCCATGATACGTGCTCAGTAAGACGAATAGCAGAAATTGTTGTTGAGGAAACAGGCTACAATGATGCATCAATTGAATACACTGGTGGCGATAGAGGCTGGGCTGGAGATATCCCAAAGGCGATGCTCAGCATTGAAAAAATGCTTTCAACAGGATATGATGTCAACTACAATAGCGAGGCAGCTGTCAGACACACTGCCCGTTGTTTAATCGAAGAAATAGGAATGTGAGAAAATGATAGGCGAACTAATAGAAGATGATAATGCAGGAACAGTTGGAAGTGCGGCATTATCTGTTGCATCTTTGTTTTTTATTGCGATAATGATTATTGCATTTACCGCAAATCCAATCGCAATTGGTACAGATGTTGGAGAGCGAGCACCCGAGATAGAAGGTAAAGCGTATGATGGCGGTACTTGGTATGAGTTTGATTTCGAAGGTTACTTCGATAGCTCATGGGAACAAGGAAATGTTTCGGGTCAATGGGTGGCTTTGATATTCATGGATACAGATTGTCCATATTGTCAGCAGTCTGCTAGTAACCAAGCAGATTGGGCTAATACTTACAACTCTAATAATCCAAATTGGAACGGCCCACATGTTAACTTTATTGCGAGTGCAACTGAATTAAATATCCAAGGCCACGATTCCAGCAGGGCAGAAATACAGGATTTTAGAGCAGAATACGGGCACAATTTCCCATATATTGATGACATTGACCAAGACAACATGAAGGAATGGGGAATACCAGGTACACCAAACTACTTCTTGATTCAGCCAGATGGAATAATCGCTTGGGTTTCAGATGATGCCAGTGAAGACTTGTCTCAAGCAATCCAGAGAATAACTCCTAGGGAAGGTGCCTGAAGTGATAGACAATCTACTGGTTGCAGCATATCTTATTCCAACGTTATTTGGATTGATTTTAGTTGCGCCGTTTGGGAAATCAATTGGTGACAGTCTTTCTGCTCGTTTTGAGATTATGGCTACTGAGAGGGGAAGAATTACTGCTGGTTTGCAACTCATTACCTTCTTTGGTT
Source organism: uncultured euryarchaeote (assembly GCA_937911345.1). GTDB lineage: Archaea > Thermoplasmatota > Poseidoniia > Poseidoniales > Poseidoniaceae > MGIIa-L1. The sequence continues at coordinate 6,768 of CALDPP010000177.1, read as the reverse complement.
TTGCAGTTTCAGCACAGACATTCTGGATATCATCAAAGATTAGTGAAGGTGGCAACTTTTGCGCATCATCCACTGTATTCAACTGTGATGACTTGATTGGAAACAATGACCTCAATGTAGATCCTGTATTCGGTCTCTCTTGGGGTATGATTGGAATGATGGTCAATGCCTTTTTGTTATTCATGGTTCTAGTAATCAAAAATGAACCTAATGGCGAGTACACAGAGAGGTTCATCAAACTTGGAACTATTATCACAGGATTAGGAATATTTGTTGTTCTTCTCCTAGTATCGTATGAGATTCAAGAGAGCAAAATCTGTCTGTACTGTACAACTGCTCACATTGCTAACATTGCTGCCTTATTCGGCTTCTTCCGATTAGGAAAGTTGTATGATGATAAATCTGCTTGGAAGCAAAATTAAGCTATATAGGCAAAATTGACAAAATGAGGTGAAAGATTGGACAATGAAACTAAGATATGGGGTGCCATTACTGTAGTGGCATTGTGTGCATTACTAGTTTTGTTGGGTCAAGAATACGGTGGATTGTTTGATTCTGAATCTTCTAATACTGACGAGATGATAGTGCTCAGTAGTACAGCTGACGACCCAGACCCACTGTCAGAGGAGTGCGTTACTCACGAAATGAATCTTGGCCGTCATGACCACTCAGTGTTATCGATTTTCATTAATGGTAATGAGAGACAAATTCCAGAAAATATGGGGATAAATACGGAAGTATGTAATGAGCAGGGCGGTAATATGCATACAGTTCATACTCACGATGCAACAGGAAAATTACATATTGAGACGGAAGCAAATGTCGACATGCCACTTGGTGTATTCTTCGACATTTGGGGTGTACATTTTAATGAGACAGGAATTTTTGATTACCGAGTCAGCAATACTCACGAGTTAATCATGACAGTTGATGGTGTCACAAATTATGAGTTTGATGATTACCTGCTAGTTGATGGCAAAGAGATTGCAATAATTTTTCAAGCAAGATCCTAAGGAACATAGATTCCTTCAAACAGAGCAGCATCAGTATGTGTTTCTGTTTCCTTCATCTTTACCACTGTTATGTCTATCCTGTCAGTTGAACTATACATGCGTCTAACTTCATGAAGTAGACTTCTTTGAACGTCTTGCATGTCCTCTCCGTATAGTATGGACATGTGGTGATTTTTTTGATCATTAACTATAGCAATATACTCCACATACCATTCTTTCAACTGCACATCCTTTTCCCAAGTTACGTCGTCCCAAGATTCCTCCATGATACTATATTGTCGTGATAGGTTATCAACTATTTCCCTATATGTTCGCAAATAGTGCCGGATTCCAGTAATTTATTCTCTCAAAGAGGAATATTCAGTTACTTTTCTTATCGATTAATGCCCATATACATCCTATTGATATTATGGACAAGAATACTATTGGCATGATATTTGTTTGACTGTCGATTTGTATGTCTCGATAAGCAAATTCAACAACTCCAAGTGAATTAGCAAGGTTTGGACTGGACAGCAAAACTTCATTGGTAGCTTCATGAATCAGGACAAGACTAAACTTTCCATCGTTGGTAAAATTGACAGTAAAATCGCTAAGGCAGTCTGTCGCTGTAGAATTTGAGAATCCAATATTTTGTGTAACATCTGTGCCAATATTACAAGATGAAGTTGCAGTAATGACCCGATCTCTGTGGTTTTCACCAGGGTTGAAAAAACCATCAGGCATCTCAACTTCATGATTCATCAATAAGAACGTAATCTGGGTTTCATAAGTCACCTCAATTAACTCAACGCTTGAGATACTTGCAGAATAGTTATTTCCATCTTTAGCAATTGTAAAACCTAATTTACTTACTTCCTGTCGATTAGTTTCAGCTTTTAGAATGTCTTTTTGCACATCAGGCCATGAATCTGGACCGATTCTCAATTGTCCACTTTCAACTACAAAACTTGGTGTTGCTCCTATTTGCGGATTAACTAATTTCATTCGTTCAATACGATGTTTTGCTGCTGCTGGTTGAAATGCATCCTCGCCATCACTAGGGTGGTAGGTAACAATAGATATTCTAGAACCATGAGCATCAGCAACCTGTTGTAGATATGGGTCTATCTCAGCACAGCTAACACACCAAGTTGCACTTAATTCCTCGACTAAAACAGTTCTGCCACCAGAAACAGTAATTTCTTCGTTCCATTCTTCATCAAAGTCCTTAACCTCAGCCTGACTAATTCCAACTCCTAATTGTATTAAGATGCATATTACAATCATAATGGCGAAAGGTTGCCTCATCTTTGAAGACTGAAATTTATTCGCCATGATGATACCGAATACCTCCACCTCTTTCATTATATGTTATCCCAGTTAGGCTAACTTCATTTGTGAGATGCGTGACCATTGGATGAGGGGCGTACAATGGCTGACCATTGGATAGAGAATCATAAACGAGATTCATGGCGTCGTCAAGCCAAATCAAGTGGTTACAGAGCTCGTTCTGCCTTCAAACTTTTACAAATCCAAGACAAATTCAAATTAATTAGAGAAGGTGATGTCGTCTTGGATGTTGGTTGTCATCCCGGAGGTTGGTCCCAAGTGGCTGTGGAATTAGTCGGTGATGAAGGAGTTGTAATTGGTGTTGATTTGGAGCCATGCCAACCTGTCGAGGGAGCGCTCCTATTAGTTGGAGACATAACTGAATCATCCACACAAGAGAGAATTCTTGGCGAACTAGATAATCGAATTATCAACACTATTGTTTCTGATATCTCTCCAGACATAACCGGCAATTGGGACATTGACCAGGCAGTAGCAATGACATTAGTTGCTGACGTTTTAGATTTCTCATTAGATTTGTTATGCAAAGGAGGCTCTTTCACAACGAAGATTTTCCAAGGAGTTGGGATTGAAGAGTTAATCGAGGCTGTAAAACCTTACTTTTCAGAGGTAAAGAGGTTCTCACCGATGGCTTCACGTAATTCATCCTCAGAAGTATATCTTGTCTGTCGTAACCACATGCCTTGGGTCAAAAGAGAAGTCTCAATTCGTGAAACATATGAATTGCTCTTAGACAAAAAACTCAACCCAGAGGAAGAAAAAGAAGAACAAAAAGTTTTCACATCATTCCGGGTAAGGAAGAAAAAATAGTTTACTTTTATCAACATTAATGTTGTGTTAGTTGACTATGAAAACCAATAATAAATCGAATAAGCATAGAACAGCAAGCAATCAAAAAAGAGTGCTAGTTAAGGATCTAAGACCCAATCGACCAATTAGGCAACTAGACCTAATTATACTTAGAATATATCCCCGGCGATTGATTTACTCTGAGACATACTCTGGTCCAGTTGCAGCTGCATGTGGCAGAGATGAAAGTGGCTTGGTGGGAATAGTCCTTTGGAATGAGCAAATTGACAATGTTAGAATCGGGGATGTCGTTCGATTCGAATCCGGTTGGTGCCAAATGCGTGATGGTGAATTGATTGTTAGTACAGGGGTAAGTGGAAAATTGCGGATAATCGACAGATAGTGATTCATTTAGATATAAATACTCAATGTGTAATCTCACGCAACCATAAAGAAGGGAAGGTCGTGGGCAGTTTGTTCCTGAGGCCTAATTATGAGTGAAAGAGCAACAAATTGTACAGCATCTGGAGTACCACTGGTTGAGGAAGGATCAACATCATTTCCATGTCCAGGGTGCGACACAGCATCCATTGGTAGAAGTCCTAGATGTAGAAATCAAGGAGTAATTTACAATTGCGCAGAATGTGGTTATCAAGGTCCCTGAGGTGATATTATGGGTATGGTAGCAATGACTTACAAATTAAATCCAGATGCAGATGTTGAAGATATAAACACTGATGCAATTGCAGAATATGTTAGAGGATTGGCAAATGATGTCTACGATGTACAATCTGTAGAAATCAAGCCATTGGCCTTTGGTCTAAAGTTCGTTCAAGTACATGTAGTCATGAATGACGGGCCTGGTTTGACCGATGAATTCGAATCCCTAATGTCTGCTAAGGAAGGCGTTGGAGAAATCGAAGTTCTTTCAATGGGATTGCTTTAATCAAAGTTGATTGAGCGGACACTGCATAAACTCCCTTAGGAGTGTTGTAGCATAACTTCCCGAAGATAATGAAAATCTAAATCTCAAACACGCTCCTTCAGGATGCCATCTACTGCTTGAGGACGGGCCTCTGTTCCATTTCTCTCCCAAAGATTCGTCCATTGCAATCGGGACGGCATCAATGAATAAATCACTAAAAGTAGTTACTAGTGCTCTCCTAGTTCCTTTGGTTGACAATCTTGGTATTTCATCAACTAGCCAGTTGACGTTAGTTAAACCTGAATCTTGGATTGCAGATAGTTCTATTTTTTTCGCTTCGCCATCAGCAACGAATATCTCACTTCCCGGTAAAGGTCCGGTGGTAACAAGTCGCCCGAGTTCACAATTTCTCGAGATCCTAGGCAATGTTCTTTTTTCCACAGTCACGCAACTATTTACTTTTAGTTGTCCCTTTTCATCAATTCTTCCAACTAAATCACCCTCAACAGGGGTTGAAATTGGCAGTCCAGAAGAGATTCTTTGATTTAGTGACTTATTGAAAATAATAGATTGAGCAGCGTGTATTGTCATTAATTGCAGGTTGTTTGGTAATTTCTTAAATGCACCCAAGTAATCGTCTGGATTATCTATCAAGTGTTCCAACATCCTAGATTCAAAACCTAACCACTTAGGTGCTAATTCTAATGCTTCGCTTGTTGGGCCATTGTCTCTGATATGTTTTCTAAAAGCTGCAACATCCACGTTTTCTTCATAACCTTCCATGGAGAGATAGGTCATTACTGCCTGTTGGAAATCTCCTGTCAAAACATGCTTTCCAACTTCTGCAGTAACAGGCCTGCCGGAACCAAATCTTTGTGGGCCAATCCAATTAGGAAATATTCCCTCCCCCAAAGATTGTTGTAATTTTTCCTTAATGCTTTCAGCCTCGTTCAGTGCTTCTTCTTCACTCATTGGGCTTCCATCTGCATGGCAACATCCCCTTACGATAATGGTAAATCTATTACCTCTATGATTTCCAAAACCAATTTTTTGATGTGTTCGTCCGAGGACTTCAATCTCAACGTCAGGAATTTCTAACTCTGCTACTTTATGTTGTGTTGCATCTATAATGAAAATTTGTTGTGTCACAGCCCTCTTGTCTTTAGTTCCTGCAAAGAATATCCTATTTCTAGAGATGCCTAGGCGCTTGGCTAGGTTATTACAAAATTTGTTGGTTTCCCAGTTAGTAAGAGTGACCCTTGCAACCGTAAATCTTCCCCGCGAGTCGAGACTGACGTTGGTTGAAATTTCATCGACACGAAAATCTGTCACTCGTGCCTTTAAAATTCCTCCAATTCCTGTTGAGTCAGTTGCATAACCTTCGAGTCCTATGGCTTTAGCCACAGGGTCTGAATTTGTCATTTGAATCGCCTTCAAAGACTGATATCGGAGAATTCTTTGGAAATTGAACCGACTAAGTCGTTTAGAATCTTGTCGGCAGATTTCTTACCGGCGGTTCTGATGTAAAACTCAGGGTCATCAAGTTCTGGATGTCCTGGGAAATAGTTTGCATATTCGATGTCAGCGCTATTGTTTAAGCGTTCACGTAGCATTTGCAGGCTTGTATGGCTTTCTCCAATAATTCTCAATCGGAGTTCATTTTTTTCCTTGATTAACACTTTTACTGGCATGACGAACAAACCTCCGAAATACCAACTCGTTTTGAACCTTGTGTCAAAAATTCTGCAGGATTTCAAGGATTTGATTATCTTATAACCGCCTTGCTTTTTTACCTAATCTGTGTGGACGGCATATGGACACTACAAACTTAGAGGAGTCCATGGCGGGATTTACGAAAACTTTCCGCAAGTTTTCCCTTGCTATTGTTGTAGTGACAATGCTGATTACAGGCGCTTTACTGGTAAATTTAGTTTACAACCCCCCAACATTCAACACAGACCTTGATGCATTCACCCCAGATTCTGAAGCAAGTAAGGCTCACGATCGTATTCATCAAAATTTCCCCAATGAGTCTCGGCCAATGTTCGTTAACGTTGAGTCTGATAATGGAGGCAATGTCCTGGCAATCGAGAACATCAAATTAATGCTCCAACATTATCAAGCACTGCTTAATCTTTCATCCAGTAACGATGACTCTGTGGTGGTTTGGACCACAACTCCGAGTATACTACAGACTGCTCTAGACGAAGAGGCAAATCAAACTCAACTATCAACTATTCAAAGTTGGAATGAGTTAGTGGATCTAATTATCGATGACGATATTGAGTGTAGGTTGACAAGTGATGACCAGTTCTTATCAGCAGCAACCTATGCATCTTCTGCTCTCCTCAATAAGGACTTAGACATAAGTCCGACATGTGATTATCTATCTACAGGGATAGGTGACAGCACTCCCACAGCCTCATCAACACTTTGGGTTCTGGAAATAGATCCCGAATTATCAGAAGAAGATAGAAAATCAGTACAAAATGAATTTAGAGATTTATTAGGAGACTTTTCAGCAGAATCCTCCCTTGAATACGGCGTTGTATCACTCGACCTTTTGTCAAATGACATCGATGACCGAACCTTAGACAATGTGGCCTTGTTGGTAGTTTTAGCACTTCTAGTAGTCATTGTTTTACTGGTATTCACATTCAGGTCATTTAGAGATGTGACATTCCCACTGGTTGGATTAACAAGTGCGTT
>CALDPP010000176.1 GCA_937911345.1 uncultured euryarchaeote | reverse complement strand
TGTCCTTGGTCTAGAGATTGCTGAACTAACGATGTGATATCCCAAGACATTTCACCATTTACTGAATTTTGGATATCAAGCGGTGATGAAACATCAGATGATATTCCTCTTCCACCCAGTTCTGACCAATTATTGGTTGAATTATATCGAATACTATTCGCATTTTCGTCCCATGGTTTGAGAATGCTACGAACCGCCACAGGAATACCTGTTGCAGATAAGGGAGTTGATTCTAGAGTTAGTCTTGCATCTATTACACTAGCATTTTCCGGATGCATTTCGATAGGCATTGGAATTTTGATCAACATTGATGAATTCACGTTTGTTGATGTTGTTCCCACTTCCAAGAATGGCTCATTAAGGTTAATCGCTGAAGGAACCAAAGAATCTGTAATAGATGTGTCTACAAACTCCAAGACTTGACTATTACCCATTGCACTGTTGTGATAAAACTCGGCGGTATATGTATCACTATCAACAAGGTCTACATTGAAGTCTGGGAGATAGAAGTGGAAGTTAGAAGACCACTCACCCAGTTGATAGGTGGAAGATAGGCCTCTCACTCTCCAAAACCACTTCTGGGCGATTTGAAGATCGGTTTGTAAATCATATTGATTGTTGGATATGTCAAAACCTGGGTCGTTCCAAGATGTTACTGAACGCTTGTTCGGGGAGTTAAATTGATCTGACGTGTCAATCTCAAGACCCCAACCGATTACTGGCACAATGTTATTTGGAGTCCATTCAATAGTTGGACTTAGATTGACTTCCAAACTCGAGTTGTTTACAAAAACCCATTCACCGTTTGAAGGTGTCAACGCTGAAGGGGGTAAGGGTTTCTGGTTCGAACCTAGAGAATATGTAATTTCAATGGTCGGCATTTGTGATGGATTAGTAACAACAGGTGAGTAAAATAAAGCATTTGCATTTGATTGACCTGGTAGTACTTCTATCATCAAGTCTAATCTTTGATTATCTCGCATTGAGTCCTGCATTGAACTTGTTATATTCCATGTATACTGTCCTGAAGATGATATGACCTCTGAATCGAGTAAACTTATTCTGTCTCCAGAGCCACTAGCACCAGCACTCGTCCATTGAACGCCACTGGAAGATTCGAGCCATGTCACTTCTTGTTCATTCCAATCATGATTGCTCAATCCCCAAATCCCAATATTCGGTGAACTAGAGGATGATAATGAATGTAATTTGATCTCTGAACCAGTAACTGCTAGGCCGTCAGGCAAGAGATAATTTATCACATCAAGGCTCAATAAAGCATTTGACTTACCTTGAGAGGTAGATTCTGAAACTGACAAAAATGGATATCCGTATGTATTTGTATTGGGTGAACTACTGCTTATTGTGGAAAATGAAAAGTTTGGAATCCCATTTATGTTTGGTTCCGTGTTACTATTTATCGTCAGCTTGTGTAAATCGCCCCCAAGCCACTGTGAAGATGCTGAACTCACCAAGAATGATGTTTGATTCCAATCACTAGACAACCCATCATTATCAACATGCTTCACTCTCCAGTAATACACCGAACCAGTAGTAAGCCCATCCGAATTTAGGACATCTAGTTGATCTGAGTTTGTTGGGCTATTCGATGTGCTCCTTGAATCATAATCAATTACAAGGTCCCTGAAAAATTCATCTGTTGATAATTGAATGATGGAATTTTGTAGTGTGTTATCTGTTGTTTCCCAACTAAGTGTTGGCATAGTATTGCCAGATAGGTTTCCATTTGATTCATTCCATGCTGCTTGCCCGTTGATTGGTTCAATTAATTTGGATTCACTAACAGAACTATTCGATGACCAGGAATAAGTTATTGCAAGACTCGGTTTGCTCAAAGACCCACTGGTTGTATCATATTCACTGCTAGCAAATGTCACACTTTCCAGTTGGGATGGGTTTTGCTGTGTTGGTAAGAACCCAGTTAGAACATATGCCAAACTTTCTGAAGTCGTACTAGCAAGGTTCTGTTGGATGGAGTTTTGGACATTAATTGAGAAGTCACCACTTAGTTGGTTAGGATTAATGCTGGTATCCTCTGATGAATCAATGTCAGACAGGCCACCGTTATTCCATGAATTACCTATCTTTCCATAATTCCATGTCGCTTCATCCTCAGACCAACTATTGCCAGTATACTGATGCATCGATAGCATTGGAGCTGCAGTTGTAACCGTATCCCTTTCTAGGTCGATACTGGCTGATTGAATTGAGGCATTTTCCGGAAGTCCGAGTAGGTGTAGATTAACTGCAACATGAACCACAGATTTTTCAGCCGGACCGAATGATACTTTCAATGTACTTTGTCCGCCTTGTGCTGCATTATTTGATGAGTCAACGTACGTGTCTTCAATTAACTTGTAACCTTGTAAGTTGAAATCATCATTATCTAAATTCAATGTTGCAGTCCCATCGTTGTTGTTAGTAATCGTATAGCCAGGAAGTAGGAAAAATCCAGTATTCCAGTCAGATAATTTTGAGGTGTTGTCTATCGATCTGTAGCGATAATAGATGGTATCACCTATAGTGAATGATTCGCTGGCAGGTATATCATATTCACCGGAATTTGCAGTAGTAGTGAATGTATTGCCCATGGTCGAATAAATCCAATCTTGGTCTAGATGATTTCGGTAATCATTTGAGGTTGAGAATTGGAATTGTACCCCAGTACCCACAAGTGACTCGTATGATATAACCGGATGAGAATCCGGTGCAGGAATAAAGTCTTCAGTCATTAGTGGCATTCCATTTTCTAGGAAATTCGCAGTGACTGAACCACCATCTCCATGGACGCCTTGGAAGTTAGTTATTGTAAGGCTTGGTTCATAGTTAGCATTTCCATTACCATTCTTGTAACAACTCATCTCACCACCAACACCACTTAGAACAAAATCGAATTTATTTCTACCAAGTTCCAAACTGGTCTGGGCTAGTTTTGTTACATTCAAGTTGTACTCCATAATGGTACCACTAACCACTGTACTAGATGATGGAACATCCCAGACCGAACGGTCATTATTACCGTTTATTCCAGGTGTTTGCCAGTTAATTGAATCCGCAATATCATTCCAACTTACCTCGGATGGTGCGAAATTCGCAATTATTGTAGCACCGTAGAGCATGGGTTGTGTACCCGGGTTTGAAACAGAATTAACATTACAAGTCAAGGTCAACTGCGCATCGAGAATACTATCTACGCTGTTGCTTAGATTGTTTGCAAAGCGATAGAGACCTCTAGATTCATCCCCTGATATATCGTTTACACCAATTATGGTGTCAGTTGAAGAAAGGTAATTGGTGTTTGAATTACCGGATTGAATATGTGTCTCAGTCAAGGCAGAATATTCGTAAATGGAGTATGATACCTCGCTTTTATTGTCTAATTCATGTTTAACATCATTTTCAGCAATTAGAACCTCACTGAAAATGAACAAAAAAACAATGAAAATAGCAGTGATTGCTTGACGTTTTTCGGACGCGTACGGCATGGGACTCAACCACGAGACACAGT
>CALDPP010000175.1 GCA_937911345.1 uncultured euryarchaeote | reverse complement strand
CTTAGAATTACAATCGGTTGAAAAATTGGTTGATGAAGCAACTGCAAAACACTGGGGTCTCTATGAAGGACAGTTGTTGGCTATGATTCATTCAGGTTCAAGAGGACTAGGTCACCAAGTGTGTAGTGAACATTCACGTAAATTTGAACAAAAATACCGAAGAACTTCTGATGGATGGTATGCTGAAGAATACGATTTTACTCTTTCAGACCGCCAGCTAGCATGTGCTCCAATTCACTCCAAGGAAGGGCAGCAATATCTGCAAGAGATGAATGCAGCCGCAAATTTTGCTTTTGCCAATAGAAGCGCTCTTGCTCATCGACTTCGAGAAGTATTACGGCTTGAAATGGGTGTTGATGGAGAGGCTAGAACCCTCTACGATGTTGCTCATAATATTGCTAAAATTGAAACTCATAATATTCATGGTAAAAATTGTCAATGTGCAATTCACAGAAAGGGCGCAACAAGAGCCTTCTCAGGTGATAGTGGTCAAATTGAGAGTAATTTCCAGTTAACTGGTCAGCCGGTTCTAGTCCCCGGTGACATGGGCACTGGATCATGGATAATGGCTGGGCCAAGAAGTGGTCAAAACCAAGCCTTCGGTTCATCTTGTCATGGTGCAGGTAGGGCGCTTTCAAGGACTCAAGCCAAGAAAACCATCGACGGTAAAGCATTGAAGAGGAAATTAGAGAATTCCGGCATTAGAATACATGCTTCAACTCCAAATGTACTATCTGAAGAAGCACCTGATGCCTACAAAGATGTGGATGAGGTCATTGAATTGACCAACAAAGCTGGCTTAGCCCGACCTGTAGTTAGGATGAAGCCAAATATTGTGGTCAAAGGTTAATCACATACAGAATTTGGTATGTGCCTGACCAGGTATTGTTGGTGCAGCACCGGTGTGCACACCATCTGGCTCTTCACAAATAACACTCAACAGAGTATTTACCAAGTCTTTTAACTCATCTACCTGGCTTTGTAATTCCTTCATTCGACGTTTCATGTCTACTTTGTTCTCTAAGGTACTTCCCATCATATCCCATCCAAGGAAGTTGCCTTCCTTACTCTAATTTCGGTAAATTAGATTATTAATCTTTGAGGATAATCCACTGTGGAAAATGATGTTTTCACCACTGAAATATTTGACGAACCGTTATAATCATCATGCAAGTCGGCAGAAATACGCCACTGTGGCTTAGGGGTATAGCACCTCATTGGTAATGAGGAGGTCGCGAGTTCAAATCTCGCCAGTGGCTCCAGCAGCACTGTTCAACTCGATGCCATTCGGGAGAAATATAATTTGATTATTTTACAGACATCACCTCAATGGATGAGAAATCTATTGAAGGAGCAGAGGTAGTTCACAAGACATTCACTGGCGTGTCTAAAAAACCAATAATAGTGCTTTGTGTAGTTGGTTTAGTCTTAGCACCAATCGCAGTGTACGACGATGATTGGTTGAACGCGAATATTGACACAGATGATTTTTGGGGGACCATTATGAAACAAAACGTATACATAAGTCTAGACACATTCCAAATGGAGTATTGTGCTGATGATGATTGTGAGATCGAAGAAACGCAAAGATTAGG
>CALDPP010000174.1 GCA_937911345.1 uncultured euryarchaeote | reverse complement strand
CCCTCATCACGCGATATTAGTTCGTTTGAGAATGTCAAACCTGGCATCAAACCACGCTTCTTCAACCAAAAGATTGCACAGAATGAACCGGAGAAGAAAATTCCCTCTACAGCAGCAAAGGCAACTAGTCTTTGTGCAAACGAACCTTTCTTTCTTGACAGCCACTTTAGAGCCCATTCGCCCTTCTTTCTAACTGACGGAACAGTCTCAAGCGCATTGAATAAGTGGTTCTTCTCGTCTGTATCGGTGATATATGTATCAATTAGAAGAGAATATGTCTCTGCATGGATATTCTCCATCATTATTTGGAATCCGTAGAAACATCTTGCTTCTGGCCATTGTACTTCATCAGCGAAGTTAGTTACCAAATTCTCGTTGACAATTCCGTCACTTGCAGCAAAGAAAGCTAGTACGTGTTTTAGGAAGTGTCTCTCGTTATCGCTGAGTTTCTTCCAATCTTTGGCATCTTCTGCAAGATCGATTTCTTCAGCAGTCCAAAAGGATGCAGCGTGTAACTTGTACATTTCCCAAATCTCATGTTGTTCAATTGGGAACAGGACAAATCGGTCCATATTTTCTTGTAGCATAGGCTCTATGTGTTCTTGGGATAGGTCAATTTCTATTTCTTCTGATGCTTTTATACTGTGGTCAATTACCATACACTCACCTCCATAATCTTGAATCGCGCTGGATTTTGTTCTCCGCCTAAGAGGTGTATAATATTACCTCCAGAGTTTCCTGTGGAAACGCGGGTTTTATCACAACTTTTTGCTCGGGGATAATTTGTCTTAGTCATGCGAAATTCGAAAAAAATACCTTTCATAACAGGCCACCTCTGCCACACGAAATTTCGTCTCTTTTATTCCTTTGTTTCCACTGAACTTAGTAAGTATGATTCTACTTAGTAATTGTCAATAACCGAGAATTTATGGGAACACTATGACAACTGATTTGAACATCGAATTTGCTAAATTAAGCCCCGAGGCAATAACACCAACCCAGGGTTCTCCACAAGCAGCTGGCTGGGACCTCTATGCGCTGGAAGAAACCATCGTTCGCAGAAATACCAGTTCAATGATCAAGACAGGTTTGGCTATCGCCATACCTGTGGGTTGGGAAGGGCAGATTAGATGCCGTTCGTCACTGGGCAAGAAGGGCATGATTATGCCTAACGGAATAGGCACTATTGACTCTGATTACCGAGGTGAGTTGATGGTGCTAGCAACATGGATTGGTGAGGGTGATGAATTTACTGTACAAAAAGGGGAAAGAGTAGCACAATTACTATTTTCAAAAGTGCCAACAGTAAAATTTGTTGAGCGAAAGTTCGAAGAGTTGGGGACTACTCAAAGAGGCAAGGGTGGTTTTGGCTCATCTGGAAGATTCTAGCATTTGTTTTAAGTACTAACAAAAACAAATGTAATATTGATTAATAATGCGCAGTAATTCTTCGATAATTGAGCTAGATAAGTTTGTAATTTTTGTCACTATACTAATTTTGATTTACCTGTTTAGGCCAAAGAAACAGAGAGTTAGGGCAATACCTCAAAACGACGCGAACCAAGTCATCTTCCGGCCCCCTAGCGGAGCAAGTGTCTTACTTGCTAAAGGGATAATATTTGTCATAATGATTGTTGCAAGTAATATTCTGTTCGATTATTCTGAAAAAATCACATTGTATGAAAGTGAAAAATGTAGCAAGGATCACTATTCCAGTAGATACCAATGTGTGTTCGAGGAATACACTTCAGAAGATTTAGCATTGCAATTAGATGGTTTCTTGATGAATACTGATGTAGGCTTAGGCTTTGAAATCGGCGATCAATTGAATCACGGCAACACCCCGGATGGACCTTGGTATTGGCTGTACTACATAATCGGTGGATTGTTTATACTTTCAGGATTTAGACTTGCAAATAAAAGAAGAAGAATTCACTTAGCAAGTTTAAGAGCAGTTGAGCAGGAATTACGGCCGATAATTCGCCAACTTGCAAAAGATCCTAGAGGAGTTATTGAGGGTAGAATCCAAATGCCAAATCCCATCCATACTTCAAAACCATCTGGAAAGGAAAATCGGCGGATTTTTCTAATCTTCTTCTTCTCAGCCTTGATCTCAATAATTACGATGATGAGTTTTTTTGATTTCTTCTATCACATTAATTCAGGTTTGGAAATGCATCCAAAGCATAATAGTCAAGCATTCTTACTTGCAATGATGGCACTTGGGTTCAATATTTCTGGACAGATATCTGTAAAGTATCTTTCCGCAAACTATCCTGGAGAAACCCAAAACGAAATCATACCATTACCTGTTACAAATGAGATTAGAGAAACGCAAAACAATACAGACAAACCAACCTCTGCCAAAGAGGTCTTAGCTGAATTAGCCAAGGAAATGCGAGCCACAAGAATGGAATCTGAGATGCTACGGGTTCAACTAAGCGAGACTAGGGAGAAGGTTACTAATCTTGAATCTGAATTAGAGAAAAAAGCGTTAGAAATAGAGACTATACAAGCACTTTCAATCGATATGGAAAGGATTGTCAAACAAAGTGAAAACACCCAAACAAAGAATCTTTCACTAATGGATTCGGTCTTAGTTGGAGACGCGCTATTTAATGGAGACAAAATAGACAAGCAAATTGTTAATGATCCGAAAGCAATTGCTAAAGCCGCAATTGAAGCATACAAAGCAGGTAGAACTGAGGTAAGTTCACTGGAGCTTGATTTTTGATTAACTCTATCATGGAGATTGCATTGGCAGTAACATGACCAATAGCCGCGTTGTTGACATCCGCTATGAAGGGATTGTCAACTACGAAGAGGCACTTGAGTTAATGAAAATTCTCCAAAAGCAGCGAATTGATGGACAAATTAACGATACTATGCTAATTTTGGAACACCCAGAAATAGTAACCGTAGGCCCTAGAGCGAGAAATGATGGTATTTCTGCACCTGATGATTATGCAACATTCCCTGTTGACCGGGGTGGAGGCCTTACATGGCACGGCAAGGGGCAAATTGTCTGCTATCCAATATTCAAATGGAATTTAGCTGGAGAAGATTCAGTTGCTGCAATAATTGCAAAAATAGAGAACTGGGTGATCTCTTCATTACAAGAATTACACATACCTGCTAGGAGAGATGAACGAATGCAAGGGGTTTGGGTTGGCGAGCATAAAATCTGCAGTATTGGTCTGTCTTTTTTACGTTGGACATCTCGGCATGGATTCACAATCAATGTAGACACTCCGCCCGGCAGAGTAGAAAACTTGTCTGGCTGCGGACTAGATGCCGCCACAACAACCTCATTGGCAAGACTAGGTTACAATACGACAAAAGAAGCAATCATCTCAAAACTAATCAGTTCAATCCAACAATCAATAAATAGGAACATTGGTCAAACTTCTAATTGACTAACAACAACAAATATTTGATTCGATGTATTGGCGTATTCATGACAAATTATTGGCCTCGATTCTCTCGAGACAACTTTGAGAATTCTGTCCCTCCAATAGATTATTTGAATTGGTATATACCACGCCTGCAAGAGGCAAGAACACACAATCTATCATTTAGTGGAATGCAGTATAATTGGGATATCCAAGGTATGCTTGGAGAGAAAATTGCCGACATTGGCAAACCATACATGGCAGACATAGAAGATCCCAGAATAATTATCGCAAAGCGAGAAGGCGTCAGTCCTGATAATGTATTAATCACGCATGGCGCAACTCAAGGAATTAACATCGCCTTACTCACCGCAATTGCAAGCATTAGAGACAAAGTAGATGGAAAAATTGTTGTTGCTGCGGAATCTCCGACTTACGCACCAATACCTCAAACGGCACTGATTCTAGCAGATGAAGTCATTAGAGTCAACAAAACTCCTCCGACTACTGGCCATGGTCATTGGAGAATTAACTATGAAGAGTGGGAAACAGCAATGAAAAAATCACACATAATTATGATTACACCGATATCAAATCCCTCCGGATGGGGTTTACACATAGAAGATAGAAATTGGATTATCAAACATGCAGAAGAAAATGATGTCATAGTAATTGCTGATGAAGCATATAATGATGCATATAGACACATTGAACAATCTCGAGCAATTCATACATTTGGCGATAATTACATATCAATAAATTCGCTAACAAAGGTCTATGCGATGGGACCAATAAGATTCGGTTGGCTAATTTCGGATAGCAAAACAATAGCGATTGCTAAAAATATCTTCATGACATTTTCCGGCGTTATGTCCAGCCCAACGATGAGAATTGCTGCTGAGGCACTGAAAAGGCTAGATGTTGTGGACAAGGAGATTGAGTACTACAGAAGCGAAAATTTGCCAATATTAAGGGCTGTTTTGGAAAAACATGGTATTGATTGGAATGAACCATCTGGAGGGGTTTTTGGCTGTTTTGAATTACCAAACAACTTGGATTCGGAGGTTTTTGCTGACCAACATTGTAAAGAAAATGAACTATTGGTTGTTCCTGGTTCAATGTTTAGTGACCGAATGACATCTTGGGTTAGAGTAGCATGGTCTATAGAACCCAGCTTGTTTAGATTAGCCGTAGAAGCGCTGGATAAATCCCTTGATTCTGCATTAAATTGAAAACAAGTGAATAAAAGTAATCGATGATTTGGAGTGGTCATGGGCGAGACCGTTGTTGCCATTACTGGCGCATCTGGAGCGATTTATGGAAAGCGCTTGCTTGAGATACTTCAAGAACACGGCAGAGATACAAGATTAGTTGTCAGCAATGCCGGTGAGATAACCCTAAAACACGAGTGTGGCATATCAAAAGAAGAACTTGCTGAAGCCACAGGCGCTAAACTCGATGACGAGAAAAATATCGGAGGTAAGTCCGCTTCCGGATCAGCAAAAATAGATGCAGTGATAATCTGCCCATGTTCAGGCACCACTCTTGGAAAGATGGCTGCAGGAATCAGTGACAACCTTGTCACGCGTTCAGCGATAGTTGCTCTTAAAGAGAGAAGAAAACTGATATTAGTTCCTAGAGAAGCACCTTATGCAACTGTTCACTTGGAAAACATGACCAAGTTATCTTCATGGGGCTCAATCATTATCCCAGCCTCGCCTGGTTTTTACAACCATCCAAAATCTATCGACGACTTAGTTGACTTTATTATCGCTCGAATATTAGACCATCTAGATATCGAACACCAAGTCGGCAAAAGATGGACAGGCGATGAGATTTAATTAGCAATATACCGCCGAGTTATTGAAGTAAAACCGCCACGGGCTATTGTTCCCCATGGTCAGCACAGACTATTCCAACATGTTAGTTGCTGAATTAAAACAGGAACTTACCAAACTTGGCCTTCCAACCAGCGGTAAGAAAAGCGAGCTATTAGAACGGCTTGATTTGTATTACAATGAACCAAAAATGATTTCTATAGAAGCGGATCTTATTGATGAAGATTCTCGTTATGAGGCGATTTTTACCAAGATGAAAACACAAATAATCGGTCCGTTAAATTTAGGAGCCATCATAGCAATTTTCATCTCATTGCTGATGATCTCATCGGTGTTAGTTCTGAAACCTGCTTGGTTAGGATTTGGTGAAGATTATGACTACCAATTGATTGACTTTGAACAAAGTCAAACTAAGTTATATGCCGATGATTTGGTTGGTTTGGGACACCCAACATGGGACGGAAGAATGAGTGGTACTGTTGAGGAAGCAAATACCTCCTCGTACATTCTTGATAAGTTAACTGAAATGGGTTATGAAGCACAAGCAAATGAATATCAAGTCCCTATGCATCATGTAAATTCAGAACCAAGTTTTAGATTATGTGTCGAAGGAGGTTTTGGATTGTCTCCCTGTGACGGGCCTATTGGCCAAATTGGTGGTTCACAAGTCACCATTTTCCAACACCGAGTAGATTATGTAATTCAAGGATTTTCAGGCCAATCACAATATCTCTTTGACGAGAATATTCCTGTAACTGACTTGGGCAATGGAACTGATGAAACTCTTTGGCAATCCGCAACTGGAACCCTAGGCTATGTCAGGATGGATGAATCGAGAGTAAGTAATACTGAGATGTATTCTTACGCCGCTCAAAATGACTTAGCTGGAATTATTAGTGTAAACAAAATAATCAATTGTGGCCAAATTGAAGGAAATGATTGCGTTCCTATTTTCAAAGGTACCAATTATGACTCGCTGGTGTCAGCAAATGGAGGAACTATTCCCACAGACATACCATTTGTTGCAATGTCAAAAGATTCGGGTGATATTTTTGAAGCTTTAGTGATAAACGCCACAGAACCTGCTTCAATAGAGTTGATTATTGATGTTACCAATGATGAGGAGCGCACCATCTATGTTCCTTGCGGAGTAATTGAAGGAAAAAGTTCAGAGGTCATTATTGCAGGAGCCCATCACGATACTGTCTACCAAGGAGAGGGAGCAGTCGATGACACATCAGGCGTCGCAACTGTTCTGGAAATGGCCCGGCAACTTGCACAAATTGTCAACGAAAGTGGCAAACCAGAAAGAACTATTCAATTTTGTACTTGGGGTGGAGAAGAGGAAGGATTGTGGGGTAGCAGAGCGTATGTTGCTGAAATGCAAAATAGTCTAAGTGATAATCTCAGATTGTATCTTAATTTTGATATGAATCACGTCGATGGAGACTTCCAGAATAGAGGCAACTCTCTAACCCTGTTCACCAATAATCAAGACGATTTCGGGCACATTGAGAGAATTGTCAATTTGTATGAAAAAGAGCGTTCAGAAATTGCTAACAAATATGACATTAGGTTAAGTTTACTAGATGGGGCAAGAGGCTCAGCTAATGAGATGCCTTGCAACTCAGACTATTGCCCATTTATCTATGAATTAGACGGCAAAACTGGCAGGGCAGTTTCATGTTATGGAGGAGGTGCCTGGGAATATCACACATACCTCGACACCATGGATCGATTTAACGAAGAATCTTTACATGTTTCTGGAACTATATACGGGACGTACATGAGATTGTTGGCATACGACATGAATGCCTAAATCCGAGAGATTCAATAACGGATTGATGCAGGGCTAGTCATGGTGGCTCCTAGTGCTTGGGCATCGCATATTTTGGTTGACTCTAAGTCTGAAGCAATCCAAATAAAGCAGAAAATATCGAAATTAAAAGAATTTCAGAAACTTGCTAGAAAGAAAAGCACTTGCCCATCCTCACAAAAAGGCGGAGACCTCGGATGGTTTCGAAAAGGAATGATGGTAAGAGAATTTGATGAGGCTGTTTGGAGCATACCATTGTCTACAACCTCTGAACCAATTAAATCACAATTCGGTTATCATCTAATTTGGGTCCATGAAAGGGAAGAGAATTAGATGTTTAAAGTCGGATTAGAGAATTATACTGTGCTAGGTAAGCACGGTGCTTATGACTTTGAACATGAATATGAACAGCCATTTGTAGTAAGTATTTGGGTTGAATTAAATCACAATCAATTTGATGATGACTTATCAAAAACCATCAACTATGCTGACCTACAACATTTAGTCCATGAGGTAATTGTCAATTCTCCACCAATAAGATTAATGGAAACCATGATGACGAAAATGTTCGGTAAAATTAGTGAAAACAAGTTGGTCAAGAAGATTTCAATTAGAATTGAGAAACCACAAGCCAAACTGCCTAATGATGGTGGACTAGCTATTGTTGAAGCAGAGTGGCCGTTTGAATGATAGAATTGATACATTTGATTGATTTAACACCACCATGGGCGAGCCACTTCAAAGGGTATTTGTCCCCTCCGTAACCGAAGAGGAAGGCGGAACACTCGGATTAGGTTGTTTCAGTTCAGAAGAAACTGCTTGGCAAGTACTGCGCGCTTTCCTCAAGAAAAGTGAACAAATGCTCTTACAGGCATGTAGTGTTGTAGTTTGGGATGTCGACATTGTCGGCGAAGATGCCATGACGGTATTATCCAGTATGGAATGTAAGGATTGCCCGGTTTGTGGCCGACGAACCTTTTGGATAGATGTCGACAATTTCAGTGCACTGTGTCATGGAACTGCATGCTCAGCATGGATAGAAGAGAACACAGTTGACCCTGAAATAATTGATTGTGGCTGGCCAACGATTAGATTCCTTAAACAAAATAAATCGATCGAAGAGGCTGTTGAATCTTTATTCAAACTTGGAGACAGGTTGAAATCTGCTGGCGAGGAACGTATGGATCAAACTAGCGCAGAACAAATGTTGGAAGATGACACTGATTGATTCAAACAATTTGTCTGAGAATCGAACTCAGGAATATGAAAGCAAATATTCCAAAGAAAATAAACATCCAAATTCTCATCTGTTTTTCATTTCGAGTATTCTTGTCGTGTTGGTCTAGACATTCTTGAGACTTACATACTCTTGGCTCTGCATTAGGCGAGATTGAAAGACCACAAATTCTGCAGTGCTTGTGTGAAGGTAATTTACTACTTGAAATCTTATTGGTAACCTTTGACACGTTTTCTTTAATTTTTTTCACATCTACCATGTAATCAACTCCTTACTAAGGTCCCTTCGAACTCTTTTCCATCAAGAGCATGTTCGATTAAATCGACATCTCTACCATCAAGAACTGCAATATTTATTTGGTTTTTTGCCGCGATACTTACCGCTATTGGGTCAACAACTGCGGACTGTCCTGGGGCTAATCTGTCTGTTCCACACAATTTTATCAAATCGTCTATCGTCATTTCAAAGTAGGGTTTGGCGTCTGTAAAATTCCTTGGATCTTTATCGTAAATATGGCTGACATTAGTAGCAATGATACAATCACTAGCATTACAATCTCTCGCTAAAGAAACTGCTACCGCATCTGTGGTATGACCTGGTGTAGTGCCGCCCATGACAACAATATTGTAATCGAGAAAATACTGCCCTGCTGACTCGGTTGTATGGGGTATTTCGGGAGCAACATTACAACCAATATCAAGCAGTATTTGTTGAATTATTGTAGCGTTTAATCGAGTTGCAGCAATTCCAACTTCATCTAATCTATCGGGGTCAGAAACTAAATTTTTAGCTAAATCAATCCCTTCACGAGCAGGCAAACCGCCTCCTACTACTATCCCTAATTTTCGAGAATTACCTTCAATATGGACGGCTAATTGTCGTAATTTGCCGAACCATATCTTGCGGTTTTCTGATTCTTCTGGCCTCAAGAGGCTGCCGCCTAGCGCTATAACCTGTGGCAGTCTCATAGATACTCGTTTGAGTTTAAGCACTTAGACTATACCATAAATTCTACACTTGCATGTCCTTTATTCACGATTTCAATAGACGACAAAGGGAGGCTTCAAGTGCTACATCCAACGCCCAGCAATTGGAGGAGTCTTAATGTCGGCCGATACAGACATTGCAACTAAGCGGCTAAGATTGAAGATTGCTTTAGAAGAGTTACGTGAAATGAAAGGTTTTGGAACTGAATTGGTAACCATTATCATCCCACCCGATCGGCAAATTTCGGATGCCAGAACTATGCTTCAGAATGAGCATGGACAAGCCGCAAATATCAAATCAAAAGGCACTAGGAAAAATGTTCAAGGCGCCATTGAATCAGCAATATCGACGCTTAATCGTTTCAAAACTCCAGGTGAAAATGGGATAGCTGTATTCGTCGGTGCAATAATCATTGGGAATAATAAGACTAGAATGGTTAATGTTGTAGTAGACGAACCGCCGCAGCAACTTTTGTCGTTCCGATACAGATGTGATTCAACCTTCGAATTAACCCAACTTGAAGATATGTTAGTTGACAAAAAATCATACGCCTTGTTCGTCATTGACCGGGCAGAAGCAGCCTATGGTATCGCCTCTGGCAAGAGAATACATGTTCAAGAGCACCTAGTATCAAATATCATGGGTAAACACCGACAAGGTGGTCAATCAGCGCAAAGATTTGAGCGGTTGATTGAAGAAGCCGCACATAATTTTTTCAAGCGAGCAACTGAACATGCCTGCAATTATTGGCTACCAAATCTAGAGAATATTCAGGCGGTAATAATTGGAGGACCTGGCGCGACCAAGGATTTCGTAGTAAAAAATGACTACTTCCATCATGAAATTACCAAAAAAATTGCCAAGACTACTTTCGATGTCGGCTATTCTAACGAGAGTGGTGTAAGGGAATTAGTCGGGAATGCTGGAACCCTAATGGGTGAGATCGAACTAGACGCAGAAAGGCAACTCATGAATCAGTTTCTTGAAGAGTTAATCAAAACCCATCCTAAGGCCACTTATGGGGAAATGATGATTAAGAAAGCATTGGATATGGGCGCTGTCGATACTCTGTTGATTTCAGAAGGAATGAGAAAGAATTCAATAGACCTAGCATGTGGCTCCTGCGGCCACGAATGGAATGTCTCACTAACTAGAACCGAAGAGTTACCAAACTGTCCTAAATGTGATGCAAAAGGAGATAACATCAAGGAAACTAACAGCATTTCACTTATTGATGAACTAACTATTTTAGCAGGTAAAGGTAATTCTGGATTGTCATTCATATCAACCGATACAGAAGAAGGCTCTCAACTGATGCAAGGATTTGGGGGCTTGGCTGCGATACTTAGATACCCTGTGATGTGATATAATGGAAATACTAAGGCAACATGTCGAGGCTTTGTTATCTCCTGCTTTAGCAGCATTGGGCATCAATAATGACCATTGGAAATCAATGATTTCAGTATCTAGAGAGAAGAACATGGGCGATCTTTCACTACCATGCTTTGCCTTTGCCAAGCAACTATCTATGGCCCCCAATGAAATTGCTGAAAAATTGAAAGCAGCCATAGAAACCAATGATGTGGTAGATGATATTAATTCAACAGCAGGATACCTTAATTTCAAAGCATCACGAAATTGGTTAGCAGAATACATCATTTCAGGCAACATTAGAATCGGTGATGCTGAAGTAAATTCCTCGGATGGTAGCAAATCAGTTTTGATTGAACATACCTCAGCAAACCCAAACGGGCCGTTTCATGTTGGCAGGGCAAGAAATGCAATTCTTGGTGATACCATCGTAAGACTGAATCGTTTGTATGGCAATAATGTTAGGTCTGAGTACTATGTTGATGACATGGGTAAACAAGTTGCCGTTCTAGCATGGGCATTGGCAAATTTAGATGCCAAAGAAGTCGAAAAAATTCTGTCGGACAGGGAACCTGTCAATGAAATGTGGGAAAGTAAACCAGACCACAATAGGGTAAGGTGGTACCAAGCAGCGCAAGTATTGCGCGGTGATGATTCCAAAAAACATGAGATTGAGAAGGCTATTGGAGAAATGGTCCATGCCAGTGAAAATGGGGATCATGAAGTCTTGTTATCCTTCGAAAATGCCTACCAACCAGTACTAGATGGCATGCTTGAGACATTAAATCGTCTTAGAATAAATTTCGATGAATTTACTAAAGAATCAATATTTGTCACCAATGGTGATGTCAGCAACATTATGCAGAAATTATCAACATTAGAAATTCATGGCATAGCAGAAAATGGTGCTGAATATCTTGATTTAGGTGCCAGAGGACTCAAGGGAAAGACCGAATTCTACTACAAAAGAGGCGATGGAAGTTCACTCTATGCAACAAGAGATATCGCTTACCACATATGGAAATATACTCAATGTGATAAACTGATTAATGTTTTAGGTGAAGACCATAAATTACAATCAAAACAAGTTTCCATGACTTTGAATGAACTTGGACACGATACACCCGAAGTATTGTTCTACTCGTTCATTAAATTACCAGAGGGGAAAATGTCGACTCGTAAGGGAAATGTTGTTTTCATGGATGATTTGTTAGAGGAAGCAAAAGCACATGCTGCAGAAGTTGTGAAAGAAATTAGAACTGACTATAGCGATGAACAAATATCACATATTGCCGAGGCAGTTGGCACATCAGCAGTTCGTTTCAACATCATTAAAGTAAGCCCTGACAAAGGATTTACCTTTAGATGGGAGGAAGCATTATCATTCGATGCAGATTCTGCACCTTTCATAATGTATAGCCATACTAGAAGTCGCTCAATCGCCAAGAAATGCTCAGACTTAGGCGTTGCATATCAACCCGAAGATGCTGCAGTTATATTGCAAAACCCAACTAACATCCCAGACAGTATGTTCGAGTTACTAAGAGCGATGGCTACCCACAATGACGCTTTGATGAGATCAGTTGAACAAAATAGACCAAACTTATTTGCCAATCAGTTGTTGAATTTAGCAAATCACTACAACGGTTTTTACCGTGATTGTAAGGTTATATCAAATGGTGAAGTAAATCAAACATATCTAGCTGTATCTGAGATAGCCTCTAAATTATTACGTTCAGGAATGATTGGTTTGGGAATTGAGCCACTTGAAAGAATGTGATTAAGCAGACCTATGCCAACCCTCTGGAAGAGTCATTGGGTCAATCGGTGTGTTGTCTTTGACAATTCTAGTAATTTCCATTTTCAATGCCTCCATACCAACATTCTCCAAAGCAGATATTGTGATGTAACCATTTTTATCGATTAGTAGTGGCAACTCTGTATATTGCTCTTCTCCGGATTCTAGGTAATCTTGCTCAGATTCTTTCACTAATTCCCAATTTTCTGGCTGCTGTTCGTGTAAATCTGCCTTTGTGGAAATAATCATTACAGTGGTACCAGCCAATAATTCTAAGATTTCTTCCAGAAGATTATGCTGTTCTTCTATCGAAGTGCCACACTTTTCGCTTTCATCGATGAGAAATAAGACCAGTGAACCTAAATTTTCCAGTGCTGATATTGCCTGCATTTCGATATCGTTACGCTTTTCCATTGGCCTGTCAAGCAAACCGGGAGTATCTACCATTTGGTATTGAAGGCGCCGAAAAGTAAAGTGACCAAGGTGTATTCTTTTCGTGGTAAATGGGTAGTGATTCACTTCCATTTTACCTGAACTCAATGCTGAAATAAACGCTGATTTACCTACGTTTGGCGCCCCACACACAACGATACAAGGTGACAATTGGTCAATGCTGGGCAATCTTTTCAAAATTTCACGTGACTCTCCCAACCATTCTAGCGAAGGTCCTATTCGTCCAACCAATGAGGATATACGCCCATAGGCTTCTCTTCTAGCTTCATGCATTAATTCGATTCGTGCTGTTCTAATTATTTTCTTTGAATTTTGTGTGGCAATTTTTGTTATTTGATTTGATGCCCATTGTAGCATTGATAAGTGGTGACGGTAATCATCACAGCCAACACAAGCATCAATCATCGAAACATCAAATTGAGGCGACTGATCTAATGATGGCCATTGATTTACCGTATCCATAAGATATGTACTAAGAATATCAGAAGCTGTTTGAAGCATTCTGTTGAGTTGTTTTCTCACTCTAAATACGCGGTCGCTATCATCTACTCTATCTGCAGCTTTCCTAGCCCTAGCATACGCCTTGTCCAACAACTCATCCTTGGTGAGCACCGTTGGTAAGTCGCGCCATGACACTTTCATGATATCCCCAATTACCGGCTGGATAACAATACTTGAATAATCCATACCCTCGATAAGAGGCATAATCACTATTTTGAGAGCGAGGTTAAAGTACGCTCGCCGCGAGGTATAGGCATGGCGAAGAAAAAAACTGACTCTGAGTTGCCAAATTGGGCTGTACCTATTTGGGAAGAAATGGGCTCTCCAAGCCTATCAGAAATTGCAAGCGTTCACAATGGAGATTTGTTAGAAAGAAGGCACGGCCTTAGAAAAGATGACCTTGTAGAAATATTACTGGATGCAAGAGCATTCAAAGACGATGAAAATACTATTATTAGAGGAAGGTTACTATCCTCAGGAAAAACTAGCATCGAAATTTTAACTGATGAAGGAACAACTGTTTATGTTGCCAGAGACGTAATTGTCAAAATAACCTTGATTGCTCATACTCGCCCAGCATATATCGATGACAAAGAATTGTTAGCATTTGAAAGAGCTGACATGAAACGCAGGTCATCATTGCATGAGAAAGTGGAAAAGGAAGTCAAAGGTAGACAAGATGATTCTCACCTTTGGGGTTGAGACCTTGGATTTACATCAAAAAAAGTGCATTCCATGCCAAGGTGGTGTGCCACCATTGACAGCATTGGAAATTGAACCTTACATGGGACAAATTCATGATGATTGGAAATTGATAGCCGACCACCACATCGAGAGAGTGTTCTCTTTCAACGACTTCAAAAGTGCTCTAGAATTTGTGAATCAAGCAGGAGAGATCTGTGAAGAAGAAGATCACCATGCTGACTTTGAATTGAGTTGGGGAAGAGTAAAAATCATGATTTGGACTCACAAGATTGACGGTTTGAACGAAGCAGACTTTATTCTTGCAGCAAAAATAGACAATATCTAAACGGTGTTGAGATGGATAATCTTCAAGATTTAATTAATAATCGTCGAAGTATATACAAGTTTACTGATCAATCAATCGATGATGAAATACTCAATCAAGCATTCCTTGCGGCTTCAAATGCACCTTGCCACAAACACACTCATCCATGGAAATTCTATGTATTGGGTTCACAGACTAGGTCTAAATTAATTCCAACCGTAACAAGACTAGCCAAAATTAAATCTGAAAAAATGCAATCAAAAAATTTCGAAGCAGATGCAAAAAGAGCGATAAGTAAAATCACTAACCCCCCGTTGTTGATAGCCGTCACATCAAAAAGAAGTCCTAATGATGATTTTCGTGAAAAAGAAGATTACGCAGCATCTGTTTGCGCCTTACATAATCTAGTTCTATCTTTGTGGGAAAATGGGATTGGCTCTCAATGGTCAACTGGATCGATAACTCGGGATGAAAGTACTTACGATTGCCTTTCTATAGATTCTAAGCAAGAAGAAATTATCGGATTTATCAAAGCTGGATATCCTGAAAGTATCAGGAAAGTCAACAAGAAACCAGTTAAAGAGATAGTCGAATATCTCGATTAGAGTTTCACTGGCCTGGTTGCACCACATGCTTGACATTTTAGCAGTGTAGTCCTTTCTTCCTTGACAAACATAGTATCTGGTGAGGAACATTGGGAGCATATTATGTATGAGTTAACATAGTTGACTATGGTTTTCTTAATCCTCTTAGGTGGTATTCTTCCCTTGAATCTCGCCCTCGGCCCATCCCTTGAACCTGAGGTTCCCAGATCGTTTAGGATGTACTGGTACACATGATTGTCATCTCTATCCATCATTGAAACTACTTCATTGAAATTTCTGAAAATAGTATTCGAACCCTCAATCAAAATTTGAGGTTCTGGCAACTTCCATCGAGATTTACTGGAATGATTTTCAGGGATTTTATCCCTAGCCCTATCCAGCAATGCCTCATAATCAAACTCTGCCATGGCTACGGCTTGCAGGTTTCATTCTTCAATGCTTGGTATGACAATCATTGAGTGTGGATTGATTTTGATGAAAGGTTTGATGAACATGAGGCTCATGGCGTGCTTTGATAGATATGGTAGTTAGTATCGAAGAATTAAGGATGACTGCAATGAATCTTCGAAAGGAAGGTCTGAACAGTCAGCAGATTGCTGATGAATTATCTTTGTCACAAGACACCATCTCATGGTTATTAGCTGGATCTCAAGGTGACGACCAGCCTAGCGACGTTCGAATTGGATGGCGAACAATCGGCGTAAAGCCTAGCAGAATATCAGCCATGGGCACCATTATGGCTGACGTTGCTGACGAAGAATTAGGTTTCGACAATATTGACACAGTGGTTGGAATATCGATTAATGGAATCTCTTTTGCCCATGAAGTTGCACGAAACTTAGATTGTGAATTCACCGTATTTAGAACAACAGATAGTGGAGATGGCAGTGGCTCTCTATCTAGTAAATATGGACAGGTATCTGGCAAAAAAGTAGTGATTATCGATGATGTATTGTCAACAGGAAAAACAGTTAGTAAAACCATATCTGCAATAAAAGAAGCCGGCGGAGATGTTGGTTTGGTTATTGTATTGGTAAACAAAACCATGAGGAACGAAATTGGTGATATCCCACTAAGAGGCGTCATTAGAGCCGTTTCTGTTTGAGGTGAAATCATGCACTGGGCTGATGTTGTTGCCCTTAATCTATCCAAGAAAGGGACTAAACATATTGTTTCGACTGGAATTACCCCTAGTGGTGAATTTCACATTGGACACCTTAGGGAAATCCTAACTGGTGAAATGATATCTAGAGCAGCGAAAAATGCTGGCTTGGAGGTTGATTTTATTTTCATAGTTGATGATGCTGATCCACTTAGGCGTGTTTATCCATTTTTAGATGAAGAATATAGTAAATTCATAGGCCACCAAATTGGCAATATACCTGCACCAGACGATAATGGCAAACCAGACTATGCACGATTTAATGAGGATGGTTGGAACTATGCTGATCACTTTCTGAATCCGTTTCTTAATGCTCTAAAGAAGATTGGAGTTAGACCGAGGATTGTTAAAAATCTAGAATCTTATCAATCTGGAATGTTTTCCGAATGTTCAAAAATCGCTTGTGATAATGCAGATAAGATTAGAGAAATTATTGAACGTGTATCTGGCCGAGAACTAGCAGATTCGTGGTTCCCTTGGAGTCCACTTGATTCAAATGGTTCTCTAGAAGGAGTGACTGTAACTGGTTATGAGTTCCCATTAGTGCACTTTATTGATTCAAATGGAAATACCGGAACTTCTGACATTACCAAAGGTGAAGGAAAACTACCTTGGAGAATAGATTGGCCTGCTAAATGGGCATGGATCGGAGTCACTTGTGAGGCATTCGGGAAAGATCACGGTGCTTCGGGAGGTTCTTATGACACTGGAAAAGAAATTTGTCAACTCTTTGGTTACGATGCTCCACAACCTTTGGTTTATGAATGGATTAGTTTGAAAGGGAAAGGAGCAATGTCGTCATCGTCGGGTAATACAATCGGGCCAATGGAGGCACTAGATTTGGTACCTCCTGAAATTCTCCGTTTCCTAATTGCAGAATCAAAACCAAGTAAAGCAATAGAATTCGATGCCGGAATGAGCCTCGTCAATCTTGCTGACGAGTTTGAACGAAGCTGTGCCCGTGATTTGACCGCCGAAATGAATGACGAATCTTTGTCTAGACGCAGAAAAGTCCAACTCGAAGATTTGTTTGTCGCAATAAAATTGTCCTCCATAGAAGAAAATTCTAAGTCTAACTCATCTAACGTATCATTTCGTCACTTAGCACTACTTGCTCAAACTAAGTCTGATGACCAAATGGTGTGGAATAGTCTTGGAATGAATGCTGATAATCCCCCTTCGTCGATCTTGATTGACCGATTGTCAAAAATGCGCACATGGATAAATTCGGTTCATTTCCCCGATGAGATGAGAATCAAAATGATTAATGAAGTTCCTACTGAGATGCTACAGGAATTCAATCATGAACAAAAATCCGTGCTTGAAAATCTAACAAGAATGCTAAATGAGTGCCCATGGGATACTGATTCTATTGGTTCTTGTATCGTAGATGCTGCCAAATCTATAGAATTGTCTCCACGCATAGCGTATGGTGTATCCTACATTTGTCTAATGGGTAATCATAAAGGTCCAAGGCTAGCACCAATCCTGGTCGAGTTAAACAAGAGTGATATCGTAGGCCAACTTAACAGATGCTTAGAATTTGTCAATTGAGATTCCAATAGGCAAAAAATAGCATTCAACTTCCGCACTATTCAAATGATAGGGGCATTCATCGCATCTCATGGCGGGAGTTTACTGTCCCATCTGTGAGGCAGATGTTGAACCAGCCGCAAAATACTGTTTGTCATGCGGCCATGACTTGGATGTTCAAGGACCAATTACCTCTACTGGGCATGACTTAAATCAACTCAGAGAAGTTATTCGACTAAGAGACGACCTATCGATGGCTGAAAAATTTGACATGATTGCAAAAATCGAAGAAGGGGCAAATCCAATCAAATTAGGGATTGCCGCACCAGCTGAAGGTGAAGAAGTTGACATTTCTGATGCATTCACAACAAATGAAATGGAAATTTCTGCTAGCAAATCAAACATCGCTCGTGATTGGGGTAGTTCCCCTGCTGCAAATGCTGCAGTACGTGCTGTAGTGCGAGGAACTAATGCTTGGGATTTAATTCAAGATGGAAAATTAGACCTAAATGAAGGATTATTTAGAAATGCAATGGACACAGGTATGGAAGCATCTACTCACATACATGACGTTGCGAGTGGTGAGCATGAAGGTATTGACCCTGATGCTATGCGGGCAATTCCAGTGCTTAAACCACCGAAGCGAAGTTTCTGTCCTAAATGTGGATCTGACATTCATACAAACACCATGCTACAATGGCGTAAGTGGCGCGATTCATCTAGTGAAGTCGTTTCTATGCAACTAGAGGCATCTATGGAAACTGCTCTAATCCAAGTTGCATCACATTACATCAATGTGATGCAGGCACTGCAAGATGAGCGTGATGATGCATATGATAAATTATCAAAAACTGATTCTGCGAAGGTCGAAGAAAAACTTCGAGGAAAACTAACCAAGGAGATTCGAAAAGAACTCGAGAAAGAAATTCGCGCCGAAATGGAAGAGGAATACGCAAACAAAACCGTATCGGAAATCGCCAAGAAAAAAGATGCACCAGTGGAAAAGAAATCCGCAAAGAAAACTCAATCAAAACCTGCAAAAAAGGAAGAAAAGCCGAAACAGCAATCAAAACCTAAGAAATCAGGTGGTGGTTTATTTGGCGCCAAAAAAGTCAAGAAAAAGTATGACGGTGAAGAAGGTGGTAAAGTTGATTGGTTCCTCAAAGAGGCACTAGATACTGTCTATGACCCACACGGAACAGGTAAGGTAATCAAAGCTGCAACGATACTAGCTCGCTCATCTGAAGGTAATGTCAGAGTCAGAGATGTTGTGAGAATTTATGCTTCTGAGGGAGAAGATGGAATAAGCGAACTTGCTTGGACTAGTCCGTTAACCAAGTATATTATCGAAGCCTTCGATGAGTGCTAAGTTAGTAATTAACCTGCAACCTTACAGGCTCCATTTCACCTTTCATCATCGCTGCAATTGCTGCAACTTCCATCTTAGCACCGCGAATCGTAGTAACAAAAGGTATGTTTAATTCAACCGCTAATCTTCTCATCATATTACCATCTCGAACAGCACCACCTGAAATTGTCGGGACATTAACTATGAAAGATATTTTTCCTTGGCGCATTAAATCTAATGCATCAGGATGCATCCTCTCCATTATTCTATAGACTATTTCGACAGTCACATCACTTTCCCTTAATACATCTGCAGTACCCGGGGTTGCATATAATTTGAAGCCTAAATCTTTCAATTGCTTAGCAATTGGGACTAAATTTTCCTTGTCTTCATCCCTGACTGTTAGATATACGCCGCCTTCCTTAGCAACTGGAACCTCTGTTGCCAGTCTAGCCTTCAAATAGGCGACATCTGCGTCCTTATGTGAGCCAAAGACCTCACCCGTGGATTTCATTTCCGGACCAGGGGCGGGATCTAATCCTCTTAATTTGATGAATGGGAATACTGGTGCTTTTACACAAACATTACCAGAAGTCCTAGTTGGTATGGTTTGTTTTGATAGAGGGATTCCTATGGTGATATTTGCTGCAATCCTTGCCAACGGCAAGCCAGATGATTTTGCAACAAATGGTACGGTTCTTGAAGAACGAGGGTTTACTTCTAGAACATACAGCATATCTCCTTGAATGGCAAATTGGATATTGAAACAACCGATTATATTCAATCCAATTCCTATAATCTTCGTTTGCTCTTTTATTCGTTCAAGCATCTCTTCAGAGATGTTTTGTGCAGGAATAAAACATGTAGAATCACCGGAATGAATGCCTGCTTCCTCTAGGTGTTCCATTATCGCCCCGATTAGAACATCCTTTCCGTCAGATGCAGCATCAACATCAATCTCCGTTGCATGTCCTAGATACTCATCTACCAAGAGTGGCTTATCTGGAGCCAAGTAAGCTTCAGTTAGATAAGCCTCTAACTGATTATCGTTGGACAATATCTCCATCCCTCTACCACCTAAAACGTAAGATGGTCTAATCAATACTGGATAACCAATCTCAGTAACGGCATTCCTTACATCATCAGCAGTTATTCCTGTTGCGCCCCTAGGCATAGTCAAACCCGAGCGTTTAGCGAATTTTTCGAATCTTTCTCTATCACTTGCCTCATCAATAGCATCACAAGAGGTTCCGGCAATTTGCAGGTTCAGTCCTAATTTTTCTAGTTCAGGCAACCTCTTGTTCAATGGTTGT
>CALDPP010000173.1 GCA_937911345.1 uncultured euryarchaeote | reverse complement strand
CTGTTGGTGTACCACTAATTTCACCAGTAGAAGAATCGATGTTCAAACCGGTTGGCAACCCTGGACTAATCGACCATGTCACTACAGGTCCACCAGCAACTGTCGGTATACCTGTAGTCATTGATGAATCCTTAGTTTCAACGTAAGAACCTGAACTGTAAGTGATGGTATTTGGAGGGATGTCATTGACGGTGATATCTATTGTTGTAGTTGTACTGCCACCCGTATTGGTTGCGGTAATTGTGTAGGTTGTTTCAGTGGAAAGTGCTGTTGGTACACCACTGATTTCACCAGTGGATGTGTCAATAGAAAGACTGCTTGGTAGCGTCGGGCTGACCGACCATGAAACTACACTCCCCCCACTTACTGATGGTGTACCTGTGGTCATGTAGTAATCCTTTGTTTCAACATAGGAACTTGAACTGTAAGTAATTACAGATGGTGGGATGTCGTTGATGGTGATGTCGATCGTAGTAGTTGTGCTACCACCAGTGTTAGTTGCAGTAATTGTGTATGTTGTTACTGTGGAAAGCACTGTCGGTGTACCGCTTATTTCACCATTTGATGAGTCTATGTTCAAACCAGTTGGTAGGGCTGGAGAGATAGACCATGTGACAACTGGTCCACCGCCCACGGTCGGAACTCCAGTAGTCATGGATGAATCTTTAGTTTCAACATAAGCATTTGAGCTGTATGTGATTGCGGATGGAACAATATCATTGACAGTGATATCAATTGTTACATCTAGGCTACCACCAGTGTTGGTTGCGGTGATTGTGTAAGTTGTCAATTCTGAAATTACTGATGGCGTACCACTGATTTCACCGGTGGATGTGTCAAGAGAAAGGCCGCTTGGCAAGGCCGGATCAATAGACCAAGATACTACCGTACCACCAGTTGTTGTTGGAGTCACTGAGGTCATTGCAGTGCCCCTGGTTTCAACGAATGCGTTTGGGCTGTAGGTGATGGTGGCTGGAGGAATATCGATTACCTCGATGGTCAGTTCTACCTCATCATCGCCACCTGAGTTACTTGCAGTAACTGTGTAAGTTGCGCTAGCAGATACAACGGTTGGGGTTCCACTAATCTCACCGGTAGAAGTATCGAAGTTCAGGCCATTTGGTAGACTCGGGTCAATAGACCAGGTAACCACCGTACCGCCAGTATCAGTTGGCGTAATTGTGGTGGGCAGAGTTGAGTCCTTGGTGAATGTGTATGAAGTTGGCGAATAACCGATGATTGGTTGTGCATCGTTGACCTCGATAATTAGGTTGACGTTGTATTGGCCCCCGCTATTTACTCCCGTTACGGTATATGTTGCAGAAGGAGTAATTGTTGTTGGCGTTCCACTTATTTCTCCTGTTGTGGTATCAAGGGTTAGTCCATTTGGCAAGGATGGTGAAACAGAAAAAGAAACAACGGCGCCGCCGCTAGACAGGACTGTTGGAGAATATGATTGAGAAATCCCTTTCGTCATTTCTACTTGAGCAAAACTGTAGTAAAACAACGGTGCCTTATCATTTACTTGAATCGTCACAGTTGTACTATCACTACCACCGGTATTGCTTCCTGTGATGGTGTAAACTGTTGACGGGGTTACTACAGTTGGTGTACCAGAGATTACTCCGGTTGAATCTAGGGAAAGCCCGATTGGTAGTGAGGGAGTGACCGTCCATGAGGTTATTGCACCGCCACTGTAGGTTGGAGTATTTGACGACATTGCAGCATCCACTGTTCCTGTAAATGAATTCGGGTTGTATTGTATCGATGAGGGAGCGACATCATTGACCTGGAACGTCAAGGTTGTGGTGGCGCTACCCCCAGAATTTGTGGCAGTCACGGTATATGTTGCAGAATTAGATATAACGGTTGGAGTTCCACTGATTACTCCTGTTACAGTGTCAAATTGGAGTCCAGATGGGAGAGATGGTGTGATAGCCCAAGATGTCACAGTACCACCGCTGCTGGTAGGCGTAGCTGCAGGCGTTAACTCGAGGCCCTTAGTAAGAATGTAGGAACTCTGAGGATATGAAATCCCCGTTGGGGGAAGGTCGTTTACCTGGATTTGTAAGTTCGCACTCACGGAGCCCACAGCGTTAGTCGCAGTAACCTGATATGTTGTTTGACTGGATGCTACAGTCGGCGTACCTGAAATTACACCAGTGGATGAATCTAAGTTTATTCCACCCGGGAATGATGGGCTTACTGTCCATGTTATACCTGTACCTTGAATTACATTTGGTGTGATTCCAGGATCACCAGTGCCATTTAATATTTGACTACCGACGTTGAAAGTGAAGGTAGTTGGATTATATTGGATAACTGGGAATTGTTGAACAACTGAGATTTCAATAACTACATTATCAGAACCATGAGAGTTAGTAGCAGTAATTGTGTAATCTGTTGGGTTAGAAAGTGCAGATGGAGTACCGCTAATTTTTCCTGTAGAGGTATCAAAAGCTAAGCCTCCTGGGAGGGTCGGGCTAATCGACCACGATGTTGCAGCACCACCAGAATTTGATGGAGTGATTTCCTCCATTTCAATGTCATAAATCAACGCCAAAGAACTTGCAGATAGCGATATGCTAGGCGGAGTTGACCGAGCTCCTGCATTTATGGCTTCAGAGGAATCTAGTTCCCCTGCATCTTCAGTTGGCCATATCAATTCCGTTATCGATGCAAGAACTGATGAGATAGATTCTGATATCGGTGAAATATCAAATTCTGCCGGAGATTCTTCCAAGTTGGATGTTGGTTGATTTACTTCAATAATTCCGGTCGATAACGACATTGAAATCATCAATATAGACAACACCAATGATTTGGTTGAATTAGAGTTTCTTGAAGAATCTCTAGCCTTAATTTGCTGGTCAAGCGGTAAAGCATACGCACTGCTCATGGACCATGCTCAAGATAGGAGTATATCTCTTTATCCCGTTTATAATAGGAATATGACCTTATTTCTTGTTTTTGTGAAGTTCCCGCGCTTGCTTGGCCCACTCGTCTCGCTTGACTCTTCCAGGGAAGAACTCAATCGCCTTGTTGACCTCTTCTTCGATCTTAGGAGTCATGTTTCCAACTTGCTCGAAAGTGTAGATTCCTAGGGCATACAACTTGTCAGCAATAAACGGCCCAATTCCCTTGATGGTTTGTAGGTCGTCTTTTTGGTCGAGTGTAGCAACACCAAGGGTTGCAAAGTCAATTGTCTCAGCCTTCTGGGCGATTCTTTCTAACTCCTCGGCTTCTTTCAGTGCCTTTTCGTCAAGTTTAGCATCTTCACCAAGTAGAATCTTGGCTTGAGCAACCCACTGGTCACGCTTGACACGGCCTGGGAAGAACTCGATTGCTTCGTTGACTTGGTCTTCAAGTTTAGCAGTCATGTTAGCAATTTGCCGGTATGTTGTGATGCCTAGTGCATTCAGTTTTTCTTCGATGAATGGGCCAATACCCTTGATGACTTGGAGGTCATCTTTCACCATTACAACTGATGCTTTGCCAAAGACTCGTGTGACACCAGATACGCCGGTTAGAGTATTTCCGTCTTTACCGGTCCAACTGATTACCGTCGAGCCTTTGTCATCGGTTATTGCGGCACTACCGCTATCTGCGAACTCTTTCGCATCAGCAACTTCTAGTGTCTTAGCACCCTTCTTGACTTCACTCTTCAACTTGGTTGATGAAGCAACACCTATGACCTTGAAGTTAATGGTTTTCGCACGTGATTTAACACGCTGAATCTCCTCTTCCTTCTTGGCTTCCTTGGTGGTTGCTGGCTTCTTAGCAGCGGCTTTCTTCGCTTTTTCTGCTTCAGCCTTAGCCTTCTTCTCAGCTGCTTCGGCTTCCTTCTTCGCCTTGGCTTCTGCCGCCTTAGCTTCCTTTTCCGCTTCTGCCTTAGCCTTCTTTTCAGCCGCTTCGGCTTCCTTCTTGGCCTTGGCTTCTGCCTTTGCTGCTGCGGCTGCTTCTGCTTCCGCCTTAGCCTGCTTCTCTGCCTCTTCAGCCTCTTTCTTGGCTTTCTTTTCGGCTGCTTCGGCTTCCTTCTTGGCTTTCTTTTCGGCTGCTTCAGCTTCTTTCTTTGCCTTGGCTTCTGCCGCCTTGGCTTCCTTTTCTGCCTGCTTTTCTGCCTTCGCTTTCGCCTTTTCTGCAGCCTTCTCTTCAGCCTCAGCAGCGGCTATGGCTGCTTGTGCTTCTTCTTCGGCTTTCTTGGCCGCTTCGGCTTCTTCTTTCTCTTGTTTAGCCTTGGCTTGTGCTTCAGCAATGGCGGCTAATTCAGCCTCAACCTTGAGTTGTTTTTCTGCTTCAGCAGCTTCCTTCTCACGTTGCTTCTTAGCCTTCTTACGCTCTGCTTCAAGTCTCTTTTGTTCCTTGACATAGTCTGGGTCTGGCTTGACCTTAATGTCCCAAGACAAGTATACTGAGCGATGACCAATCTTGATTGCACCCTTGAATTCACCACCAGGTAAAGTAGGTTCTAGACTGTCATCGAAAATCATTCGGAAACTAATCTCGCCTTCTTCGTTGGCCTCGATCATTCGCACGCCTTCATCGCTGCCGGCTTGGTCTTGCATGGTGAACTTGTGACCATTTTCTCGGTCGAAATAGTCCACCGACTTGACCTTCAAGCCCGGCGTCATGTCAGTAATGGTGATGACTTCCTTGCTGTAAATCGTATCTCCTGGCTTTACCGTCTTGAACGGTTTGAGAATAAACGGATTATCAGCAAGACCTGCACCTTTCACGAACTTAGGCTTCGAGGTGGTGTTTTCTGGCTCTGCATCATCAATGACGCCAATCACTTTGTCGCGGAATAGTAGCAGTGGCACTAGCAGGAATAATAGCAAGATGAAACATAGTGGGAAACACCACCAAGCAAGGCCGTCCTCGCCGTCATCTTTGCCACCATCAGCTAACTTTTCACAAATTTTGCCTTCAGTGTTGGTTGGGTCGGATGTAGTATCAAGTGGGTCAGAACCACAATTCAACTCATCTTGGTCATACCATCCATCGCCGTCATCGTCATCATCGGCGGTCAAATTACCAGTGTAATTTGCCGGCAAGGAATCAGGCAATGAATCGTTATCAGTATCGTTGAATATGGTTAGCATCAAAGCAAATGATTGTTGATAATTGGTATTGTTAGCCCATATGGTGATGTTCAATGGCTCCTCGGTGGCATTAACCGGAGTACCACGAATTCCACCGTCTAAGCCAGCACTTCTTGCATCGCTGATACCGAAGGTCAAACCTTCTGGCAACTCGCCGTCTAATTCCCAACTTGCAACATCACCAAGACCGGTTACGTTTGGCATGAATGCGTCCATGGTCTTGTTTCTAAACAGGTCAAGATGTTGACTATCATAGGTCAAGGTAAATGGTAGGTCTGCGATGTCATCGAGTGCATCACAAATTCCGTCACCATCAATGTCTGGTAATGCATTGACAACCTTCGGGTTAGTGCCACACATCATCTCTGTGGCATCGTCAATTGTATCGTTATCATCATCGTCATCTTCGATTAATCCGGTGGTCGATTCTCCACTGATTTCGTCTGGCATACCATCACCATCAGTGTCTAATGAGGCGGCAGGATCAGTCGGGAAAGCGTCTGGACCAGCAAGACAAATGCTCGCATCTGGTGTTGCAGGTCCGTCACATATTCCATCGCCATCAGAATCTGGATTAGCTGCATCAGTCAGTGCATCTAGGTCATCGATGTAGTCGCCAGTATTGGTTTCCTCATCATTGAGGATTCCGTCACCGTCCATATCATCATCCAAGGCATCACAAATTCCGTCGCCGTCCATATCACTCGGCACATCATTGACATCTAGTGGGTCAGACAGACAAGCAACTTCCTCGGTGTCAAGGTAACCATCATTATCGTCATCATCGTCAGCAATCAAGCCACCTTCACCGTCTGGATCTTCATCTGGGAAGGCGTCGCCATCGGTGTTTATCGGCAGTGCTGGGTCAAGTGGGTGTGAGTCTGGACCAGCGTAACATACGCCGTCAACTGCACCAGGACCATCACAGAATCC
>CALDPP010000172.1 GCA_937911345.1 uncultured euryarchaeote | reverse complement strand
GTGCGCGAGGCAGGACTCGAACCTGCGACCTCCCGGTTATCAGCCGGGTGCTCCAACCGACTAAGCTACCCGCGCAAAGGCAAGTCGCCGACTGACCTCCCCGTCATAATAGTGACGGAATAAATTAATCCTTCACAATAGAGTTATTCACTCGTCTTCTAATTCATTTATTGAAATGTAAGAAGGCAACTGAAGGACCTTGTCGAAGTTTCTGGATAGTACAACTTCGTCCAATCTCTCTCTAGTACGAGAAAAAGCAGTTATTGGTATTCGGAGGGTATCTTCAACCCCAAACTCCTTTTGAATTCCAAGTCTAGTTTTGACAATAACTCCTTTGTAAGTTCTCTTGATCTTGAATAGTTCTGTTATGACGCCAATTTCTCTTCCTTGGTTATCTAATACTGCTCTATCTAGCATCTCGTCTGGCGCATATAACTTTTCATCAATACGGACGGTGTTTCTCCATCTGCGTTGTAGTTCTCGCATGGACTTCGATAGTTTTACTGTACCATCATTGCGTATACTATGTACTAGCTCTTTTGGTAGAGGTGCAAGTTCTGCAGGTTTCCTCATGTATTCGTCAGCAACATCGGATTCAACTTGAATTCGCATGGATCTGACTCTTGCCTCATTAGGGTGGTGCCTTTCTCCAACTATCGTTCCTACTTTTTTATCATTCACATATACATCCCTTTGGAGTAACTCCTGGATGTTGTATTTTTCATTCTTCATTTTTCCCATCTCCATGTCCGGCTTTCGTTCCCGGTTAAATGATGCTCTTGTGTGGGGGGTCTTATACTATTTGGTCTATAGAACCAAAAAACCAATTGAATTTGTCGTATAATTATAGATACTCCAATTGAAATCAGACTTTTTTTTTCATTTTTCGAATGTCGTATAATCTATTTTTTTATATAGTTAATATCTCTAATATAGTGATAAATTATCATTTTTACAATTAGGCCCAGAATTAATTCAAAATTAGATCATTTTACTCGTTCGCATTTCAAAAATGCATATTTTTTAATTGAAAAATGTAATTTATAATTGAAAAATTATTTTGACTTTATCGCTCGTTTAATCAAATATAACTGTTTAGAGATACCATGTCCAAACCTAGAGTAGTGCATTTTCTAGGTGAACTACTAGGCGTTGGCGAGGACTTAATCCACAAACTTGTTTGTAACAATATTAAATGTAGTATCGTAGATAATTGGTATGATCTATTAATCTCGAAGATGTCTACAGAGCTGGAAGTTTTTTCTGAAAGACCCATCTTGTTCAATCCCGATTTGGTTGATTCAAACGATATGTTGCTCTATTTCGCTTTACATGAGCAAACTGTGGATTTTGATGCTCTTGCCGGCATAGATTGTGACGTAATACTACTATTAGACGGAAACAGCCGAATAGATGTGCAGGTAACATCGTTGAATATAATCTACATTCATGACTTAATTTCTTTCTCAGAAGTAGAAAGTATAGCTAACGAAAAATTAGACGAATTATTCGACCTCTGTCTTTCAAATTCTAGGGATTTAATTGAACCTTGGGATAAAAAACATTGGTGGGTCTCTCAACAAGATGTTGCGGCAGGATTATTGAGGCTCATTGATTATACAAGACCACTTCCACAATTGATACACATCTGTGGTCGCAGGGGATGGACTAATCAAGAGACCTTTGAGCAATTGGAATTACTGTATAATCGGACAATTGCCGGTTCGTCCGGACAATTTCAAACCAGTCACTTAGAATCAAAACCCGTAATCCATCCAACGGTCGCTAAAGTATCACAAATAACGCCGTCAACCAGGCCAGATTTATCAATAATTAACGACCTTTTAATCGATATAGACGGTGAAGGATGGCGGCCCTTGACGCCTCTAAGGACATCACTAATGCATTACCTTGCTACTAAAGACTTTGATTAAAGAGTCTGAGGTC
Source organism: uncultured euryarchaeote (assembly GCA_937911345.1). Taxonomy (GTDB): domain Archaea; phylum Thermoplasmatota; class Poseidoniia; order Poseidoniales; family Poseidoniaceae; genus MGIIa-L1. The sequence continues at coordinate 7,714 of CALDPP010000172.1, read as the reverse complement.
CACCTTCTGGTATCACGGTTAATGCGGTTAATTCCCCGTATAGAGTTGGGCCATTAGTAAAGGTACCAAAAATACCAGTATCGCCGTTAGGGTTGTGCGATAATGCCAGCCAAGGACGGCCATAAGCATCGATCTGCATGTCAATGAAGTCTCCAAACCCTCCGCATCTTTCGTAACCACATGTTGGACTTGCATTATCCAGTGGGTCATCATCGGCATTTACCTGTACTGTTGTTATCAGTGGTGTTTCATTGAATGCGTCGGTCATTACCGAAATGTATCCGTCCCACAATCCGTCACCATCTTCCCCGATGTATCCGAATGCAACTCTGCCCGGGTCGCCAGCGATTACAACTGGGAAACCGGTACCTTGTAGGTGGCTGGGGGCAATCATTACTGCATCAGACCATGTCTCAGCATCATCTGTAGAATATGAGAAGTACGGCAAGTTGTCGATCCCCATCCACATGGCGTACACGTTGCTTTCAGTATCTGTATCTACTTGAGCTTCTTCAGCATTCCAAGTATCTGCAGTACCAGATTCTTCGGTTGGCAGTACATGCTCTGTCCATGTTATTGCCCCGTCTTCAGTTTTGTACATCGAATATCCAGTACCGTCACAACCAATCTGTCCTCGGTAGAAATTGCCATTTTCAGCACCAATAATGTGTGCCGACAAACCACCACTCTGACAGTCTACTGGGGCACCCGGAAGTTCTGGACCCCAAGTAAAGCCTCCATCTTGGCTCGCTGAACACAACGGTGCGGGATAGTTGCCATTTATGCAAAATACCCACAATGTCTCATGTAGAAGCCCTCCATAAGGCGATGAAGCGATGGTTTGGTGGTCCTGTACGGAGTATCCCGTGGCAATAGATGGCCCGGTCCAGGATTGTCCTTCATCATCAGACCACTCAACCGTCATGCCTCCAAGTGCATGCATGTCAAATTTCATTATTCTATCAGTCCAAGGGTCGACATATACGTACGGATCATTCGAATTTGCTACAGGAGGAACTGCTCCATACACATCTTGACATGTGTAGTCGCTGATAGATGTCATTTCCACCATGTTGCTACATTGCACGATTGCTGTTGAACCAGCATTACCATTACCCCAACTTGTGATGTATAGATTGCCTGATGAAGTGATACCCATAGTTGGTTCAAAGGTTGACATTCCAATACTATAGTAAGAGGAAGTAGAGTAGTATGGGACATTGTTTCCACCAAGTACGCTGGTGTTATTCAATGCGTTTACTCCTCCCGGATAATGGTACCAAGTTCGGCCGTCAAGCATGTCGATGAAGTCAAAATAACCCGAGGTTTCTTCGACAAGTTCTACCTCATCTTCACCAAAACATCCCGATAATGACATAAAAGCCATGATTAGAACCATCATCATTGCATTACTTCTCTTGCTCATCTTAATTGCCTCCAAATAAATCGCTACCAATCAGCGGAAGTAGCACGCTTGCATCTCCCTCGACACACACATTAGGTGCTTCAGGGCGCATCTTGCCCCAAGATATTGCTTCTCTGAGTCTTGCCCCAGAAAGGCTGCCATCATGTTCTGGTGCAGTAGTAATGTAGACTGCAGAATCAAGTCCGCCACGATATTGGTTCCACCAAATTACGTGGTGTTTTGAGATTCCACCGCCAACCATCAGCGCATTTGAAACCTCAACGTCCCAAGTTAAGTCACTCATTACCTGCTCATCTGCTAAGGTATCAATATGGAAATCACGGTGCTTTTGTCTAAACATGAATAGTTGCGCACCAATTGAGCCATCAGTAATTCCAGGTATACAGACCGGGATTTGATTTTTCCAAGCCCAATAGATTAGAGAATCTGGCTTGCCAATTCGCTTACCTAATTCCCAAACCAAGTGAATAGAACCGAACCCAATCCATGCATCAGCTCCCGTAAGCCCAGTTTCTTCTTGTCGAGATTTGTATATGTCCTCGAGAGCCGGCATGACTACTTCTTCGATAATCTCGCCGTAGGATGAATTTGGTACAATGACGTTGCCTAGTCGCATGAGGGAATGTTCACCAAGTTCTATGTCATCAAGTTCGAAAGCTCCATGGAAGTAGTTTTGATAAGATCGTGCAATGTCATGATCTAGAGTTCCGCAAGTAGTAGAGATTACGTTGAACATTTTGTGTTTTGCTGCTTCGACAAAGAAACTCCTAGTTCCAGTTGCGCACAAACATGCAGGGAATGAAATCCAGTTAGTGACCTTGTTAGGGTCTCCTTCAACATCATCAATTTGCTGTTTCATTTCACTCAAGATATCTCTCGCAGTTGCTAGTTTTGTTGCGGTAAATCCGCCCGCCTTGGCCATTTGGTCAATTAGTGAACCAGGGTTAGTGATTTTGGCAAAATCATAGTCTGAGACTGGAATGTCAAAGTCATCCGGTGATATCGCCATGGTAATGCCAAAAACATCCCAAACATGAACCTGTTTATGAGTATAATAACTGCTCTAATTCAAAAATCCTGTCTCTAAGTTTGGCTGCTTGCTCGAAATCTAACTGTTTTGCGGCGTTTTCCATCTCGGCTTTTAATTCAACTAGTAAATCAGCGATTTGTTCTGGCGAGAGGGTATTATCAACATCATTTGGCTCATCATAAGTCAATTGGAAATTCGAATTTTCAATTGGATTTTTATTTCCACTACTGCTTCTAGCCCAAGAACCAGCACCAATGCCTAATTTCTGCGCCCAATCACCATCTCCTCTGCCACCTTTCTTACCGACTAGTCGTTTGTTCCCTGCAGAGGTATTGGTTCCTGAGATAAATTCTTCATCCTTCGAATACATTGCCGGAAGCGCTTTTTTGATGGTTTTAGGGGTGATGTCATGGGTGGTATTGTAAGCCTCCTGTCTGGCTCTTCGTTCAAGTGTTTGCTGTATTGCAGCAGACATAGATGGTGACATGCCGTCGGCATACAGAATTACTTTGCCGTTCTCATTTCTAGCAGCACGTCCGATGGTTTGTAGCAGACTTCTTTCGTTTCGGAGGAAACCTTGTTTGTCGGCATCAAAAATTGCTACTAAACTGACTTCCGGAATATCGAGCCCTTCTCTAAGTAGATTGATTCCCACAATAACGTCAATGTGACCAATTCTGAGTGCGTTGATGATTTCAGAACGCTCAATAGTGTCTATTTCGGAATGCAAGTGGTGCGATTTAATCCCCATACTGTTCAGGTACTCTGATACTTCTTCAGCGAATTTAATGGTAAGTACGGTGATGAGGCATCGCTCATTCTTCTCGACTCGCTGGTTTATTTCTGACAACAGATCACTTACCTGCCCTTCAGTGCCTCTAACTTCGATATTGGGGTCGAGCAACCCAGTTGGTCTAATTTCCATCTTGGATATGTGTTGAATAGATTGTATCATATCGTACATGCTTTCCGATTCTGGATGTTTCTTGCTGATGTCTGGGGGGCCTGCTCCGCCGTTAGATTGGGCGTGCAACAGTCCATTGGGTATCGACTGTTTAGTAACTTCACACAGATGACGCAACTCACGTTCACCTGGCGTAGCCGAAACATAGACCATTTGCGGGACTAAGGATTGGAATTCTGGTATCTTTAACGGCCTATTATCTGCGGCTGTAGGTAATCTAAAACCATGGTCAATCAGACTCTCTTTACGAGAACGGTCACCATGATACATCCCTCCAACTTGTGGTAAACTCACATGTGATTCATCCATGATTACGAGGAATTTATCTGCATCGCCATGGAATTGCTTGGCACAAGCAGCGAAGAAGTCGAGCAGACAGTATGGCCTTTCTCCTCTTTCTCTGCCATCAAAATGAAGTGAGTAATTTTCAATCGCCTGGCAGTGTCCAATTTCTCTTAGCATCTCTAGGTCATAGCGAGTCTTCTGTTCAATTCTATGAGCCTCTAGTTCCTTACCGAGGCTCTTGAAATGGGCAATTCGTCCATCTAACTCTGTCTCAATTGACTCAAGAGCTCGCTCAAACCTTTCGGGGCTTGTCATGAAGAATTCTTTTGGATGTATCCAAGCTTCGTCGAGGTTATCCAGTACCTCCCAAGAAACTGGATCGCAAACTTGTACCTTGGTAACGCCATCAAAGTCAAATTGTATCCTCAAAGGGTCATCCCTTGACGGCATCCATACATCGAGAACCTCGCCTCGTAGACGACAATTGCCTCTTGCTAGGTCTGTGTTAGTTCTAGTATACTGTAACCCAATCAATTCTTTTAGCAAATCTGTTGGTTCTATTTGTTGTCCGACATGACATCTAACGTGAGATTCAAGGAATGTTTCAGGTGGATTCAAACCATAAATACACGAGACCGAGGAAACTATTACGCAATCAGGCCTAGTGACTAATGAAGCTACAGCAGCGAATCTCTCCTGCTCAATACGTTCATTGATTGACAACTCTTTGTCGATATACAAATCTCGTTTAGGCAGATATGCTTCTGGCTGATAATAGTCATAGTGAGAGACAAAGTAATCAACCGCATTTTCTGGAAAGTAGCCGGCCATTTCTTGATACAATTGTCTTGCTAGTGTCTTGTTATGACTCATGATCAGGGTTGGAATATTCAATCTCTCAATCACTTTAGCCATGGCAAATGTCTTACCACTGCCAGTAACACCGAGTAAGACACACCTTTCTTGTGAATTTTCCAATTGAGAAATCAAATTTTCAATTGCTTTTGGTTGGTCTCCAGATGGTTCGAATTCAGAGTGCAGTATGAACCGTTTTTTGTCTGGATGGAGGTGTTCTAATGCCGCTCCTTCAAGCGCTTTTGAGAGGTCAAATGGGTCTTTAGACTGTAGATCTGAATCATCTATTACTAGATTGGCCAGATTTTCAAACTCGCCGTCATCATCCCAATCGTTGGTCATCTTATCCCTCCTGTGCAATGTAAACAGCGGATAGTTTTCAATTATGGTATTAAGGCAGGTATAGTCCACCGTTCACGTGTATTATGCTACCAGTGATGTAGGCTGAATCATCACTAACCAAGAAAGCGATTGTGCTTGCCATATCCTCTGGAGTCCCAACTCTCTTGAGTGGCACTTCATTTTCTCTTTGTTCTCTCTTTGATCGGGAGTCGCCTGCCAAGATTGCTGTATCAACATAGCCTGGAGCCAAGATGTTGACTCGCTTGCCTTCCGGACCTACCTGTTGGGCTAGAGACCTTGCCCAAACCGCCAATGCCGCTTTGGACGCTGAATAATCTGCACCATGGGGGGAGCCTCTAGTGCCTAATTGCGATCCAACCACTACCATCCTTGCCTCATCGCTAAGATGTGGTTGTATGGCTTTCCAAACTGCGACAGAACCTTCGAAGTTAACCGCCATAGTTTCACGCAGTGTCTCGATAGTTAATTCATCAGCTGCGACTCGATTGTAGGCTCCGTGATTTAGCACTAGGACATCGATTTTTCTTGCCATCCAGGGGTGTATTCCAAGCAAACCAACTTCGCCTTCGTTAGCACAGTCCACCTTAACGGCAAGCGCATCGCCACCACTCTGCCTAATTTGGTCAACGACCATTTCCGCAGGCTTTGATGAGGTATTGTAGGTCAACAATACGTCGTAACCGTCGTTAGCAAGTCTCGTGCAGGTTGCTGCACCGATGCCTTGCCCGCCTCCGGTTACCAGTGCTACAGGGCGGCTCATAACATTCCTAAATGGTTCTAAGCAATAACTCAACCGAATCATTCGACAAACTGTGCTAGTTGCGGAGGTTGCCAGCCTTCTGGCTTGAGCACCTTGCCATCGTCTCGACGAATCACCTTACCATCGACGAGTTTGGCCATGTTTGAGCGATGTACTTCATTGAATGCATCATCATAGATATTCTGCATTCCGTGGTTGATTATGGTACCAGCTAGGATATATCCGATGTCTGCTAACGCATCGAGAACTTCGACCAAATCACCACTTCTTGCTGCTTCAGCGTATTCTTGGACTTCTTCAGTTAGGAGCTTTATTCGTAGTTCAATTAGTTCATCTGGGCCTAATCCTGGAGTTTCCAATTTTGGAATTTCAAATGCTTCATTAAACTCTAGCAGTGATGCAACGATTGGGTTCATAATTCGATTTAACCCGATGCAGCCTTTCAACATTTCATTGAAGAATGGATATTTAAATTAAATCGAATGCATTTTCACAACAAACTACCTTTTGCATTGTATTGCACACAATACATGGTGGTTTTGAATTGCCTTTGCATTACTTCATGTCTTAATGGAGTCAATTATTCGTGGAGCTCGAAATGTAAAGAGAAAGCCCGGTAGGAGTGTTGGAGTCATTATCATCATTGGATTCTCACTTGCGATTTTTCTGACATCAAGTATCGTTGCAACAAGCATCGAAGCACAAGCTGCTAGTCTCGAGGACAGTCTGGGAAGAACAATTGTGGTCACTGCCTCCGATGCGACTTTCGATAGTTCTGCTTCAATTGACGAAGGCATCCTCAACCTTACGAACAACATGAGCCAAGTTGAATCGGTTCAAACATTTGTTAATGAGGTTGATCGGTCACGAATCGGTGAAGTCTTAGCCCAAGGAGGCCCACCCAATCCAGATGCTTTACGAGCAGCAGTTCGGTTCATCTCAGGTCAAAATTTGAGTGTAGAACTTGAAGGATTTGTTTCAGAGGATTTGATTTTAGTTGATGGTAGGATGCTCAATGATTCTGATTCTGGTTCGTACAACGTACTTCTCGGAGTAGATGCTGCTTTTTCTAGCGAAATCGGCGTTGGAGATTCTATCGAACTTGAAGGGTTTTTGCTTAATGTCGTTGGTCTGATATCTGGCGAGGTTTTCCAAACAAATGCTACTATTTTGATGAGCATTGACATAGCGCAGGCCATAACAGGGACCACAGGTTTTGACAAAGTGGTGATTACGATGGAATCAATTGAACTGGTTGATGATGCTATGAATTTCCTGCGAGCTGAATACGGAGATGAATTGACCATTCAGACCGCGTCAGAACAGCAAGGTGATGATATCGCTCAATCAATAGACATAATCGGTGGTAATGCAGATTTGGGAGCGATGGCTGCACTTTTTGCATCTTTGTTAGTGGTTGGATTCATCATGGTAATTATCACCAAAGAGAGGGTCAATGAGATAGGTGTTCTCAAAGCAATTGGCTTACCAAATTCGAAAATCGTGACCCAATTCTTGAGTGAATCGATTTTCATGGCGTCATTTGGATTTGTAGTTTGCATTCTCGTTACACTGGTTGCCGGTCCAATGATGCAGACAATGCTCATTGAATCGGGTTCAAATGATGCATCATCTACAGAAGATGAATCAACTCCTCAACAGTTCCAACCTGGCCAAATTCTCAATCCCACGCCAGAGTCCTCTTCTATGGATTCAATCACTTCATTGGAGTTTTCTGTCGATGGAGTGAGTATTCTAACGAGTTTCGGATTAACGATTTTGATTGGAGTGATTGGAGCGCTCTATCCTATTTTGGGAGCTTTGAGAATGCAACCTGCGCAGGCATTGAGGTATGAATGAGGTGGCAAGGGTGAAGGATGAAGGGAACAAACAAAAAATGACTGTATCAATTCTTGATGAAGAAGCATCCAAACAAAAGCTTCCCCTTGATAATTTGAAGGAAACTGTAATGGCTCAGTATGGAGATGATGCTCGATTAATTTTGGATTCAATTGATGAGGTTGAAGCCAT
>CALDPP010000171.1 GCA_937911345.1 uncultured euryarchaeote | reverse complement strand
TGCAACTATTGCTGCCCTAGAATACGGCAAGGCTGACATAGGATTTCTAGATGGCGGCGCCGCATGGCTTAGTATGTCTACACGAGGCTTCGAAGTTGCTGCCGCTGAACAAAAAGCCGATGGCAGACCTTACTACAACGCAGTTGCGTGGGTGCACAAGGATTCAGACATGGCTCAGGCAGATATGGATGATGACCCCACAACAGACCCTTACACATTAATGGCTGGTAAAATTTCATGCCATACTTCTCCGCTAGGTAGTTCCGGTATGTTGTTACCCATGGGATTCTTAATCAACAATGACTATGTTGAAATCGTTGGCGACCCTGACACAATGGACTCACTGTACACAACAGTCAGAGCACACTTTTCTGAAGACTCAAGTATTCCTGACAGTGGCACCTTATACAGAGGATACAGTGGTTCACTACGATGCCTTGCGGAACATGAGTTAGGCTCTGCGACCGATTACATTTCATTCGCCAAAGACCCTACTGTTCCGGATTACTGTGGGGATAATCCTGAATCTTGGTGTTTCAAAGGAGACTTTACCAGTACACAAGACTTCTATCCATTAGGCGGCTACAATGAAGATGGTGAGACAGTAGGCTTCGGTAGGGCGCCAAGCCACCCGATCATGTACAATCCAGAATTTTTCTTTGAATCAGATGTTGCTGCACTGAGAACAGCTTTGGATGCAATGAACAACAATGCTGGTGACTTAGAGATTCTTGATGACGTTCTAGGAACACCAGGCATCACTATCACTAACTCAAGCGAACACATGGGCACGTATGGCGACTCAATTGAAGAAGTCCCAGGGATTGCTGCTTACCTAAATGATAAGGTAAACAAAACATCCTCTGAAGAATCATCAAACCTAGTGCTCTATGGCGGACTTGTTGTTGCTGGACTCGCTGTTGCGACGGGTGCTATATTTATCCGCAATAGAAACCAAAATCAAAACCTTGAACCAAAAGAAAGCAGCACTGAGTGATGAGTTTGAAAAGTAAAGTATTGATAATCACTATTTTATTACTTTCTGCCGGAATTGCTGCTAATCAAGTGTATGATAGGTATTTCTCAAACGAAGAACCAAGATTCCAATGGCCTGATAAAATCGAAATTCCGTGTCAACCAGACTCAGAAGATTATGGATGCGAGAATTACATACAATTGAACTCAACTCCAGTCAAGACGGTAAAGCATCCGCTGAATGAGGAAATTTGGATTGCTGAATTAGATGGGAAAATCTCATCTTGGGATGGCCAGGTACTGGAACAAATAGGAAATATTAGCCAAATTTTGTCAAGATGCCATAATGAACAGGGGTTACTTGGTTTTGAGTTCACTGACAACTTTGACACCAGTAATGAAATATTACTATCTTACACTGGTGACATAGATTGTGACGGTGGTGCTGATTTGTCAAACGTGATTTTAGCATCAATAGAGATTATTGGAGGAAATTTGGCGATAGAAACCCTTGTCGAGTTGAGATTATTGGACAAACAAAATAGAAATCACAATGGTGGTAACCTTCATTCTTTAGGCAACGGAACTTATCTTTGGTCCGTGGGTGATGGCGGTGGTTCCAGCGATCCGTATGGAAACGGGCAAAACATCCACACACCATTAGGAACGATTCAATATTTCTCGTACAACAATAAAACCATTCAGCCAGTATTAGATAACTACCAGAATGATTCTGACTATGTCCTCCACCATGGATTGAGGAATCCATGGAAATTTGATGTTGATAATGAGAATAGATTGTGGATTGCGGATGTCGGCCAAT
>CALDPP010000170.1 GCA_937911345.1 uncultured euryarchaeote | reverse complement strand
ACGACCATGATGGACATGATGACCACGATGGCCATGACCATGACGACCATGATGATCACATGATTGCATACGACTGGATGATTGATACCGCAGATATGATGTCCGAAACCGAAGTTATTGGAGCATTTGCAGACTATCACATTGTTCTAGCAAACTGTGTATCTGAAAGCAGTGACGACATGATGGGTGGCGAAACATTGAGCTGTGGCGATGACGTATTGAAGGTCACACTCGCTGAGGCTACTGCGCCAGGTGCTGAAATTATGTTCCACGATGCTGATTCGACTGGAACGATTACAGCCGGAGACATGATTCATATCAACCCAGATATCGATGCTGGTGGAGAATGGAATACCGTTAGACTGTACTCAGTTGATGCTGATAAGTACTCTGACGAGAACCCAATGATGACACCAGGTTTCACTGCATTTGCTGGTATTGTTGCCCTTCTAGGTGCAGCGCTACTAACTCGCAGAGACTGAATAGTCAGAGTAACCGAAAGGAAATCTCTATTTCACATAGAGACAAAGCGGAACATGACCTTTGATACTGCGGATAGCATCATGATAATCATGAACGAGCCTAAGGCCCACTTAGCCCATGGCCTATCGGGTTTTTCTGGTGGCCATGGGTCAAATCCGAGACGTTCAGCCTCTTCAACAAGTGCAGCTAGTTCTGCTAACTCTTCCTCGACACTCTGGGCGGGCATGGTTACCTCCAAATGAGCGTAATACATCAATATGAGTGATTAATCACAAACATAGTATTTTAACAACAATCAGCGGAACAACGAATGGTGAACTGATGTCTACTAAACCAAAGTCTAATGGCAAGACAATATTCGTTACCGGGGTAAATGGCCATATTGGCAATCAAATTGTCAGAGACTTATTGGAAAATGGCTACAATGTCAAAGGCTCTGTTAGAGACCTCAAAGATGATTCGAAAACCGCCCACGTAATTCAACATGCCAAAGATGTCGAAGTAGAAGAGCGGCTAGAATTAGTCGAGGGTGATATCCTTGATGCGGATAATTGGGCAGAGATGATAAGTGGCTGTGATTCTTTATTTCACACTGCAACAATCTACTCTAATACCAAAGACGGACAACTGATTATCGATACTGCATTACTTGGAACTACCCATTTACTAACAGCAGCCAGAGATGCTGGAATCAAGCGCGTTGTATACACTTCCAGTGTCGCAGCCGTTGGTAATACTCCAAAGGGCAGAGCCAAAACCGAAGATGATTGGCAAACCGAGCGTTCATCACCATACATTATTGCAAAGACAGATAGTGAACGCAAAGCCTGGGAATTGGCGGAAGAATTCGACATTGATTTGCGCGTAATTAACCCAAGTGCCGTTATTGGTGGCGGATTTGTCAACCCAACTCCAAGCGTTGATTTCTTCCCTGATATCGTCAATGGTAATGTCCCAATGGCGCCAAAAATTCCCCTATCAATTGTTCATGTAAGAGATGTTGCAATCGCCCACAGAAGAGCGTATGAAGTTGATGAGGCAGCAGGCAGATTCATTCTCGCTCCGCACAATAATTTGACATTAGTAGATGTTTGTCGTACTGTTAAGCGATTATATCCAGACAGTAAAGCCCCGAAGCGAGGCATTCCTCGCTCAATGATGTCACTAGTGGTATTGTTTGATTGGTTTAACGGGCTTAGGGGCAAGAAGCGCTACATGACAAGAAAAACCGTCAAAGGTTTCTTCCGTGGAGATTCGAATATGTCCTCACAGAAAGCCACCGATGTACTAGGAATGAAGTGGATCTCATTAGAAGACAGTATCAAAGAGACCGTGGATGAGTTCAAATCACGGTCGTTGGTACCATAGGCTCAGAAGTATCTTCTCCTTTAGCCCACTTTTTCTTGATGAATTTGAATAGAATTCGAGAAAATACCATCGAGAATAGCAAGAAGATAATCGAAGTCCAAATTGGCGCATTGTCACTGGTAGCAATGAAGTAAGTTACAATCAAAATTCCAGTCCCATATACGGCTCTAAAAGCTGAAAATAGCATCAAAGAGCGAAATGCTGGAGACTTAGAAAGACGAGTAAAAAACGACTGATTTCGCGCTTCCATTGAAACACGGTATTACTTTTCATACAAAATATCATGCTTTGTAGCATTAACAAGCCTTCAAAATGGTTGGAAACTCGAATTTTCATCATGCAGAGTGCTAACAAAGCCAAGATTACGCTTAACGGCGGTTATTG
>CALDPP010000169.1 GCA_937911345.1 uncultured euryarchaeote | reverse complement strand
TCATGGCAAGAAGATTTTGCACCCTTCTTCAATGATTAAGTTGACGCGGAAGTATCATTTATTCACTTCATAAGAGAATAATCATGGCAGTTGTCGAGGAATTGATTTCGGCGGCAAAGCAACTGTCCAATGCTTGTGATAAAGCAATAAAAAAAATTGAGCGAAAAACCATTGTCGCCCATGCCACCAACCCGCTAGATTATGCCTGGCAGCATCACGAACAATATCTGAGTAATTGGGGCGGCCTTGGCGCTAAAACACTGTTACTAGGAATGAATCCCGGGCCTTGGGGTATGGCACAGAGTGGAGTACCATTTGGCTCAACCAATATCGCCAAAACACTATTGAGAATTAAACCATTTCAACTTGAAACACCACCTAATGCTCATCCAAAGCGACCGATAATTGGGCTTGACTTGGAGCGCCAAGAAATCTCTGGACAACGGTTGTGGTCACTAATGTTTGATCACTACGGTGAGGGAAAAGAAGTATTCAGCAACATTTTCGTTGTCAATCATTGTCCTTTATTATTACTTGGAGAAACTGGAAAAAATCTGACTCCGGATAATTTACCCGCTTCGGTGATGAAACCAGTGCTCGATGCGTGTGACGAACATTTGAAACAAGTCGTAGAGATAATGGAGATAGAGCGCATTATTGGAGTTGGCAAGTATGCTGAGAAACGAGCAAGAATGACATTCAATGCTGGAAAGAATGGTAACGGATTGACGCCTAGTGGGCGAGAGATTACCATCACAACTTGCTGGCATCCAAGTCCCGCAAGCCCATTAGCGAACCGAAACGATGGTGCTGATTGGCGAGCTAATGTGATTTCTGTGCTGGAAAATAAGTAAACTTACAGTAAAATACAGCAAAATTGGCAGAATTCGGCAGGCGCAGGTTTCAAGTGCTCTGTGCTACACTAGGTGTTCATGGCAGAAGAGAAGATGGCATGGGCCCGACAGCCCGACGACAGACAATGGGACGGCCCTGAAGGCGAAGACCCACGAACACTATACCAAATGTTGATGACTAGCGTAGAGCGTTTTGGTAGCGAACCGTGCTTTGGTTACATACCAGAAGCAGGCATGGCAAGAGTACATTTGACCTACAATGAATTTGGTGAGTTGGCAACCTCGGTAGCCAAGAGTTTGAACGATGTTGGAGTGAAAGCCGGTGACAGAGTTGCACTGATTTTAGACAACAGCGTACAATGGGCGGCGTTATCTTACGGTGCTAACGCAATAGGCGCGGCTTACACCGCAATGTATACTCACCAACATGGTGCAGAGTGGGCTTACATTTTGAATGATTCAACACCGGCTATCCTTGCAGTTGCTGGCCCTGAAACACTTGACAAGTTAGTAGACAACTTGGGTGACGACAAAGCTGCTTACCCTCCATGCGGAATTATCATGCTCGGTGATGAAGAGGCTAACAAACTACCACCTGAAGGCGTAACGGTACACAAGTGGAGTGAATTCGTTGCTGCTGGTAGAGCAAGTGAAAATGAGTTTGAAATCGCTGATGACCCATTTGCTCTAAACACGCTAATTTACACATCAGGAACAACTGGAAATCCAAAAGGTGTTATGCTAACGAACTGGAACACACTATCCAATATCCTGTGTGTTCAATCTGCGTTCAAGATCTATGTCGGTGACAAAAACGCTGCCTTCTTACCTTGGGCTCACTCATTCGGTAGTACCTTTGACTTGCACTGGATGATTAGATGTGGAGTTCACATCAACCTAATCTCAGACCTAACTAAGATTGCAGACGAATGTATTGAAATCAAGCCTGCAGTATTACTGGCTGTACCAAGAGTATGGAACAAATTCTATGATCGAGTCAACAGTCAATTTGAGGCTGCAACAGGTGTCAAGAAAATATTGATTGGTAAAGCCAAGAAACATGCATCAAGAAGAATCGCCAAGGCTGGTGTCGAGTGTGACGCAGTTCCAGCAAGTGGCTTCTTTGACAAGTTGTTTGACAAATTGGTTTGGAAGAAAGTTAGAGCCCGGTTTGGTGGTAATATTAGATTCTGTATGTCCGGTGCTGCAGCGCTATCACCGGATGTTGCTGAATTTATCCAAATGGTTGGATTCAGTTGCTATGAAGGCTACGGCTTGACTGAAACTGCACCTCTAGTTGCCGCAAATGGTTGGTCTGGTCCAGGTAAATCTCGCCTGCGAACTGTCGGACTTGTCGCTAACGGTGTCAAAGTAACCATCGATACCGATGCTTGGGACGACCCAGATAGACCGGATGAAGGTGAAATTATCGTTCACGGACCTAACGTCATGAAAGGTTACTGGAACAACGAAGCAGCAACTAAAGAAGTAATCATGGAACCTGGTGTCTTTAGAACCGGTGACTTAGGTAAGTTGGATAAAGATGGCTACCTAGCGATTACTGGTCGTGTGAAGAGTCAATTCAAACTAGAAAACGGCAAGTATGTATCACCTGCACCACTAGAAGAGAATCTCAAACTTTCACCACTTGTTGAACAAGCTGTTCTAGATGGTCGAAACATGTTGAAGACTTACCTAATTGTTCATCCAAACATGGAAGCAATGAAGGCTGCTATGGGCGCTGCTGGTGTTGATGCATCAGGTAGTGACGCTGACATTTGTGCACGACAAGGAACCAGAGATTGGTTGCTAGCTGAATTGAAGGCTAACAACATGAAAGCACCTGTTTGGAAAGGCTATGAAGTTGCTGCCAACCTAATTCTAGATCCTGAAGAATGGACTACAGACAACGATATGTTGACTCCTTCAATGAAGGTCAAACTACGTAACCTATTGTCTCACCATGAGTCAGAGATTGCTAAAATACAAGGCTAAATGCAGACTGTTTTCCGGTATTCGCTTACCGGTTACCATTCATTAATGGCATTGAGTTTATACGAGTTGGCAACTAGTTTATAAACCGTCATTGATTTTTTCTATCAAATGACTATAGATGCTGTGGGAACAATTTCTAGTGCTGACAAACAGAGTTTAGCGCTACAAAAGTCTACATCATCTCTTATTTATCGAACCCTGCAAAAACCACTTGGTATCGGCATGATTGTTGGTATTATCACTGGGTTCTCTAATTCACTGATTCTAGGCTTACCCCTATTATCATCCTTAGCAATCGGCGGCGCTCTTGGCCTGTCAGTTTGTTTATTTGGCTGCCCTGGTATGATGAAAGGACAAATTGCTGCCCGTCGAGAGTTGGAAAAGCAACGACGAGCAGATAGAGCAAGACGGCAACGCATCATCAAGGCATTTACCGCCTTCGATTAAGCGAATGAAGGACTTTGTTTATCAATTGGTAATCAGCCGACAGGCTAAGTGATAACATGGTAAGAGAGCTAATCACCGTCGAAGGCGTCGATCGTAGCTTTGGACCGGTTGATGTACTAAAAGACATCAATATGATTGTTAATGACGGTGACAGAATTGGCATTGTTGGACACAATGGCGCAGGGAAAACCACACTACTCAACACTATTAGCGAACAAAAACAAGACGTTGGTGACATTGATTTTGCTCCAGGTATTCGTATTGCTTACCTTACCCAAATTAGAGATATTGAATCTGATTCAACTATCGAGGAAGAACTCGGTAGAAAAGGAAGACAATTCCAAGAGTTAGAAGAAGAGATTGCGGCAATTGAAGCACAAATGATTGACCCCTCATTCTATGAAGGTGACTGGGAGCCAATAATGGAGAGGTACAGCGAACTTCAGCAAATGCTTGCTAGTAGCGGAGGCGGCAACGTTGCGGGAATTGCCAAGGGAATCCTCGAGCGATTGGGCCTCGATAAACATCCAATGGACATGAAAGTCAGTGCTCTATCTGGTGGAGAGAAAGCCAAACTGGCTCTAGCCAGACAACTAGTTGGTCTTGCCGGTGTTGATGTGATATTCCTTGACGAGCCGACCAACCACCTTGATATTCAAACCACTGAGTGGCTCGAGGCATTTCTCCGAGATTTCAAGGGTGCACAGTTAATCGTCTCTCACGACAGATATTTCCTCGACCAAGTATGTACTAGAATAGTCGAAGTTGACAACCTCAGAGCGTGGCCGTGGAAAGGTAATTACTCACAGTTCGTTAAACTGAAAGC
>CALDPP010000168.1 GCA_937911345.1 uncultured euryarchaeote | reverse complement strand
TATCAAACAAGGTTGAATAGTCATAGTTTGACCACGAGTCACCATTGAATAATTGCCCGGTAATCGGGTATCCGTCATAAAACTGAGAGGCAGAAGGATTCACATTAAACCCTAAGCGAGAGTCTTGCAGAATTTCTCGAATGCTAATTGCACTATTTGATGTGTCTGAAGCAACATTTGTAGGCGGAAATCCATTAATTTCGGTTACAGTTGCTGTTATTTCAACATAGTAAAATGAATATGGTTCAACATCATATCGAACATCTTCATCAAGAATTAAACTCATAGTAAAGTTCTCACTACTCGACCCACCTATGGTAATGTTTTCGTCATCAATTTCGAGGGTCATTGCCTCGGGACTGTTTGCTATCGAATAGGATATCTCAACAACCTCTTGATACGAAGTTGGGTTGTAAATTGTACATTCAAATTCTCTATTAATCCATGGATCAAAGTTGACCTCATAAGATACCCCTTCATTTATCTCATAGAGATGATAAACTTCGATTGGGTCACTATCACAATCCATCTCTATTGCTGCAGTTGGAGTGGGGTTCTGGCCAATTGAATTCGGAATAACCATTAGGGAAAAGAGAATCATCAACGCAACAGCAATCTTTCTCATTGTATGGAGGTTAGATGTGTGTATATTTTTCAATTTCGCCTTCATGCAGGGCTAAAATTAGGATTCCATTTCCCACAACTCATCGCCAAACCAGTGCAGCGTTTTGATACCCTTGCCTTTACTTGATTCAGCCATCTCAGCACCTGCCATTTTCGACCATCCAATGGCTAGTGGCTTCTTGTGAGTCATATCTCTAATCCAGACTAATTCACCATTGACAATTGTCTCATCTGCTGCCTGAACTCCGGCAACCATACAATCAGCTCCGTTCATCAAAAACGGAATTGCTCCGTGGTCAACTTCGACCCATTTTGCCGCATCAGTATGTTCAAGAAAGCCCCTCAGCGTCAAGAAAGCAAATCGTTCATTGTCCGCATTTTTCACTTCAATGGCTTTGGGAACTTTGTCAACAAACACCATCTGCCAAGGCCCATATTCAGCCATTTCGAGAAACGCGCCATCAACTGATAGGTCGATTCCTAACGATTCTTCTAGCGCTTTGAGTAACGGTGCAATTTGTTTCCTACGCACCGGTCGTCGCTTACGGATGCTCCAATCCTTGCTCATTGTCAAGGCCTTTAGGTGCAGGTCTTTGACAGTTATCGCTAGCGAGTGATTGATGAGCCGATTCTTACTGGCTTGCTCATGGCTCTATGGTGCTCAATCCGCACATTTGCTAAACATGCCCAAGAACTAGGCAATGAACAACCACCAGAACCAGTATTTTTTGTCAAGCCAAATAACTGTATTCAGCGCAGTGGGCCAATCCAAGTTTCATCCCATCCAGGCAGCGTTCATCATGAAATAGAGTGCGTGATTAAACTAGGCAACGATCTTTCTCCCGAAGCAATTGCGGTTGGTCTGGATCTAACCGATCG
>CALDPP010000167.1 GCA_937911345.1 uncultured euryarchaeote | reverse complement strand
ATTGTTTCAAATTTCCGCGGGTGTCGACCTAGAGAAATTTTCTTCAGGTGAGTCAACAGGCCAATTGCGGTTAATTTATCATGGTAGGTTAGACAAACACAGGGGTGTTTTAGCATTACCAATGTTGGTAAGAAAAGCAATTACGGCTGGTTTAGACATTAGTTTGAAACTTATTGGCGACGGGGATTGTTTCTCCGATTTGCAGAAAATTGCTGCCGACTTCGATGAAATTACTGTTTTCCCAACCATGTCAACTGAAGAAGTGGCTAATCACCTAAAGGAATCTACAGTTGGCATTTTGCCTATGCCAGAAATCGATATGTGGGCAATTTCAAGTCCATTAAAGCGAAGTGAATATTGTGCAAGCGGTTTGTTGATTTTTGGAATCGACCATAACGGTCATCGTTTCGATGGTCATCAAAAACCGTGGATGCGGCTGGTTCCGCAATATGATTTTCATGATGAAGGAGTAAAGTGGTTGTCGGGACTCAGTCAAAATCAAATTAGCGATTTATCAAAGCAATCTAGGCAATACGCTGAGGAAAACTTGAGTTGGGATGTGTCAGTAAATTCGTTAATAAGTGCCATTCATTTTGTTAGTGACTCATAAATTTCCTGCCAGTTTTGTTTGATAGAATCAATACTAAACTGTTGTACTGATGAGTTTATCTCTGCTCTATCCGGAGGATTATCAAAGAGTTCTACAACATTCTTGAACCAATCATCGAGGTCACCATATTTTGCCGAGATTACAGACTTTGGCAAATCAATAATTCGGTCACTAACTATACATGGAGTTCCACAAAATAGAGCCTCTAGCATTACTAGAGGCTGACCCTCATACTCCGAAGGTATAATGAGCATGCTGGAGTTTTGAATTAGGGATAATTTATCTTCCTCAGTTACCCATTCATAACATTCCAATCCGTCGACATCGAATTTTCCTGTCCCAGTCATTTTCATGACAATATTTGAGTCATATTCTCTTCGTAGTTTATTCAATAATTTGATGGCAAAACCATGGCCTTTTACCTTGTCATATCGTCCTAAGAGGAGAATTTGTTTAGAGTCTACACCCTTATTCTCGAACACCAATTTGGGGTCTACTGGATTATTTACCACAACACAATTACCAATTTTACTACTCAGTTCAACCTTCCAACCATCATTTAGAACTACAACTTTACAATGCTCAGAGGAGGTCAAGTCACGGAAGTTTTTGCTATTTTTTGAGTTAGAATTTCCCAACCAGTCACTGAATTTACCACTATGAATATGAACTATACAAGGGATTGAGAATTGTTTGCATAATTTAACATATCGCGCTTTACGCTTCCACGACCAATCTGCAGCAGTATGAATATGAATCATTTCTGGGTGATTGGGACTGGCAAGAAGTTTGGTTAATCTATTGACCATTTTTCGATGGTGGAAATATTTGGCAATCGGATTACTCTCAATATGTGATTGCCATGTTTCAGCAATCCAGCCTTCTGGCGGATTTTCCGACAGAATTTCAATTACTTTCGCCATGCCACCA
>CALDPP010000166.1 GCA_937911345.1 uncultured euryarchaeote | reverse complement strand
TCTCACTAATATTCCTCCAACGACCGTCCGGAACTCCAGCATTATTAATTAATAAGTCTACATTCCCAGTTATTTTTTCACAAAAACCCCTAATAGATTCATTATTTGTAACATCAAGTCGATGGCAAACTAAATTTTTACTATCAATCAATTCCAATCTATGCTTTTCTGAACGATAACCAGCGTATACCTTCCAACCATCTTCTAATAATCGAGCGACAAACTCTGAACCAATCCCTCTACTTGCTCCAGTAACTACTGCTGTACGCATTTTTAACTCTCCTTTTGTTTCAACAATTATCAATGAGATTTTACTGACAATTATTACAAATACCCTTCCACGTTAATTCAATTTCATTAACCTCAAAACCTAAATTTTCTGGTGCCAAATCATTAACATCTCTAGGCAACTCAATATCACTTATTCTATTACAAACGGAACAGACTATGTGTGCATGAGGTGAAGTTAACGGGTCATATCGAGTTTCGCTGTCATAGTCAACAGTTGCTAATATACCGTCTTCAACCATTGCGGCAAGCTGTCGGTAAACTGTTGCAATACCAATTCCACTAGGTTTTAATTCATTGAAAATTTCTTTAGCGGTAGGATGGTCAGTTCTGTTGATTATTGCATCATGTACTAAACGACGTTGCTTGGTATAGCGGCGAAGTTTCTTGGTTGACATATGCATCCACTAAATTGAACTCACTCAAGATCGAACCTATCAGCGTTCATTACCTTGGTCCATGCAGCAATGAAATCAGATTTGAACTTCTCTTGATTGTCATCTTGAGCATATACTTCAGCAATCGCTCTTAACTGAGAATTACTTCCAAACACCAAATCTGTTCTTGATGCCCTTCTCAATACCTCTCCAGTAGAACGATCCATTCCGTCGTATGAATTACTGCCTGTAGGCTTCCACTTCACACTCATGTCCAATAATGTGGTAAAGTAATCATTCGACAAGTTGCTGTTATCGTTAGAGAACAGCCCTCTATCATCTGAGCTTACACCTAGAGTTCTCAAACCGCCAACTAGTACGGTCATTTCAGGAGCGGTTAGGCCAAGCAACTGCGCTTTATCTAGCATCATTTCTTCAGGAGTCACTGCATAATTTGTCTTTAGGAAGTTTCTGAAACCATCAGCTAATGGCTCCATAACGCTGAACGATGCTGCATCTGTTTGCTCTTCAGTAGCATCTCCTCTTCCAGGGTGGAAAGGAACTTCTTTACCACTAGCCATTTCAATACCAACATTTCCAGCAAGAACAATGACATCAGCAAGACTTGCACCATTACTTTCAGCAATATCTGAAAGAGTTGAGAGTACTTTGCCCAATTGGTCAGGTTTGTTTGCTTCCCAGTCTTTTTGTGGAGATAGTCTAATTCTAGCACCATTTGCTCCACCTCTCATATCTGAGCCTCTAAATGTTGATGCACTTGCCCAAGCAGTTTCGACCATTTCAGTTACAGAAAGGCCAGAACTCTTGATTGCTTCTTTAACAGATGCAATATCATAATTGGTTGAACCAGGCGTTACCGGGTCTTGCCAAATTAAATCCTCATCAGGAACATCTGGTCCGAGGTATCTTACTTTAGGACCCATATCTCTGTGGAGTAGTTTGAACCAAGCTCTTGAGAATGCATCGCCAAACTGGTCAGGGTTTTCATGGAAACGCTTTGAGATTTTTCTATACTCAGGATCTCTAATCATTGCCATGTCTGCAGTTGTCATCATTGTCGGCACCTTAATCGAAGCATCTTCTGGGTCAGGTGCCATATCTTCAGCATCCGGATTTCCTGGAGTCCATTGATGGGCACCGGCCGGGCTCTTGGTCAAAACCCAATCATCTTCATACTTGAATAACATATCAAAATAACCGTTATCCCATTCGGTTGGGTTTGGTGTCCACGCACCTTCAATACCACTAGTTATGGTATCTCTTCCGACACCACTTCCATAGTCACTTGTCCAACCAAAACCTTGCTCTTCCAATCCCGCACCTTCAGGTTCTGGGCCCTTGTGGTCTTCTGGGCCTGCACCATGTGCCTTTCCGAAGGTGTGACCGCCTGCAGTCAGAGCAACAGTTTCTTCATCATTCATTGCCATTCTAGAGAAAGTTTCTCTAATGTCCTGAGCACTCAAAAGTGGGTCTGGGTTAGCATTAGGTCCCTGTGGGTTAACGTAGATTAGGCCCATTTGAACTGCTGCCAATGGGTTTTGCAAATCTTGTCTAGTATCACCATATCTGTTATCTCCAAGCCACTCATCTTCAGCACCCCAGTAGATATCTTCTTCTGGATGCCAAATATCTGGACGACCTCCACCGAAACCAAATACAGGTCCACCCATGGATTCTATTGCAATATTTCCAGTTAAAATCAATAAATCAGCCCAACTTATGGCGTTGCCGTACTTCTTCTTTATTGGCCAAAGCAATCTTCTAGCCTTATCGAGATTGCCATTATCAGGCCAACTGTTCAACGGCGCAAATCTTTGCGCTCCAGTACCGCCACCACCACGACCGTCACCGGTTCGATAAGTACCGGCAGCATGCCATGTCATTCTAATGAAAAAGCCACCATAGTGTCCATAATCTGCAGGCCACCAATCTTGACTATCAGTCATTAAGGCATGCAGGTCCTTTTTCAGTGCCTCATAATCTAGATTCTTGAACTCTTTACGATAGTCAAAACTTTCACCCATTGGGTTAGATTTCTTGTCATGTTGATGTAAGATTGTGAGGTCTAGTTGTTTAGGCCACCAATCCCTATTTGCCATTCCGTAGTTTGTGTTAGTCATCGATCCATGCATTACAGGGCATTTCACATCTTTACCGGTCTTACCGTATCCTTCCATGCTAAATCTAGATGAAGGAGATTGATAAATTTAATGATATTGGTTATCAATAACAAATCACCAATCTACAGCAAAATCATCACCAATAGATGATGTAGGAGCATCAAGAACCTGTTTCTCAATTTCATCTTCCGGTTGTTCAATAACCTCTTCAATAGTCTCTTCTTTGACATCAATAGGGGCGTTAATAATGTCCTTAGTTGCCTTTATTGGTTTGACAGTTATTGTTCCAGTTTGATTTTCTGAAGAGTAACGTTCTTGGTAGATTATTTTTTTAGCATCACTTATTTTTTGTTTAGCCGGTTCATTCTGTTGGAATTTATCTTCACCTATTTTCATTTCAGCAAAATTATGTTCCAATATTTTTTCTAATTCTGGAACCGACTCATCGTTTGCCATGGTTGGACATATGATTATCACACAAGAAATCTTTGATTTAATGAGTAATATCAAGACAGACCTTGATGAAGTATCAATAACAGGAGCAATCATGCGAGTGGGCATTGTTGTTAATCCAGATGCTGGATTGGGCGGCAGGCTGGGATTCAAGGGCAGTGACGGTCGCGCAAAAGAAGCCAGAGAAGCTGGGGCACAAGATAGAGCAGGGCCAAGAATGCAACAATGTTTAGAAAAATTCACATCTCTGTTACAATCCTCACTAAATAGAAGCAAAATTATCCCTGAATTGTATGCATTAGATGGTAGAATGGGTGGAGACTGGATTGCTCAAAATTATACTTCACTCGGCACCACTCCAAAATCTACCTCCGCAGAAGATACCAGCAAACTAGTACAGCAATTAATCGAATCAAAAGTAGATGTCATTGTATATGCAGGAGGCGATGGAACAACCAGAGATATTGTCAACGCATTAGGCGATATTAAGATACCACTAATCGGCGTTCCCGGTGGCGTAAAGATGCATTCTGGATGTTTTGCAACAACTCCAAATGCTGCTGCCGAGGTATTATTTTCATTTGTTATTGGAGACCTTATGTCATCAATTACCGAGGTTATGGATTTAGATGAAGAAGTGTATCTAACAGGTAGTTGGAAAGTTAGGATGTACGGAGAAGCATTAACACCTGCAAGCCCGAGGTTTATGCAAGGGGCAAAACAACAGGTAGAACGCTCATCGGAAGAAGAAATAATCGAAGGATTGGCAAATCATATTGATGAATTAATTAGTAACAACCCAGATTTAATGGTGGTCTGGGGTAGCGGTGGAACCTTACGATTAATAGGGCAGTTAATTGGCCATGAAATGACTTTACTTGGGATAGATATTCAATATCAAAATAAAATACATACAGATCTGAACGAACAAGAATTAATCAAAATTTTATCCTCGCATAGTGGAGAAAAACTCCTACTTCTATCACCAATGGGAGGACAAGGATTTTTGATAGGCAGAGGTAATTTACAATTATCGCCTGAAGTGCTTAGAATGATTGGCATTGAATCAATATTGGGAGTCGCAACTCCTGCCAAACTTATGGGGTTATCACACGTTAGGATAGATACCGGTGATGAATCTCTTGATGATGAATTTAGAACAAGAAAATTCGTTAAAATGCTTCAGGGATACCGGACAACTAGAGTAATTAGAGTCTCAGAGATTTAATTTCATTCGATTCCAGAAGCGGCCATTAACAATCCTAAGAACGGAGGGCTAGGCCTTCCCGGCCTTGATTTGAATTCTGGGTGATATTGCACACCAACGAAATATGGATGCCCATCCAATTCGAATATCTCACACCGTTGACCTGTTTCGTCTTTACCAACAAAACGCAATCCCGCCTGCTCTATATCATCAATAATATCCGGATTTACTTCATATCTGTGGCGATGTCTTTCATCAACCGAATCCCCATCACCATAAAGACGCTTGATTTTACAATCATCAACTTGCCATAGAGTCGGTCTGCTACCCAGCCTCATAGTTCCACCTAAGTGAGTTTTAGATATCTCGGGCATGAATATAACAGCCGGATACTCTGCATTTTCATCAAACTCTGTTGAATTCGCACCCGGCATCCCCAAAACATTGCGACAGAACTCAATTGTTGCAACTTGTAAACCTAGACAAATTCCGAGGTATGGCACTTTGTTTTCTCTAGCGAAATTTGCTGCAAGGATTTTACCTTCTACGCCTCTATCCCCAAACCCGCCAGGGACTAATACACCATCAGATGATTTCAATTCCTCCCATGCAGACGTGAATTCATCTTCGTTGTTTTCCTTCCAATTTTCTTCCAAATGACTAGCTTCAATCCATTTAATCGATAACCTACGTCTCACCTTCATTGCAGCATGCTGCAAACTCTTAATCACTGAAAGATATGCATCACTAAGACCGGTATATTTGCCAACCATAGCAATTGAAACATCTTCAGTTAAAGTGTCCAAATCAAGAGCCATTGCTCGCCATTCTTCTAACAATCCAGTCTTGTTGCAATCAACTTCTAAGATATTACACAATCCTTGTTTTTCTAACATCAATGGAACATGATAGATGTTGGGCACATCATGTGTAGACATTACAGCATTAGGTGAGACATGACAAAATGCAGCCAACTTCTCTTTGGTTTCATCTGTCATCGGTTTAGTAGATCTACACACGAGTATATCCGGAGTTATCCCCAAACCTCTCAATTCCTTTACTGAATGCTGAGTCGGTTTGGTCTTCTGTTCTCCGACCGGCCCCATAACAGGAACCAATGAAACATGTACAAATGTTACATTTTCCCTTCCAACTCGAAACTGAAATTGACGCAACGCTTCGATGTACGGTGCAGATTCAATATCTCCAACAGTTCCACCTAGCTCGATAATACAAGCATCAGGAGGACCTTCCTCTCCATCTGCAGGAACATGAGCAACGCGTTCAATCCATTCTTGAATTTCATCTGTAACATGGGGAATAACTTGAACAGTTTTTCCAAGATAGTCACCTCTTCTTTCAGCTTCAATTACCTTTGAATAAATTTTTCCAGTTGTTAGATTGTTATCTCTGCCCAGGTTTAAATCAAGAAATCTCTCATAATTACCAAGGTCTAGATCTACTTCTCCACCGTCATCTAATACGAAAACTTCTCCATGTTCGAATGGAGACATTGTTCCAGCATCACTATTCAAGTACGGATCAATTTTGATTGATGTAGTTCTGAGGCCGGCACTTTTCAGCAATACTCCAATACTGCTTGCAGTAACGCCTTTTCCAAGTCCAGATAAGACTCCCCCGCTGACAATTACGTACTTCATGACACATCAACGGGTTTTTTACCACCGATGACTCCTTAATCAACATATCCGAGAAATCATAGTTTTGGTGTTTGATTGTAATACTTCGAAACCGAATTATCAATAGGTGTCTATCTTGTCAGTTGATTGAGCAACATGGAGCCTATACCTGAAACCATGATGGCTTGGAAAAAAACCAAGCCTGTTGAAGGAGGTTTTGAACTTCTTGAAACAAAGGTTCCCGCCCCAAGGAATGGAGAAGTCCTTGTTAGAACACATTCAACATCTATTTGTGGAACGGACATTCATATCTGGAAATGGGATGATTGGGCTTCAGAAAATGTACCACCAGGGACAATAACCGGCCATGAAACCTGCGGCACCGTGGTCGCCGTAGGTGATGGAGTCACGACTCACAAAATTGGTGATGAAATTGCTGTAGAATGCCATCTAGCATGCTGGGATTGCGATAGATGCGACGAGGGGAATGCTCATATTTGTGAGAATGGTAAGATATTCGGAGTTCACACCGACGGGGCATTCGCACCATACTTCACAATACCCTCGATAAACGCTAGACATTTGCCAGACAACCTTCCCATTGAGTTAGCATCAATTCAAGATCCACTAGGTAATGCAATTCATACTCTTACCGGCGGTCCAGTAACTGACTCAATTATAGCCATACATGGTTTGGGTCCAATTGGTTTGTTTGCCGTGAATGCCGCAAAAGCAATGGGTGCAAAATTTGTAATTGCCATTGACTGGGACAACCAGTTGAGGATGGATTTAGCTGAAAAGTTAGGCGCCGATTTAGTTCTTGGTAAGAATGACAACGTAATAGATTCAATATTGGCTCACACCGACGGAAAAGGAGTAGACAATAGTTGTGAATTTTCAGGTTCACCAACCGCATTGTCGAATGCTATACACACCACTAGGATGGGAGGATATGTCAACATATTGTCTGTTTATGGAAATAGTTTGACAGAGGTCCCAATGAATGATGTTGTGTTTCGCTATCTCCACGTCAAAGGGATTAACGGACGCAAGATGTGGACTACATGGGACAAGATGCATGAGTTACTAAGTTCCAATAAAATTGACATCAACACATTAGTAACTCATCGAATTAACTATCAAGAATATCCCGAAGGAATTGAATTAGCCTTAACAGGCGACTGCGGTAAAATTGTTATGGATTTCTAAGAACCAATCCATTCATAGCGCCTAGCGCCTTCTTGTACACCAGATTCAGCAATTTCTACCAAGGCAAACTCACCTTCTGGTTCAACCACACTACCACTCTGCAATCCTTTGTGTAGATTCTCATAGGTTATGTGGTCAATAGCAACTCTTCCAGCCAATCTCTCGAATAGATGCCATCTAGAAACAACTTCACGCCATCTAGGAGAAACCTTACCTTCGAACACTTTGGCTTTAGCTCCTGAACCATATCCGCACAAGCCAAATAACATGTTATCCAGATTGACATTTTCTTCTAAATCAGATTCGAATGTTGACATTAATGCAAGGAAAATAGAACCAGTATATTGGTTACCAATGAGACTGCTTGCTCGTTGACCTTTCTCAATTCGACTAGCATGGAAATCGAGATATTGGGGTGTTTTTGAAATGGCTCTTCGATAACCATCCATGGCCTTTTCCCAGATTTCGATAATTACTGGGTCATCAGAGTTGTGGGGTTCCGGGGCAGGTCCTAGATTTTCAGCAACTTCCGCCCACATCTCAGTGTCTTCACGGTCATGTCTGAAAACATCAGGGAACATTCGTTTTGCTTGGTATGCATAGGGTAAATGCATGATAATTCGGCCCCATTGTTCAGTGAATCTATCATCTTCTTCGTGATTATATCTTCCAGAGCGTTCCGCTTTTTGTCTGAAATTGTGGAAGGCTTGTCTAACAGCTTGTTGGTAACATCGATTAGAGAATTGCCCGTCAAAAACCGGCTCATCTCTGTGCACACTGACTTTTTCTTCACCATGAGCAAATATGCCCAGTTTTCTCACAGTTGATGCCGGTAAATGGCGAATCATTCTTTCAACAATACCCTTTTTGATCGACTGTCCAGCTTCTTGTGCAAGTGTCATAACATTGGTAATTATTGATTTAACAGAAACCTCTCTGCGAGGTTTGAAAAAGTCGTGGACAGGGGTGGTTGAAACACCTATGATGTCAGGAATCTCTAGTAGTCTAGGGTTTCTACGAATCAATATCGCTCCACCGCCAGCACCTTGAGTGTACTCTCCAGCAGATTCGAGTGCATATTTCGCGTTGTCCGAGAAAATTACAATCCCAATTCTTTCATCTTCATCTGTTGATCTTGCAGCCCAGTCAAGTGTGTTGTGCATTGCATCAACTGCGCCGATACAAGCAAATGTCATATCAACAACGTCACAGTTTCTAAAACAATCAGCACCATAGCGTTCAGAGTATCTCTGTGTTAACATGTCGACAATGTATGTAGCAGTCGGCTTTGCTCCATCAAGTGCAGATTCTGTACCGAGATACATTCGACCAATATTTCGAGGATTCAAACCATTTCTATCAATCAACTTCATCACTGCATTCGCACCCATCGTCGCAGTGTCTTCATGAACATCAGGAATTGACATCGCTTTTAATCCGAGGCCTTTGTTTAATTTACCGTAATCTTCACCACGAAGGTCGGCAAAATCCTTCATATCCATATACAGTCTTGGGAAGTGTATAGCAACATCATCAATGCCTACGCACACGGAATTATTAGACCCCATCGAATTTTCGTGTTTTTTTCGAGTATTTGAATATCTGTTCGATATTGATAGGTAACAAACCTGTTTCCTCACATATCCTCTTCAGGCAAATCAGGCATCGTCATTTCTTGCTTGGCCCATAAAACATCATCTATTCTCAAAATTGAAATCGCAACTTCTGTGGCTCCAATCAATGCCTGTTTGATAATTCCCTGCGGCTCTAAAACACCTAAATCAGCCATATTTTGTGGTTTTCCTAACTCTAGATTTATGCCGATCTGGTCAGAATTCGTATTTGTCTGTTCAGCAACAACGTCTAATAGCGTTGAAATCGGGTCAATACCAGCATTTTCTGCCAATACTCTAACAATTACTTCTATTGCATCAGCATATGCTTCAACCGCTAATTGTTCTCTTCCTGGGATAGTCTCAGCATAACGTCTAAGCCTCCTAGCTAGCGCAACATAAGATGCTCCTCCACCACAAACAACTAAACCATCTTCGATTAATTGAACACTTACGCCTAGAGAATCATCAAAACATCTCTCAACTTCACCAATGATATCTACGGTACTTCCTTTTGCAACGATTGTCGCCGCTTTACCTTCTCCCTCGACAATCCAGAAGTCTTTCCCATCCATTGTTACATTTTTGCTCACAACATATTCTCCGATATCATTTTTGGAACTTGATTGAACTGAATGAACTAGCCTTGCATTGCAAACTCTAGCCAACATATTTAGGTCGCTTCTAGCAACTCGTCGAAAAGCTTGAATTCCAACTTTAGTAAGATAATTTTTGACATCGTCATCAATACTTTCCCTGCATGCTAAAACGGTAATTCCATGTTTGACCATTTTGTCTACCTGTTCAAACAATAGTTTTCTCTCCTCTTGTCTAAATGATTCTAATACTCCTACAGAGGTGACATTTAACTTCAAATCTGTACTAACATTTTTGTTTTCTAGGCCTCCATCAACCAACAAGATTTTTCCATTAACGACTTCCTTTTCCATATCACTAGATATGCGTTTTTTTGGCAACATAAGCCCTCTAAACACTCTAGAATCTTCGACTTTACCACCCGTCTGAGATATCAATTTGATTTTTGAGATATCGACTGAATTGTCTTCCTCTGCTACCATTTTAACAGCATCTAGAGATACATTTGCAATGATCTCTTGCATCGAATTATAGCCCTTGCCAGCAAGAGATGTTTTGACAACAGTTTTTCTAATTTCGTCATTAGACTTCATCAATAGTTCATGCATACATTCTAACACATGCTGTTCGGATTTTCTGTAACCTCTAGCGATAGTCGAGGGATGTATACCTTGAAGGATTAATTGCCAGGCGTTTTGCAGCATTTCTCCCGCCAAGATAACCGTACTTGTTGTTCCATCTTTGGCAATTCTGTCTTGTGTTGATGATGCATTAATCATCATCTTCGCAACAGGATGCTCAACCTTAGCAGTTTCAAGAACAGTTACTCCGTCATTAGTAACTAAAGTACGCCCATCATCATCAATCAATAATTTGTCCAATCCTTTTGGGCCAAGTGTAGACCTAATCGCTTCTGATAGAGCCATGGCCGCTTGAATGTTTTTTTGTAGAGCCTCTCTCCCACTAGAGCGAGTTGTATCTTTGAGGATCGGGGCTTCGCTCATAGCAGGCCCACCACTATCTAAGAAATAAGCGCGCCTCAATCCTCGTCGACAACTTCGAAATCAGCATCAACAACATCATCATTGCCAACATCGATATTTCCATCGTCACCTGAACCTTCTTGCTCAGCCATTTCTGCAGAAGCAGCTTCATACAGTTTGGCAGATACGCCATGCATTGCTTCTTCGATTTCCTTGACCTTTGCTTGAATTGCAGCATCATCGATAGTGTCTATATCAAGAGGTTTGCCATCATCATCTTGGACAAGTTTCTCTAACTCGTCCAATCTTTCCTTAACTGGGTTTACATCATCATCTTCCAATTTATCTGATGATTCATCTAAAGTTCTTCGAGTTTGATATAAGACTTGATCAGCCATATTCCTCAATTCTACCTTCGCCTTTCTTTGTTTATCTTCTTCAGCAAAATTCTCAGCTTCTGCTATCTTTGCTTGAATTTCATCTTCGGAAAGCGATGTCTGAGATTCAATCTTTACCGATTGTTCTTTTCCTGTACCCATATCTTTCGCACTAACATTGACTATTCCATTAGCGTCAATATCGAAGGTAACTTCGATTTGAGGAACGCCTCTAGGTGCAGCAGGTATACCCACCAACGTGAACTCACCAAGCGTCACGTTATCCTTGGCGAATTCTCTTTCACCTTGTAAAACATGTATGGTAACGGCCGGTTGGTTATCAGATGCAGTTGAATAAATCTCTGAGCGTCTAGCAGGTATTGTGGTGTTTCTTTCAATCATAGTTGTCATTACACCACCAAGTGTTTCGATACCGAGAGTAAGGGGTGTAACATCAAGCAATAAAACATCAGATACTCCTTCATCACCAGCAATAATTCCGGCCTGTAGTGCAGCTCCCATTGCTACAGCTTCGTCCGGGTTGATACCTTTGTATGGTGCTTTACCAGCTTCTTTCTCAACAGCCTCTTGTACTGCAGGAACTCTAGTTGATCCACCAACTAGGATAACTTTGTCAACGTCTCCTTTCTTTACTCCAGCATCCTTCATAGCCTGCCTAGTAGGGGTCATTGTTTTCTCAATCAGTTTGGCAATTAAACTCTCGAACTTAGCCCTAGTAAGGGTTAGATCCAAGTGCTCAGGTTGACCATCAACCATGGTAATGAAGGGTAGATTAATTTGAGTTTGTTGAGTTCCAGACAATTCAATTTTAGCCTTCTCAGCAGCCTCTTTAAGTCTTGACATAGCAGTCAAATCTTTGGACAAATCAATACCAGTATCTTTCTTGAATTCTTTAACCAACCAGTCAATAACTTGCTCATCGAAATCGTCGCCACCAAGTTTGTTGTTTCCAGCGGTTGCCTTTACTTCGATTTGTGGCTGACCATCGACTTGATAGATTTCTAGAATCGAAACGTCAAAAGTACCTCCACCCAAATCGTAGACAAGGATTGTTTGATCATCTTCTTTGTCAACTCCGTAAGCAAGGGCAGCGGCAGTTGGCTCATTGATGATACGCAAGACATCTAGGCCAGCAATTCGACCAGCATCTTTGGTTGCTGTCCTTTGAGCATCTGTAAAGTATGCCGGACAGGTAATTACCGCCTGTTTTACTTCTGAGCCAAGATATGCTTCAGCATCTGCCTTCAACTTCTGCAGGATGAATGCAGATATCTCTTGAGGAGTGTAATCCTTATCATCAATTTTAGTATTCCAGTCCGTACCCATGTGTCGCTTTACAGAGAGTAAAGTTCGCTGTGAATTTGTCACTGCTTGCCTTTTTGCAGTGACTCCAATTAAACGCTCACCACCATCTTTGGCGAATGCAACGACAGAGGGAGTAGTTCTAGCTCCCTCAGCGTTGGCAATTACCACAGCCTCTCCATTTTCTATCGTTGCTACACAACTGTTTGTTGTTCCTAAATCTATTCCTATTACTTTACCCATTTTTTCACTTCCTATTTTCAAAATATTGGAATTCCACCATCATCTTCGTCATCGTCATCGTCACCAAAATCAAGACTAACATCTGCAGATGGAGCATCATCGTCACCATCATCTAACGCGGAGCCCTGCGGGGAGAGCTTCAGAGTGATATCAAGAATGCCGTTATTCAACGACCAGCCAACCACATCTTCACATGGGTGTGGCAATTTTATCCTAGCCATTGGCTTGATTTGAGTTTCTTTCATTATTTCCAGTAGTGAGCCACCCTTTGACAAATTCATCTCCATCTCCATTTCCTTAATTTCACCACGAAGCGCAAAGTCAACGGTAATCGACATATTCCAACCGTCCAGATAGAAATCATCACTAGGCAATTTTAGAATTTCATCATTACTTTCTTCCACATCTGGAGTATCTATTTCAACCGGAGCGGCATCAACCTTGACATCCATACCTAAGTTTCCTAAGATATCGTCCAACGATTGGCCAGATTGAAACATTTTACTAAGGTTTGATAGATCGAAATTGAAATTGACATCCCCGCTACTGAGTTTCTCAGCATCTAAGCCCATATTTTCAAATTGGGATTTGAATTGTTTCATCAACCCCTTTACTTGTTCTTTGTTAAGCGACATTCCCATGTTTTTGAACATCTCAACCAGGCGGTCTATCATCTGTTCTTCCCAGTCGTCAGCATTAACCATACTATCACTACTTAACCATCGGTTACATAGTGCCGAACAGGTACACATATATCAATATCACGAATAATTTCCAAACAAAATCACTCTGATTTACGGATTCTAACCACGCCAATAATTATCAAAGCAATCACACTCAGTGTCAAAATATTGGCGAAGATCATTGCGGTTGATTTTATCGCGATACCGTAAATTAACCATAGTGATAATGAGAATGCAACTATGGAAAAAGTTGGGATTGAGATTCCGTCATGACGCTTATGTTTCCACACTTCGACAATTTGCGGCCCCCATGCCACAACACCAATAATTCCAGCTGCGATACCGATTCCTTCGATTAACGGGGAAGTCATCTAATCACCGATTCCACTCTTCAGCCGGTTTGGATAATACAATTTTGTCTACACATGCCCATGGGATGTCTCTAGGCTTAGACTCTCCAACAACATGCATGTGTAAATTAGCACCAAATCCAACTCTGAGTTCTGCGTTTTTCGTTCCTATTTTTATTGATGCGGACGATGGCTGCTTATCAAAAACCGATAGCAACCCTCGCTTGTGAATTGTATTCCCAGTAACTGCGGTATTTCGCTGTTGGAATATTTCTTCTAATTGATCTCCAAGACCTAAGGATAGAACATCGCCTTTGTTCATCAATCCACCATTCATATGGACTTCATCCCATGTATTGAAACCGTTCATAGTATCTACGAGTCCACTATTCAATTCACCAGGGCTAACCGCCTTCAATATGTCAAGAAAACCCTTCTCATTAACCATTTCAGCAGCCAAATTTTTGGGAATTTTTGGCCACTCCAGTTTTTGATGAGTCATCGCAACAATTACTCTTAATTCAGGCATTTCCTCATCAGATAGATTTAATCTGTTCTTGTGCAATTCCATCAACAATCTAGCCTTCCTTGCGATTCTGTCAGCCACACCATCGTGACTATGTTCTGAACCGTTCTTTCTTTTTTGGATGAAATGATGTTCTTTGTTGATGCGAAATGAACCAGCCCAATGCTTTTGTTCGACAACCAAGATTGAGTTGCCACCGATTATCACCATGTCGATTTCCCTTCTCCCACCATCAGGATCGGGAATTCTGACCGATTCGTAAATCTTCCAACCGTTATTTTTACCAGCAGCTCTGGATAACTTAGCTAACCTCATTTCAGCCAACTCACCAGCCCTGTGAATGTCATCATGAGGAAATCTTTTCCGTCTTTGAAAAAGCCAAGATAGTCGCTTGAAAAAACTCATTGAGACACCTTACAATAACTCTGCAACACTGTCAACAATAATTGTTGGCATTTGTTCCGCCCCCTCATCGAGTTTGGCGACGTCATCCATTGTGGCTTCACCAGATAATACTAGTACGCCGACGCAACCAGCGCGGTTTGCCATCGCAATGTCTGTGTATAATCTGTCTCCAACCATAGCACATCTTTCTGGTAAAAGGCCCAACTCCTCAATTTTATGCAAAATCATCCCAGCGTTTGGCTTCCCTGTTATATGTTCGGGATCTTTACCTGTGGTTACCTTCAACATCGCCAAATATGCTCCAACATCCGGCAACCCTCCTTCGGGAGAAGGGCAGACCATATCAGGATGGCTGGCTACTAATGGTATGCCAGCATGCATATGTATACTTGCGGTGGCAATTTTCTCGTAATTAATTTCCGTATCATAACCCAATACAACATATTCAGGATTTTTTGAATCAGTAGTAATACCCTGTTCTTCAAGCATTTCTTTCATGCCTTCGGTACCAATTAACCAGGTTTGTGAAACATTATTCTTTGCTAACCATGATAGCAAATCATGAGTTGATAATAATACATCCTTTTTTTCAGCGGGAATACCAAATGCGTGCAACTTTTTTAGGTATTGATTCACCGACCTACTGGAATTATTCGAGAGAAAAAATCGCTTAATCCCTTTGTTTTCGCAACGCTCTAGAAAATCAATTGCACCGGGTATTAATTCACCACCGAGATATATTGTCCCATCAAGGTCTAGAAAAACTGCATCAATATCTGTTAGGGAGTTATCCATAATATCACCTAAAACATCAATGTTTTGAACATAAACCAAGGAGAATGCAGATTTTCTTGAGCCTCTTTTGAAGCAATCATTTCAGTCATCATTTCTTGGATTTGAGGTTTTTTACTCGCTTTACCAACGAACCAATTCAACAACCATTTCTTACGACTTAGTTTCTGCATACGATACGAATTGGTTAATTCGGGACCAAGAATTTTCCACATTTCAGCTTGGTATTCTTCGGGGGTTTTTCCAGCAAGGATGTGATTTGCAGCTAATTCACCTGTTACCAATGCATTACCAACCCCTTCGCCTGAGAAAGGATCTACCAGAGATGCAGAATCTCCTACTAGTCTAATTCCATGCATACTCGCTCTACGCGGCTGGTTTTTCTCTTTCTTGCGCGGGGAGCCAAACGGCAACTGCCATCCCTTACCACTACCATCAATCATTTCGGCATTAGCGAATCTTTCTTTGAACAGCGGATGATTTTCTATAACGTCCTTTTGTAATGCCTTCAACTTCTTCTTTTCTTTCTTGAGTAGCCCAATAACCATGCCTATTCCGACGTTGGCAACTTCATCGTTGACCGGGAAAATCCAAAAGTAACCAGGGACTACAGAATCAACAAAATGAATTTCTATGTCTCCAATGCCTCCTTCACAACCCTTTACATTGCGCCAATACTCTCGATATCCGCCACAATAATGCATATTATCGACCATTTCTTCACTGAATGAATCTTTGACAACAGCCTTCGCAACAGGGCATTGATATCCAGCGGCTCCAACAATTTCCTTAGAGAAATAGGTTCTTTCTTCACCTTTTCTTCCGCCGATTTTTACCACCACTCCCTTGGCATGACGCTGATTACCCATACCCTGTCCAGGGTCTTCTCCGCCATTTCCATCATCAAATAAGACCTGTGTGACGGCACAATCTTGTATCACCATCCCGCCATTTTCGCGCACTAAGTGTTGACATCTATCGAATAACAAATGATCGAATTGCATTCTTGGCAAGGAGTATCCAGCTTCCAGTCTTTGCACATCTTCTTCTGGCAAAGCAACCCTGACCGTGTTGCCTTTTGGCGAGGAGAATTTTATACCAGTCACTCTAAAATGCGGCGTACTTTCTAATGTCTCTTTCACTCCTAGTGCTTTGACATGGCCTAATGATTTACCACCAACCGCATCACCACATATTTTGTCTCTGGGCCACAGGCCTTTTTCGAGTAACAGAACAGATTTTCCAGCCATGGCCAAATAACCTGCTGCGGATGAACCTCCTGGGCCGCCCCCAACAACTATAGCATCAAACACAGCATCATTTTGTGGAATTTCTCCAGTGTCTATTGGTAACTCCCAAGAATTCGCCGACTGAGCCATGAGTGTAACGAATCTAAAGCACTCTTTGAGGCTTATCTTTGAAAATACCCAATACCACCAATTTAACCATCATCATAATGCACTCGAATTATTTAGCAACATTATGTCCGAGGGAGTTCCGATGAGTGCGGAGATAACCCTCGAAAGCACGAAAAGAGAAAGACAAATTGCCATTATTGCGCTATTGGCAGTAACCTTGGTTTGGGGTGCGACTTTCATTTGGATGAAGCAGGCCCTTGACGCTCTACCTGAAGAAAAATCAGAATTGGGTACGAATGGAGTAGTTGCTACTTTGGTATTTGCTAGATTTGCAATAGCGGCTCTAATGATGTTAGTCTTTTTCAAAAAGGCGAGAGATTCTTTGAATGACAAACAGATATGGCAAGATGGCATAGTACTAGGAGTTCTCATGTTCTTGGCTTATCTTTCTCAAATGATTGGGCTTGATGACATAGACCCGTCAGTATCTGCGTTTTTGACTTCTCTATATGTTGTTTTTACTGCGATAATTTCTTCGGTATACCACCTTAGACTGCCGACAAAGATTATGATTTTAGGTGTCGGACTTGCTACATTTGGTGCAGGTTTTATCCAAGGCCCCCCACACCTTACTTGGGGAGTTGCAGAATTCATTACAGTATTCTGTGCCTTTCTATTTGCACTCCACATCTTATTCACTCAACACATAACCACTAGAAGAGATCCAGTAGCGGTGTCAACAACTTCATTCATAGTTGTAACAATATGTTCAGCATTAACCGTTTTTTTCCTCGGAGAGGGAACCAATCAAGAACAATGGCGACTGATTTTTTCTGATGGTGTTTTGATTCCAGTATTATTACTTGGAATTGGGGGCTCCTTCTTCTGTTTACTATTCTTGAATTTGTATCAACGATATCTTCATCCGATTCAAGCAGCGATAATATATGCCCTAGAACCGGTTTGGGCCACAATATACGGATTACAACTCGATATGGTTGATTGGAGTATATGGATATTAATCGGCGGTGGAGCCTTATTTACCGGCAATATTATTGTAGAATTACTATCAAGTGAAGAAAATACACAAACAGAGCAAGAGTAGCATGAGCGCATCGTTCAAAGTCCTCCTAGTGTTGGATTATATGAGAGGGGCAAATTGACTAAAGAGACTGAACCGAAATTCACGCGATTCGCGAGTAAAGCCGTACATTCTGGAACTAATCATGTTGGCGATGCGGTAAACACTCCAATTTTCCAATCTTCGACTTACAAATTAACCGATGAGCGTTATGCCGGATGGGCTGCAGGAGCCCATCACGCACTCTTGTACACTAGAATTACTTCAGTCAACGCTGAAGCAGTGATTGACAAGATATGCGCACTTGAAGGTGCAGAGGACGGTGAAGTATTCTCCTCCGGTATGGCTGCAATTTCCTCGACTCTAATGGCGTTATTGTCTTCTGGAGACCACGTAGTCGCTTCTGCAGATGTTTACGGTGGAACGTATGGTCTAATGACAGAGGAATTTCCAAGATTTGGCATTGAAGTTACTATGGCAGATATGACCGATGTAAATTCATATGAAGCCGCAATTCAGCCAAATACCAAGGTTCTGTATATTGAGACATTAACTAACCCTGTGCTAAAGGTATGTGATGTAGAAGCAATGGCTAGTCTAGCTAAGAAGCACGGGTTGGTCTGTATTATTGATAATACATTTGCCTCGCCATGGGCCTGCAATCCACTATCTTTGGGCGCCGACCTAGTAATCCATTCGACAACAAAGTACCTGGGAGGACATTCTGACATAATCGGTGGCGCGGTAGTCGGTTCAAGAGAACATATTGAGAATATTTTTCATCGCAAGGTTCACTTTGGTGGCAACGCAGATCCAAACTCCTGTTTTTTGCTAGAACGCGGAATGCGCACACTGCATGTTAGAATGCCTCAAATCTGTTCCAACGCAGCTGAACTAGCCACTCGCCTTGAGGCTCATCCGATGATTGAGAGAGTCAATCACCCATCATTAGAATCGCACCCTCAATTTGACGTCGCACAGAGAATCATACCTCGTGGAACAGGAATGATTGGTTTCGTTGTCAAAGGTGGCGATGATGCAGCACTCTCGTTTATGCGTGGATTGGAGATGATTTACGAGGCGACTAGTCTAGGTGGTGTAGAATCATTAGTTGAATGTCCGTTCAACTCTAGCCACATGATGATTCCAGAGGATGTCAGGCATGCTGCAGGATTAGTCCCAGGCTACGTACGTATGAGTATTGGAATAGAAGATATCGAAGACCTATGGGCTGATATTGAAAGAGGGTTTGCTAACGTTTGAGTCAAGCTTCACCAGTTTCCTGCTTAAGATTCTCTAAATAACCAAACCATTGTTGTTGTAACTGGTTAATACCACCTTCTTCAGCCGTCAACAGGTCTTCACCAGTCTTTAGGAGCAACTTGGTTGTATTCATCCATGCTCCAGCCTTATTCCTTGCATCACCGTCAAAGTGCCACTCTTGCCCTGATGAACGCTCTGCGGCAAGTAACCATGCCCAGGCTGCCGCAGCTTCAGATATTGATGAATGCCTCGATGTAGCAAGCCTTTCTGCCTTGCCTAAACCTTCCAACAGACCCATTCTAATCAAATCAACAATATGTCCACAAGCACCGTCCAACTCTCCAGTTTTTGTTGGAATTAAAGACGATAACTTCGCTTTCTCCCTTGCACTGTCGAGACTCTTCAGGAATTTACCAAAAGGCTTTGGCTTCTCATTTTGCCTTCCCCAAATCTCTTCTGCCTCATCTCCATTAATCCCAATTTCTCCCAACGCTTGCAAGCCAAAATCTTCCCACAGTACACCAAGTACATCTCCACAACTAGCACCTTCGATAATTTCTAGTGATGGTGTTTTTCTATCCGAGGTTTCACCACGAGTATTGATGATTAGTCCAACGTCTTCCTCAAATCCAGCATTGTAGCAAGCTAATAGGATGTGTGCAGTCAATTCTCTCTCATCATTAGAACCTGCAACATCAGTAAGAGCGTCTTTTACTTGCTCAAAAGAATCACAAGCATACCATTTTGAATTAACAATTAAACCATCTTCGATTGAATCTAACACTGACCTTCTAATCGCTTGTGCTACAACACCTTCATTCATTACAAGACCTTGCCAGGCGTCAAGAATTTTCTCAACCCCTTCGAGCGATTCTTTGGGCAACTCCTTTTCATCAGACCAACCTTTTGGAACCCAATTTGCTTTGATGTCTACGATTGATGGTAAAAACGGAGGCAGCATAGATAATGCTAGATGCTGAATAAATGATGTATCTTTTTTATCTCCAGACTCCAATTCTTCGAAGCCGATGTAAAGTGAAGATCCTTGTTTAAATGAGAAAATAATACAATCATCGGGCAAATTGTCCTCGTTGAGATTTTCGATGTCGATGCTCTTCGTGTACCAAATCTTATTCTCATTAACCATCTTCATTTTGAAATCAAATCGAGAACGTTCAACAACATCTTCAATCCATTCATTCGGTGGCAATGGATCTGGTCCTGTACAAACAAAACCACCCTTCCACGAGAAGAAATACATCCCTCTTTTGGCGTGCTCCTCCCAAGGCAACATTCGCAATGTAACATTAGAATAGTTCTGTAGACCTGCCAGATATCCTTGTTTTCCATCACCTCTTCTAACGAATGAAGCCGAGCCAAATGATGCCGATGAGAATTTACCTACTGTAGTAAATTCTTCATCATGACATGCATGTAGTGAACCTGCAAATGCCTTAGCAACCGGGTCACCTCGCTTAGCCATCATTCTTTTTGATAACCACTTAGTGTCATATTTTTTACTAATTATTTTATCTAATTCTTTCAGCGTTTTTGTAACGGGGTCGGTTCTTCCCCAACGCATTTTTCCCTTCCACAACATTTCAGGTAGGTGTGCATTTGGATTCTCTAATAATTTCGTTAAATCCTTTTTCAATTTCTTTGCGGTAGCCTCGTTAGCATGTTTAGTTCCTCTGAGCCTGACTTTCTGCTTTTTTTGGCCGGGGAATTCAACTTGCGCTGGTCTTGCCATAGTTTCCCCTCATCTAGCCCAGTCAAAGGTATGGTTTGAGTTCTTCGTGAGCCTGACCAAATTCATGAAACACATTCATGATACAGTTTATTGTCCCCTAAACATGGCTGAAGTTGTTTTACTTGGAATTGCCCAAGATGGCGGCAGGCCGCAAGCAGGCTGTAGTAAAGCATGCTGTATTGGGCTATCTCCGTCCGAATATAGCTACCCAACATCCCTTGGAATAATCGAAAAAGACAGATTACACATAATTGATGTTACTAGACACTTGTCAAGCCAATTAAACTTTTTAGAAAATCGTATTCCAACTGATGTTTGGATTACTCACGCCCACTTTGGTCACGTTGATGGACTTGGGTTATTTGGCAGAGAAACCATGAATGCAAAGGGTGTAAATCTACATGCCTCAAACAAAATGCTGCAACTTATTACGCAGACTCCACAATGGAAAATAATGCTTGACCAAGGCGTATTTACTCCAATTGAAGTCACTAGTAATAAGGACAAAATCAACACAGAATTCACCATGACCCCACTCTTAGTTCCTCACAGAGATGAGTTATCTGATATGCATGCCTTCATCTTACGCGGTGAAAACCGTTCTCTACTTTACCTACCAGACCATGATACTTGGGATGAAACCTTAGCCATGTACAATGCGGAAGACATTCGTCAATGGTTGAAAGATTTAGCAATCGATATTGCATTAATTGATGGAACATTTTGGTCTAGCGATGAACTACAATCTCGTAGCCAAGATAAAGTCCCTCACCCCCCTATCAAACAAACATTAGAGATGTTGGGGTACAAACAACAAGGCGATCCGGACATCATATTTTTCCATCTAAACCACACTAACCCAGTCTATGATGAATGGAGTGAAGAACATACTCAAGTTGTTGAGATGGGCTGGAAAATCGGGAAACAAGGGATGAAATTCGAAATCTAATCCGAATCAAACAGCTGTTATCGTATACTCTAGCGATATTAACTCAATTTTGTAATTTACATCTTGGCCGGTGTCGTCACTTGTACAGAGAGTCCCACCACCATTTTCTACTGTTACGCCAAGAATTAACTCATACTCACCTAACCCTAATCCGCCGCCATCCAACATCATTTGGATTTCTGATTTTGTCATATTACTAACAGTAGTATCAATCAAAGTCGAATTATGCCAATCTAATTGGAAATCAAAACCACTAGTACTTGAGTCAGAAGCAGATAGACCCGAGTAACCGATTGACGCATCAACAGTATCATCTTGGGGCGGGTCAGCAGCAGCGCATAAAGGCCCTGAAACGGTTTCATCGTCTTGGTGAGCGATTGTTACTAACACTCCTACAATATTGAGGCCATCTAAAGGATCGACAGAATCTTCCGAGTTTGCATCTACTGGTATAGACTCACCGTCTTCAATGAACTCTGAACCTTCTGCAATTTCGTGGAATGAATAGGTGCCACTTATCGAGTAAGAACCGACTTTATCGGACATGCTTGATGAACTTGGGGAAAATGCTTGGTATGACCCTTCCATGACTCCGACTACGGCTAACAGCACCACTGCTCCAATGGCCGAAATCTTTCTTGTCGGCACACTGTAACGGCCAAACGGGTTTGAACTGGACTCTTCTCTTTTCCAGCAATATGCGAAATGAACAGCAAAAGCAGCACCCATTCCAGGAACTGAGGGGAATACGTACTCTCCAAATCCTAAAACAGTCCAAACCAAGACGCCCATTAGCGCAGCAATCATCATTGAAATTGTATGCCTAGAATCTGGTTCATAACCCGCCATCCTAATCAGAATTAATGGGACGAAAATCCCACCTAAACCGTATACTGCGAATACCACTAGGGCGAAAACCGAATCTCCAAATCCAGGGAATTGTTGACCAACCAAAGAAATGCTAGTAGCAAAAGCTGCAATAACCAAAGTGACTTTCTTAGTTTTACCATGGTCTTGATTCCACTCAGGTTTGATGTCATCAGTTATTGCTGCAGTACAAGCTAGAACTTGACTATCTGCGGTTGACATGGTTGCAGCAAAAATCGATGCCAAAATTACTCCGCCAAGAATTGGATTAAGGCTTTGCGCTAACCTTGGCAAACCGGTTTCGGCATCTTCTGCTAACATTTCTGGGAAGATTGCTCTTGTCGCCAGGCCAATTAAGAACATTAGAGCGATAAACGGAGTTTGCCAAACAAAGAACCAGACCATTGCTTGTTTTCTATCTGAATCATCCTTCAAGGTCATGACACGGGATACTACTTGTGGTTGGCCTGCAACCCCGAGGCCACCAAGGAAAAACGCCGCAATCCACAGTGTAGCCCCGAATTTTAATCCAGAGGGATAGATGTTAACCATGTTAGAATCGATTGTAGAAAGAGAATCATGTAGCCCTGATAGGCCCCCAACCTTGCCAAGTGCTACTAAACAGAGAATTGTTGAACCAATAATCATAACTCCGGATTGAGCGGCATCAGTCCAAATCGAAGCCCTTATTCCGCCAGCATAACAGTATGCTACGACAAGTACGAAACCAATCAATATACCAGTTACTTCAGACCAACCCAACATTGATTTCAAAGCGACCCCGCCAGCAGTTAGTTGGGCAGCAGCATATATCGCTAAGAAGAATACTGACAATACTGCGGCTATTTTTGCTTCAGGTGCGCCGCTTTTACTTGATACTAGTGAGGATAATGAACGGAGGTTTCTCTCACTCCCTTCCTTTTGGATATATTTGTATAACCAGATCCAAGCAACTAATTGGCCAATTGTTGAAACAACAGCAATCCATATCGCAGAATAGCCTTGCAAGAAAATAAAACCAATGAAACCAATGAACATATATCCCGAATTCCAAGTACTTACCGCAGATAAAGCGGCTAGAGCAGGATGCATGCCTCTTCCAGCAACCAGATAATCATCGGTAGTATCTTGTTTAACCCACATTGAGGCAATTCCAACACCGGCAAAAATGCCCATGAATAGCAAGAAAGAGAATAGAATTAGTAACTCATCAGCCATATATTCATTCCTCCTTTAACCATCGAAGGAGTGCCTTCTCTTCAACATCACTCGTACTTGCAGGAAATACTAGACAATTCAATCTCCCACCTTGTTCATTTGCAAGAGCGTCTACAGTAGTCGCAACAATTGATTGGTTTTTTGTACCCATATCGCTACACAGCACCACATTCAGCGAGGATATTTCAGAGCATATTTTGACAACGCTCTCAACCCTTAACCGTTCAAATGGCGACTCAACAGGCATATCTTCTACACTTTCGACTAATTTGTTCGCCATTGCATTCAATGATTCTACCGCATCTACTGGCTGCATTGGACGTTGTTCTCCAGTTCCTGCACCGGTTGGATCAAGGTCAAGCAAGGCCAATGTATGTAACCCCATGCCACGATTAACAGCAATAACCTCTAGCGGGGAAGTTGCAATCCAGCCAGAATATGGATATGTTAACGTTGTTTGTCTACCAAATTTATAGTTGGATAGTCCAATTGCCCCAGTCACTAAATTGGTGATTGAAATTCCATGAATTACTTCACATTCAATTCCGTTTTCATTCGCTTGCAGTTGCAAATCGACATGAGTAGTAGCCTGTAATGGGTCACCTACAATCAAAACAGCAACAACATGATTCTTTGCTAGTCCTAGAATTTCTTCAGGATTCTCAATCTCGGGACGCATGACTCTTTCTATCGGACCTACAAGTTGTTCTAATTGACTCAATTCTTCATCGGGCCACAATGCAGTATACGCTTCATAACGACGAAAATCCGCAGATTTGGCAGCAGAAATGGCTTCTGTAGTCATTGAACCTACAGTTCCAGGGCCTATGCCAATCAATCTCAATCCAGATTGTTTTTGATTAACATCATTATCCGCCATGCTCAAACCTCAGTGGTGCTTGGACAGGGCGAAGCGTATGCGTCATTTGATAGTGCCGAGTGTTGACACCCAACATTGGTTAGACGAGCTAAAAACTCGTGGATGGTTAGAAGCGGGCCTTGGTATTCTGACTCAAGAAGATGGCATGAAAGCCATACCACTTGCCGATTTAGCACCGAGTTCTACCGATCAATTTTGGCAGGATTTATCACATATTGACATTGTTAGAGAGCAAGAATCAGTCAAGAATTGGACCGATTTATTGGATGAAAAATTGTATCAAGAATTCAAAGATTATTGGCCAAGAGCATATGAGATAATTGGTGATATTCTGA
This sequence comes from uncultured euryarchaeote, assembly GCA_937911345.1. Classification (GTDB taxonomy): domain Archaea; phylum Thermoplasmatota; class Poseidoniia; order Poseidoniales; family Poseidoniaceae; genus MGIIa-L1. The sequence continues at coordinate 1,479 of CALDPP010000166.1, read as the reverse complement.
TAGTGAAAATAGAGCCCGAAGTTTATGACCATAGAGAAGAGATTGGGAAAGCAATGCTGAATAGAATCCCAAATATTCGCTTGGTATGCGCGGATAATGGGGTATCAGGTGAATTCCGCGTTCGGGACCTTTTACCGGTTTCTAGTAGAGATGGCAGTATTGATACCCTGACCAAGATTAGAGAAAACGGCAATAATATTTTGATAGACCCAACAAAAGCATATTTTTCATCTAGGCTATCCAATGAACGTCGTGGAAATTTAGATTCGGCAATAGAACTCTCTCACCAACTAAACAGGAAAATAACCATTTGCGACCCATATGCCGGAGTGGGCCCATCTCTTGCGAATCTACTTTGCGAAGATGGGCTAGTAGACAGCGTCTTAGCCGGCGATCTGAATCCCCAAGCGGTAGACTTGCTCGAGCAGAACATTGACCACTTCCGCAAAAAAAAGACCGACGAAATTAGTCTTACTGTAAAGTGCCAAGATGCAAGGTTGTGGGCCAAAGAATCCGAATATCAACACACAGTAGACTTTCTTTTAGTGAATCTTCCACATCAAACAGTAGAACATATGGGGGATTTACTTCCTTTGATGAGAAGAAAAACACCATCATTAATTCGGGGTTGGGCGATAATCGATCGAGACGATTTACGGGACGTTAACGACAAACTCACCAACTTATTATTGCATCATGGAGCAACAGACCTACAACTTGTCTGCCAAGAAAGAAAAGGCTTCTCTGCAAGCAAGATAATCATTAGAATAGAGTCTTCTCAAACCTTTATTTGAAGCGTGTAATTGATGAATAACCGATGGTTGGGTTGTCATATGGGAACAGTTGTAAAGTGCGTCTGTGGAGTTTCAATTGACATAACCGGCGTAACCCCCAGAAAGAGCGGAACTAAGGTATGGTGCAGAGTTTGTGGCGCCACTACCATCCATCATCACGACAAGTGAACTCGATTTATTCAAAGACCGTATCGCACAGCCTTTTGATATGGCAGATTTAGTCGATGCAACCGATGAACGAGGAATGACAATTTCACCAGTTTTGCCGGAAGGCTGCAAAAATTTCCTTATCGATATCGATGGGACAATATGCGAGGATATCCCCAATGAAGAGCCAGAGCGTATGGCAACAGCTGAATGTTTTGACGGAGTTGTTGAACAAATTAACAAATGGTATGATGAAGGACACCAAATATGCTTCTTTACTGCAAGAGCGGAAGAACACCGAGAAGTAACTGAGGAATGGCTTGCTAGGCATGGCTTCAAATGGCATTCTTGCCTATTTGGTAAGCCAAGGGGCGGCAATTATCATTGGATAGATAACCACATAGTTAGGGCAACTAGATTTAATTCCAAAATGACAGAATTCGTCAAAAAAATGGTCGAAGTTGAAGTATTTGACGATTAATCAACATCCAATCAAAGGGTAGCGTCTGACAAGACCCACTGCAAGCCCTTTGTTTTG
>CALDPP010000165.1 GCA_937911345.1 uncultured euryarchaeote | reverse complement strand
GTTGTGCCAGATTCCAATAGATTAGCACTTGCCGATGTGTGAGGTATTGATGTCACAACTAAGGTAATGAACGCAAATATAGCGAATGAAACCGCTCGCTTCATAGTACCTCCAATCCCTTTGAGGATATGAAAACAGCGTTGGTTTGCCCATTATTCACTCTTCGCTACTGGGTTTTTTCTTGCCAAAATCCTTCGATGGTGGTGCGCCTCGGGTTTTCTTTACCGGCTCCAACATATGCCTTACCGGAGTAAGTTTTGCAACGTTTGCTTTCGGTTGTTGTTGAGGGGTTAGGGTTTTCGTAATTGGCCTAAGTGTGCTGTATTCTCGCTCTTCTGCTACTTCGACTACCGATTCGCTTGCTACTTCTTGAGGTGCTTCTTGCTCCTCCATAACTTCAGCGATTTCGTTAGACATTGGTTCAGCTACAACCTCTTCTGTTGGAGTTACCTCCGGGGTGCCCAAGCGCTTAATTGGCCTTGGCAGTATCGCCGCAGTTGCAGGTTTAGCTTCGCCGATTGGTGATTTGACTGGCCTAATTAATGGTGAAGTTGGAATTAATGGCTTAGCACTAGATGTTGGTGCCCTCATGCCAGATAATCCGATATTTGCGGCAGGAGGTTCTTGGTTAACACCGCCGCCGAGGATTCCTCTCATTGGACGACCACCGGTAGCACCTAGTGAGGTCGTTCTAGCACCTAGGGTTGATGGATCTGGTAATGTCATCGGTTGCTTTCTGTCCTGACCGGAAATTGATTGCATCCACATCTGACGCTTTTCTGCTTTAGTGTCTAGGTTTTGCAGTTCCCTAAACTCTTCTTGTCTGGTCCGATACTCTTCCTCATCAGTGTCTATTTCGCCTTGAACTTGTTTCTCCACTGCTTCACGCATCTTTATTTCAGCGTTTTCTTTGAAATTATCCATCTTAGTGGTTAGATTTTGTAATCTATCTCTTATTTCAGCACGCTTCAATCCAAGTTGAGCCTCAATTTCTGCTCGGATTAGGGCTTCACGCTTTCTAATCTCAATCAATGCCTTATTGCGCATAATTTCTTCGCGCTTGTCGAGTTGTCGCTCAAGTTGAGTAGCAACTTCTTCTTCCTTGCGTTGCTTGAATTCTTCCAGACGGTCTTCCATGTTTACCTCTAATTCTAAGGCGGTCTCTTCCTTTAGCAACTCCAAATGGGTCTCGAAAGTCAAACGCTCATTACGTAGCCCAGCATCGATTTCTGACATTATTGCCTTCCTTGCTGCGGCCTCTCTAGACTGGAACTCCAATTCTAAACGCTCAGCCCATTCAGTCTTCTTCGAGTCATATTGCTCTTCGAGTTGTTCTCTAAGCTCATTTTCACGGTCGTAACGGAATCTCGCTAGGCGGTTCTGAATTTCTGCCTCTCTTGCGCTTCGATAACTGGTATATTCTGAATCCATACGCTTTTCTAACTCTGTCTCAATCTCCTGCTTCAGAGTCTTTGAAATATCATCAATCGCCTTGGAAAACGTAATGTCATACTTCTCTCTAAGTCTCGACTTTCGATCGGATAATCGCTCAGTATGTCTTGACTCGAGTTGCTTCTCGATTTCAACACGTAACTCATCCTTTCTACGAGCAATAGCAAGCTCGACATCTTCTCGCATTTGTTCTTCGAGATCGTCCGTTTCTTGCCTCAAACGATTTTCTAATTCAACCTGAATTTGTTGTGCAATGTCTTCTTCTAAGCGTAGACTACGACGATCGTATTCGGACTTTAAGCGGGCTTCACGTTGCTTTAATCTCGCTCTGAGTTGTTGCTCTAGCCGTGTTCGTATACCCCTGCGTAATTGCTCTTCACGCTCCGAGAGTTTAGCCGCATGACTTTCCTCTAGACGATTTAATTCATTGGTTTCCATTTCCTTGAAGCGCGATTCCATTTCATCTGAGAGTGTTGCTTCCATCTCTCTAATTCGGTTTTGCAAATGTTGGTTGAAATCTAATGCAATTCGCTCTTTTTGTATTTCCAATCTCTGCTTATGCTCGCTTTGGAGTTCAGCCTCAATTTGTTGTTTCAGTTTTTCCTTATGTTCTTGGATACGAACATCCTGCTCGATTTCAAATTGCTCTTGTAATGTCTCAATCTTACGATTAAGACGCACTTCATACTCTGCACGTAACTTGGACTCCTCTTGAACGAGAGCTTCTTTTTCCATAGAAGTTAGTTCTTGTTCCATCTGTTCACGTAACTCTTTTTCTAAAGCATCGATGGTCAATTCGTGTTGCACTGCCAAATCTTTGGCTAGGTTTTCCTGCATCGCTATTACTCGTTCATTAATCGCTTGTTGTCTAAGTCTGCGCTCTCGGCGGATATCGGAGCGTAAACGTTCCTCATTTCGGAAGCGAGCACTGGTCATTTCACTCTGGTTTAGGGTCTGAGTTGTGCTTCTAGTGAATTGCGAGCGTAGGGCCGATAATGACATCCTGTCACCGTTTTCACTGTTGTTGCGAGTTGAATCAAGAGATTCTCCCTTCTTGCTATCGCTCACACTCATAGTACCCATCCGAGTGTTTATCCGCTTCTAATCATACATAAGGTACGCGATGATTTTGCGGCTTAAGACAGCGATTTGTCAGGTAAATTAGACGCCCCAGCGAGGATGATATTTCAAAATTTTATTACGAACTTTTTATCGCATGCTGGGCACTCTATTTCTCGCTTACCTGGCTTCTTTTTCATTCTCAAGCGACGATCGCATCCCGGACAAGCAATCTCAATTTTCGGGATATTTGGTTTGACAGTAAATTGACATTCACAAGATGCACATTGCAGGTTTGCTGGTCTTGAATCTACACCAACAATCAGAACTTTGTCACAACCGGGGCAACTTACTTTTTCTTCCCGCCATTTTTTCTTCGTTCCCTCATGTTCAATTTTAACGCGAGCAGAACACATTTGACATTGCACTTCACCGAGTTTCAATGGCAACATTTCATTACATTTTGGACAAGATAAAGCCGGTGGAGAAATCCTGGATTCAACGAACATTTCTTCTGACATTATATCACCTAATCTTCACCGATTAATGCTATTTTTTCTGGGACAAAATTCCATGGAAGGTTCAATTCTATCCCTAATTCAGCCGCTAGTTTCTCAAGCAGTAATTTCGCACCAACTCTATCTCGTGAACCCTCTAGTGAGATGACGTGAGTGTTTGCGCCAGTTAGGTTTGTTGAATTGCTTTGAGCTGTATTTACTGAAGGACTCGGGGCAGTATTTGATACCGTTAGAATTTCTGGTAAGTCAACGCTTTGTGCTACTTTCCACCATCTAGCTCTGCCTTCATCTCTGTGATTTTCAATTAAACCAAGAGATGCTAATTTCTTCAGATGATGATAGAGATTATACCGGTCGACATCAACTATGTTCTGCAATTGAACCGTACTCATTTCGGGAGAGTTACTCAAAGAAATGTACAGGCTTCGGCGAGTAGGATGTGCTAGTGCGGCGGTTATCGGGTCTGCTCTTACTCGACTCATCCCCGCACCTAAATGGAAGAGGTGCTTCTATGGTTTAAGATGTCG
>CALDPP010000164.1 GCA_937911345.1 uncultured euryarchaeote | reverse complement strand
AACCAAAAAACCGTGATTAGTTCAGATTTGACATATAATGATGGAATGAATCATTTCAACTTCCCAATTACCGAGGGCAAAGTATGGAGTGAATCCGCAGTAGGTCAAGGAACAATAAGTCTCTCAGTAGAGTTGGGTGACTGTGAATTGTTTTCTGAGCAATTGGATGGTTCAGGAGCTCTTCCACTAAATTACCGACATATAGGACAAGATTCCTTTACTGTAGACCAAACAACAGTATCAGCAAATGGCATACAAGTTTTTGCCGGTAGAGAAGGCAACAATGATTGGGCAACACCAGATTTCACAATCTTACCAAGCGTACCTGATAATGTTGCGAGAATGGGTTTGCCATTTGCTGCATGGATTAACGTTGTCGGGTTTAACGAATTTGATTCAACGGTCAATATATCTGGTTCAGTCAATTCGGCTAATGCACCACTACTCAGCGTAGACCAAATGTTGAGTATTGATGAGTTAGGTGCAGTAGTAGTTGATACCATGAACCTTTCAAGTGGCGATTATCAACTTACGATTACTGGAACATACAACAACATGGATCGTTCAGTAATTGTACCGTTTACTGTGGATAACGATCCTGATTTTGAGATTTTGACACTGGATCCTTGGATTGTTCTACCTGGCGGTGTTGAGTGGGTAGTACCTACTCCAATTTTCATAGAACCAGTCAATGGTTTTGGAGCGGATGTAACAGTAGGAGTGACGGTGCCAAATGGAGTCACAGCAGAATTGGACTTTGCTAGAGGATCTGCTCCGTTTATGGCAATACTGACTTTGACGGTACCAGCCAATCTTTCTGGCGGCGATTACACAGTAGTCGTAACAGGAACTTCTGGTGATACGGTTCGCTCAGATGAGTTGACAATTAGTATCTCTACATTGCCAGAATTTTCACTTGATATCGAAAACCGAGAGCAGTTGATTACCAATGGACAAATGTCAATATCAGGGGTAATTAATGCGCATAATGGTCTTGATTTGTCAATGGGTGGTGTTCTTGATGTGCTTATTGAACCATATAATGAGGCGCTTCTTGAAAGCGCAGTAATCACTTGGGGAGTTATTGATAGTAACGGAGATTTACCATTTACAGTTACTTTCTCGGTGGATGAAAATATTCCAAGAAATGAATATACGGTTCAATTGAATGTTGTTAGCCTTGACGGTGGAATTGCCCATGCAGCTTCAGTAGCATTCGTCACCGAGTCATCTACTCTTGATGGCACAGCAGAAGCAGCAACCCAATCATCAATTGCAACAGGTGATACAACCCAGCATGATGGAACTGACACTTCTGCTCAGAACATACCTGATGATGATAACGGTGATGCTACCAACAATGGTAACGAAGACAATTCCGATTCAGATTCTAAATCATCCAATACCGGACTAATTGTTGGCGGGACAGTTGGTGTGTTAGCGATTGCAGCAGTAGTTGGAGTAATTGTTGTCCGGGGCCGAGGAGGCAATCAAAACGGCAAGGATTTCTCACAGCAAGCATGGGGTGGTCAAGCCGCAATGATGCCGAATCAAACTGGATATCAGCAACCATCAGTTCCAGTAATGCAGCAGCAATATGCTCAGCCACAACAGATGATTCAACAGCCAGTACAACCAGCCGTACAACAGCCTATGCAGCCAGTAGTTCAACAACCAACACAACCAGTTCAACCAGTAGCCCAAGCACCTCCAGCGCCACAACCAGTCGCACCAATGCAGCCAACTACCGTCGCTGATTACACTGGATTGCCACCAGGCGGCCAGTACGATCAGTCAACTGGTCACACAATTTACATCCAAGCCGACGGTGTTAGGTGGCAAATGAATGCAGATGGTAGTTTCAATCGATTGAATTAATACTGATAATTACTCACTATTGGCTTTCTAGTACAATAGATTTCAAGAGTAACCGATATTCAGCCGTAGTTAGGGGTCCATATGGCAACTATCAAAGAGCAAATCGAATTGATTCGCGCTGAGATAGATAAGACTCAGAAAAATAAGGCCACTAACGCCCACATTGGTAAACTAAAAGCCAAGATTGCTCAATTGAAATTGAAGGAAGAAAAGGCTGCGGCTCACTCAAAGGCTAGTGGGGGCGGCAAAGGTTTTGAAGTCAAGAAATCTGGTGATGCTACTGTTGCATTGGTAGGATTCCCGTCGGTCGGTAAATCCACTTTGATCTCAAAGGTTACCGACGCACACTCCGAGGCTGGAGGTTATGCCTTCACAACACTGACTTGTATTCCCGGGGTAATGGAGCATCGTGGTGCAAAAATTCAGATTTTAGATTTGCCTGGTTTAATCAAAGGTGCTTCTGAAGGAAAGGGTAGAGGTCGAGAAATTCTCAACGTAATTCGCAGTGCGGATATGACCTTGTTCGTCGTCGATCCATTCCAAGATGGTCATTTCAATGTCCTGCACAAGGAATTACATAATGCAGGTTTGAGATTGAATGAAACAAAACCGCCTGTCTTTATCAAGCGAGTAGACAAAGGAGGTATTGATGTACGTACAACGGTTGAACAAACGCACTTAACCGATGCAGATATTGGTGAAATAATTCGTTCTTTTGGTTATACCTCGGCAGTTGTTACGCTAAGAGAGAATGCTACAGCAGAGCAAATTGTCGATTGTTTGGCAGGCAATCGGGTTTATGAAAAGGCAGTTATTGCCATAAATAAGATTGACATTGCGACAGAGAATGAAATTGTTAGGGCTACCAAAGCATTACCAGATGAATGGCCAGTAATGAGGATTTCAGCGTTCAAAGATATTGGGCTTGAGGAATTAAAGGATTTCATCTATGATAATCTTGGATTTATGCGGGTATTTCTGAAACCTCAAGGTCAGGAAGCCGACCTAGAAGAACCATTGATTGTCAAAGACGATTCAACAGTCGAGAATATCTGTAACAAACTACATCGTGATTTTGTCAGGAAGTTCCGCTTCGCTAGAGTAAAGGGACCCAGCGCTAAATTCGATTGGCAACGAGTAGGTCTAGACCATCTATTGAAGGATGGAGATTTACTTACCATTGTAGTTAAGCGTTAATCCCAAATCCCCATATCCATTCTTGCATCCTCAGAAGCGTGAATTTTTGGATCCCATCTTGGTGACCAAACTAAGTTTACATGCACGGATTCTATGCCTTCGGTTGTTAGAGCAGCACGATGCGTGGCAGCCATTATTTCTGCTGCAGCAGGGCAGCCCGGACTAGTTAGTGTCATGTCTATTTCAGCATGAGTTTGTCCAGATTTATCTTCAATCCTCACATCATAAACTAATCCTAATTCAACTATTGAAATTTCCAATTCTGGATCTTCTACCTCATCTAAGTGCTGTAATACGGCGGCTTTATCAGTCATAATCACACCTACATTTGTTGCTTGATCTCACTCATAACTTTGTCAAACATATTCCGGAATCCGTTTGACCTACTTGGCGATAAGGAGTTCAAGATTCCCATCTCTGTGGCGAAATCAGGGGTTAATGTCAGTACTTCATCGGCATTGATACCGTGAATAGCCATCGTTAGTATACCCATCAGTCCTTGAACTAGTTTTGAATCTGCTCCGGCTTGAAAGTTAACATTTGAATCGACCAGCCCAACTTTCACATGTGCTTCAGATTGGCAGCCATGTACTCTTGTTGCATCATTCCAATCCTCGAGGGGTAGCAAATTAACTTCGTCTGCTAGGTCAAAGACCATTTCGAGACGTTCCATTTTGTCATCAATTGCTTGGAATTCTTCGATTAGTTCAGAAAGTTCGGCGGAGTAATTCATGCGAACCTCTCCAAAATTTCAGACAAGTAGTTGACAAATGAAATTACTTCCTCATGAGTGTTGTAAAAGTACAGTGATACTCGCACAGTTCCTGTAATTTCTAACCTCTCCAATAGTGGCTGAGCGCAGTGGTGTCCGGTTCTTACGGCAAATCCTCTGGCATCTAATAGATGTGCTAAGTCTTCACTATTCATGGTTGGATGAAGAAATGAAACAACAGCTGCATCATTATCATCATGTCTGCCATAAACAGTCATTCCCATCTCTCTAAGTTGCCCCGCCAACCAGCGAGCAGACTGCAAGATTCTTTCATGCTCTGATTTGATGTCGATGCCATTTAGCCACTTAATCGCCTCAGTCCACCCAATTGCTTCAGCAATCCTTGGCGTTCCTGCTTCGAATTTTTGCTCGTTTTTTTGGTATGTTGAACCACGGATTGAGACAGTCTCAATCATGTCTCCTCCGCCCATAAATGGCTGCATTTCAGAAAACGCATCATCAGCAACAAGTAATGCGCCAATACCTGTTGGGCCGCACATTTTGTGAGCAGAGAACGCCATAAAATCAGCTCCAAGTTCAATGAAGTCAATATCTTGGTGCGGAGCACTTTGAGCAGCATCCAGTAAAACGCGAGCACCATTTTCTTTGGCAATCCTAACGATATCAGCAACTGGATTACATACTCCAAGTACGTTGGATATGTGGACGACACATACTAATTTTGCACCATCAATAGCCGCCTCAAACAGATCCATGTCCAAAGTCAAATCTTTTTGAACAGGGACATATCTCAATTCAATGTTCATTTCTTGTGCTAACATTTGCCATGGCACAATATCAGAGTGGTGTTCCATTTCTGTGAGTATGATTGCATCACCATCTGAAAGGTTAGCTCTACCCCAAGCATGGGCAACTAAATTGATTGCTTCTGTAGTCCCGCTAGTAATGATTGCTTTGTTGGCATTGAATCTTGACTTTAGTGCTGTACGGCACGATTCATATCCTTCTGTAGCCTCACCAGCAAGAGTATGAACTGCTCTGTGTACATTCGCATTTGAGTTTGAATAATAGTCATTCATCGCATCAATCACAGAATTTGGCTTTTGAGTTGTAGCCGCATTATCCAGGTAAACCAACGGATATCCGTTGATTTCACGTTGGAGTATAGGGAATTCATCTCGCATGTTTTCACCTACCTAATCTGCTTTGACAGTCAACTTTTCCATCAAAAACTGTCGAGTTTTATCATTACTGAGTTTAGCAAAACTGCTGATTAAAAATCCTTCGAGAATTTCTTTTTTAGCATCTTCTCGGCTAAAACCTCTCGCCATCAAGTAGTGGATTTGCTCAGGGTTAACCGATGAAGAAGCGGCACCGTGGGCTGCACTTACATCGTCGGATAGAACTTCTAACTCTGGAATTGCCTCTGCTTTAGCATCCTCAGATAGAAGTAGATTCTTGAATACCTGGCCAGCATCAGAGCCATCACAATTCTCTTCGATGATTAGCAATCCAGTACCAATCGCATGACCTTTGTTGGCACATGCAGAATTAACGCACAATGAAGAATTGGTATGAGGGCTTAGATGATGAATCTCGATGTGATGATCGTCAACTCTACCAGCATCACAGTTTACCGCAATGTTCTGTGTAAGTGTAGAGTTTGTCCCTTTCAAATAGGTTCTAATATCGCTTTTTATTCTGTTTGCCCCTGTTGACAATTCGCCGTATTCCAGTGAGGAATCTCGTGATATTTCCCAATCTTCGCATCGCACAAAAGTACACTGCTCATTCAAATCATTGGCTAAAGCAAACGAAAAAGTGACGTTTTTGTGCAAGATAGCGGTAATTGATAATCCAAACCAATTTGACTTGCCAGACAGGCGTAAGCATACGTTGCCCGATGATTGAACATCAAAGTGAAGATGGCACGACTCCATTTCGCTTTCACAGTTGACATTGATTTCATATTCCTTAGCTTCATTTTCAATAGTGATGCTGTGTCTAGTGTTATTAGATTCTAGAAGAAATACTCGGGAGATTTCTTCACTCTTTGGTATCTCAGCAATACTATTGGATTTGGATAATTTACCATTTACCATCACAGTAGCCGGTTTTATTTCAGGTATGGCGTCTACCTTCGTTGGATGTATTTTTTTCCACGGAGTGTATCGCCAAAGGTGTTCAGACCTATTGGGAATTGGCATCTCAAGATAGGTCATCCAATGGCACCTTCCATCTCAAGTTCGAGTAGTTTGTTTAGCTCAACTGCGTATTCCATAGGCAACTCTCTGGTGAATGGTTCAAAGAATCCATTAACAATCAAGCCCATTGCTTCTTCTTCACTAAATCCTCGACTCATGAGGTAGAATAATTGGTCGCCGGAAATTTTTGATACACTTGCTTCATGCTCCAAATCTGCAGATGAGTTTCCAACCTCCATAGTAGGATAGGTGTCAGATCGAGAATCTGCATCAAGCATCAAAGCATCACAAACCACTTTTGAGCGACAACCGTGCGCCTTTGGATTGACCTTTAGTAGCCCACGATACGATGACCTGCCACCATTCTTGGAAATTGATTTCGATAAGATGTTAGATGTGGTGTTGGGCGCCAAGTGGTGAACTTTTGCTCCAGCATCTTGGTGCTGGCCTTCTCCCGCATAGGCTACAGAGATAATCTCAGCATGGGCGCCTTCACCTTTGAGTATTACAGCAGGATACTTCATGGTTAACTTTGAGCCAATATTTCCGTCGACCCATTCAACAACTGCGTTCTTGTGCGCAATGCCTCTTTTAGTTACAAGATTGTAGACATTCGCAGACCAGTTTTGTACTGTGGAGTAACGTATTTTTGCACCTTCCATAGCGATTAATTCAACCACAGCAGAGTGAAGGGAATCGGTAGAATATGTTGGAGCTGTGCAACCTTCGACATAATGGATGCTACTTCCTTCATCAGCAATGATTAGGGTTCTCTCAAATTGACCCATGTTCTTTGCATTGATTCTAAAATAGGCTTGTACTGGCATCTCAACGTGCACACCTTTTGGCACATAGATGAACGAGCCACCGCTCCAAACCGCAGTGTTAAGTGCTGAGAATTTATTATCGGCATATGGTATAACAGTGCCAAAGTATTGCTTAACTAAATCAGGATATTCCTTCAGTCCTGAATCCATATCTAGGAATATTACTCCTTGTTCTTCCAAATCTTCTCTAATTGAGTGATATACTGCCTCAGATTCATATTGTGCTGTTACTCCACCAAGCCATTTCTGTTCTGCTTCTGGGATGCCCAGTCTGTCAAAGGTGTTCTTGATGTCATCAGGAACATCTTCCCAATTCTTTTCAGTTTGTTCAGAAGAACGCAGGAAATAGGTTACGTCGTCAAATTTAATTGATTCAAGCATATTGCAATTACCCCAATCTGGCATCGGTCTTTCTTCAAAATGATGATATGCCTTGACTCTGATTTCAGTCATCCATTCAGGCTCGCCTTTGAGTTCGGAAATGTCTCTGACAACTTGTTCGGACAATCCTTTGTCGAATCTGATGGTTGCGTTTTCAGGGTCGTGAAAACCGTATTTGTATTCGCCTACAGCATTGATTGCTTCATCACTCATATTTATGCCTCCAACCAATCATAGCCTTTGTCTTCTAATTCTAATGCTAATTCGGGTCCACCCGATTTGACAAACTTCCCATCAATCATCGCATGGACGTAATCGGGCTTAACCAAATCCAGCAAACGTTGGTAGTGTGTGATTACTAGGACTCCAGTATTTTCTGCAGTCTCATTAATGCCTTTTGCCACCAATCGCAATGCATCGATATCTAATCCTGAGTCTGTTTCATCTAGTAGAGCGAGACTAGGTTTCAGTAGCATCATTTGTAGCATTTCAAGCCGCTTTTTTTCTCCACCACTAAATCCATCGTTGACATATCTTGAAAGGAAACTACGATCCATTTCGAGCTTTTCCATTGCAGAATTCAGTTCTTTGCGAAATTCTCTTGCCTTGACATTCTCTTCACGAACGTTGTTGACTGATTTTTTCAAAAAGTTGCCAACCTGCACACCCGGTATTGAGGGTGGATATTGGAACGATAGGAACATACCAGCCCTTGCACGCTCAAAGACATCATATTCATCTAGCGATTTCCCCAAATAGGAGATTTCTCCGCTGGTAATTTCATATGCTGGATGCCCCATCAAGACGTGGGCTAAGGTGGACTTTCCCGCACCATTACGCCCCATGATGGCATGAATTTCGCCAGATTTTATTTCTAGGTCAATACCTTTGATTATTTCATTGCCATCAACAGAAACATGCAATCCCCGGATGTCTAGTACTAACTCTGACAAAGTCTCACCAGTCAAATCCACATTATTCACCTTTATGAATGAGTGTAAAAAAATGCGGCGCAGTATTGCGTTTTTAGGGTTCCCTAAATTTAGCAAAGAGTCAAAAACTAAGGCATTTACCAATCACCATGACTGATGATGACCTTGTTGCTAAATATGCGGCAGAGGCTCAAAAATCGATCGATGATGAAGCCAATAAGAGAATTGCCGAAACCGCTGACCCGATTCTTGATGCAAAACTTCGGAAAAAGTCATTACACATTTTGCTTGATACAGATGAAATTGTACCGGCTTTGCTAGCTAGACTGGGCAGTGTCAGAGCCGCTTTGGATGGTCACGGTGGCGGGATTCAAGTAGAGTCCTATGCGTCTCTGGTAAATGATGACAAGAATGTCATTGATTTTGTCCTTGACTTGACAGGCGCATGCTTGTCGTGTGGTGCTGCACCTGGAACATTGGATGGAATAAAAGCAGACTTAGAGGCTGACGCTGAAATCAATGTCGTTCGGTATTCCAGCAAATTACTTGATACATTTGACGAACTCGGCAGAGAATTTATTCTCGCTCATGGTAACGTAGAGTTTGTTTAAACAGTTTAAGTGGTTTCTAACGGATGAATTCAAATCACAATTGTTTCAGCAACGCTCATGCCTGTGTGGTCAGACCAACCTAGAGCCAACCCCGAGCCATGCCGGGAAGGTGACGAGGGATTGTTCGAAATTCATGCTCGGGATGGTCGTGCTAGATTAGGTAGATTGCATACCAAACACGGAATCTTGGATACACCGACCTTGCTTCCAGTAATCAACCCAAATATACGAACTATTGAACCCAGAGAAATGTGGGACAGATATGGTATTGGAGCACTAATAACCAATTCATACATAATATGGAAACACCAACAACTGAAAGACAAAGCACAAACCGATGGAGTGCATGAATTACTAGATTATCCAGGAGTAATTATGACCGATTCCGGTACTTTCCAATCTTATGTATACGGTGATGTCGAGGTCGGTGTAGAAGAAATAGTTGAATTTCAACGGTCAATTGGAGTTGATATCGCTACTATGCTAGATGTTTTTTCAAGACCAGATATGAAACATTCGGAAGTTGCCTCAGCGGTGGATGAAACGTTGCAGCGTTCTCAGGTTTCTATCGACAAGGCTCAGGGAGTTATGCTAAACGGTCCAATACAAGGTGGACTTTTTTCTGATTTGAGACAAAAATCTGCCACTGAAATGGGGAAATTTGATTTTTCAGTGCATCCAATTGGTGGTATAGTGCCAGTAATGGAGCAACACCGATATAGAGAATATGCGAAAATTATGCTATCGACACTACCGTTTTTGCCATCAAATCGGCCAGTACACATGTTTGGTTGTGGGCATCCAATGCTATTCCCAATGTCAATTGCTCTTGGAGCCGATTTGTTTGATTCTGCAGCATACGCTCTTTTTGCTAGAGATGGAAGAATTCTAACCCCATGGGGGACTGAGAAACTAGAAGGCTTACACGAGTGGCCAATCATGATGCCTTGCATCATGTCGATAACTCCAGATGATGTTAAGAAGTTGGATAAACAAGAAAGAATGGAATTACTTTCAAAGTATAATCTAGAGATAACGCTAGCAGAATTAGCACGGTGCCGGCAAGCGGTTAGAGATGGTAATATTTGGCGCCTAGTTGAGCAGAGAAGCCACCAACACCCAGCCTTGAGGGATGCATTTTTGTGGTTGACAACCAATCCTGTTACTGCTGATTACATTCGATTGAATAAAGATGATTTTCCACTAGACGAAATAACCTCATCGCAAGAACTCTCTAATCATGGGGATTTTGAAGACGGATGGAATTGGATTTTAGATTCCCAACTTACACCTCGTAAAGGTGGCGAGCAGTGGGCAGGAACCGATACATTCAGCAGACCTCATATTATTGCTGCTAGAAATTTGCTACTTGATCGCTGGCATCCAAGAACCTCCGGTGGATTGGGTGAGGATTCAGTAATGATTCTCTATGGACAGTCAGGCCCATGGAGAGACAAATGTGATAGTGTCGTGGCCAAGATACTCCAATTTGTACCAGGTTTGGAAATCATGATTAATACTCCAATTGGTTTGGTCCCTTACACTCTAGAAGATTTGAATCCATTCTGCCACATAGAAGGACCAGACTGGATATGGAAAAATAAATTGGATATGGTAAAAGTCACTCAAGAACTGGAACTGTTTGGACTTTCAGGTAGGTCAATTATTCCGATTAACTTGCGCACAGATAATTTTGAAACTTTAGTATTAAACAGTTTAACAGGGTACGATTCAAACATAGATGTCGAATTAGTAGATGGCAAGATTATGATTGCCGACCAAGAGTTATTCAATCTGAGTCAATTAAATCTCAATCGCCTAAAGGCTGCCGACAAATTTTGCGTACTGTTCAACTTGAGTCAAGAAATCGCTAGCGAAATGTCATCGAGCATGGAGTTTATCGTCAATAAATATGGGAGAATAAAAAATGTCCTCTCGGCAAGTGGTAAGCATCTCGCAAGTTTCCGTTTAGGTGACGGAGGAATGTCACTAAATAATGCTGGAGCAATTGAATTATTTGCGAGAAGAAGGAGAGAATTGCCGAATGGGTTTACCAAAACTGCAATATCTCCATATTGTGGTGAGGGACTTGCAGTTGTAGTGGTTGATGATGATGCTGAACCTTTTGTTAGAAAAGGTCGCAATGTCTTCCACGGATTTACTATCGCTAGTGACCCATGGTTACGCCCAGGAGAGCCATGTTTGATCTGTAATCAGGCCGGAGACCTAATTGGTCATGGTGTTTCAGTATCCACGGCTGATGATTTGTCATCAATGCAGAAAGGTGTCGCAATAAAAACCCGGGACGGGATAAAGGATGGCGAATGAATCGTTCATTTATGCGTAGCATTCAAAGGATGTCTGCCACCTCATCGAGTTGGGTAACCCATGTCGGACAATGAGTACATCATCGAGACAACGGATTTGTCCAAGTCTTACGGACCCCATGTTGCCCTTGAAAATCTCAATTTAAAGGTGAGAAAAGGAGCTACAGGATTATTGGGACC
>CALDPP010000163.1 GCA_937911345.1 uncultured euryarchaeote | reverse complement strand
CTAACCTGGTCGCTTGCCAAAGTAAAGTCTTCTGGCAGGTTGGATATGGAAATATTATTTGGTAAATCATGAGAAAAATCAATTAATGTAGCATCACTACCTTGATTTTTTACCGTGATTGTTGCTTCAATGGTTTCTCCTCTGTGAATTACATGCTCATCACTTGACTGGACATCTAATAAATCGTTCATAGACTTAATCTCAGCACTGGATAATGCAACAATTGGTGAACATGCACAAATCAGTAATGCCACGATTACAGCAAATCTGCGCATGTATGTTCGATAATGATTAGCCTTTCAAACAATGCTATGGTTTGTGTCGTTATACTGGGTCAGGAATTGCTTTTGCTATTTCATGGAGGCAGAATTCAGCTCCATTCATTGGAACTTTTAATTCAAAGAGTTCACCTACATGAGGGTCTATTTCACCAAAGCAACCAATATGTAGGCCATTTACCATTATTTTTGCAGCTCTTCCTGCCAACCATGGTCCTTCGTTGTCTGGCAGTGCTAGAATCTCATATTCACTCGCACCCAAGTCACGAAGGAATGCTTGAATTCTTCCTCTTATTGCTGCAAAGCCACCGGTTCGCTCTGCTACTAAGAAGGCTAGCCTTGAACAGTTTTTGTGATCTCTAACAACTGTTCCTAGCTCATAGACGCTTTGAGGTAGGTCATGATGTCGATTCGATGAAAGCAATCGTAATAATCCAGGTAACAAATATTGTCTTAGTAACGTATGGTCGATGGTGATTGGATTGGTGATTCTAGTAACTTCTCCAACATTACTCCATCTAACAAGGTTGAATTGATCATCATCGTTAGACAATGTTAGAGATTGTATTTGCATCATTCCCAATCCTTGCATTGAATCTCTCACTCTGCGTAGCAAATTAGCATCATTCCTTGGTTTTGCTGTCATTGGTGAGCGGGGGATGTCTTCGCCTAAGTCTTCAAAGCCATGACCTATTGCGATATCTTCAACCAAATCAACCGGATGCAGAATATCAAACCTCCATCTTGGCATATTAATCATTATCTGTTCTGAATTACGAGAAACGAAACTACCTCCCATACGATTGATGGATTTGGTTAATTCAGAATCACTTAGTTCGCGACCTAGTAATCCATCAAGCAGTTTTCTTGGTAAAACATGTTCGACAGGGCTACCATTCGGGAATTTATTCACTTGTCCATGACAGTCGGTTATCTCAATAGATTCAATTGAGCCACCCAACTCTGATAATTGCAATGCAATCAGCATCAGAGAAGCTTCGCAAGAACGGAAGTCCCAACCTGTAACATCAATAAAGAAATCAGTTGTTGTTTCTGTGACTGTAGTATGTTTGCCGTTGATAATTGGCGGGAATGAAAGAATATTATCTTCGGAGTCTATTATCACTGGAAATTTATCATATCCTTCCAACAAATGAGCATATTCAACTCCTTTAGGATGATTTACTAGAATCTCATTGATTGACATCGGCTCTTCCATTGCTAATGGGACGAATTTCTCATTTCCAGAGACTGCTTTTACCCGAAATGGAGGATGTAATGTAGATAGGTCATGGACGCCTATAGAGGCTCTTTTACGACCTCTCCCCAACGCAAAGTGCAATTTTTCTTGATGATCCATTAGTGATTTGATAAATTCATCCGATTCTATGTTTAGTTTTTCTAAATTAACATTTTTGACAACGGCGCCTAATATTATTGGCCTAATGTCAATTAAATCTGCGTCAACAGTCATTGTTATACTACTATCAGATACTTCCAATTGGGGGCCAGGATTTTGATGATGGATAAAACTCCTAATGGCTCTTGAGAGAGTTTCTCCAGATAGTAAATCCGGTCGGTTTGGGAATATTTCTATGTCGAGCGTCTCTTCATCACAACGGTCAATGTCTGTGCCAAGCAGTGGCAATTGGTCTGAAATCTCATCGATATCATGCTTCAAGCCGTGAACATCCAAGAGTTTAGCAATCAAATCTTGATTTACAGATATTGTTGGCATCGTACCACCTACCTAGCAAACCAGTGGGGGAGTGGTCTTTCATATCCAGACAATCGCAAACCACTGACTGCTGCTGTCTCATAATCTAAGGCTCTGAGGTTTTGCCTGGTCAATGAGTCTATCGATTCAAGTCCAAGACGTTGTAAAATTGCAAATAATTGTGATTTGATTTCTTCAAGCCAACTTGAAATATCTTCATAACTTTCGTTTGGAGTGCTGCAACAGATAAATTTCAAACCTGACGCTCGCAATTTAGCAATATCCTCAGCATTGGCTGAAAATCCAAGTGCAATTCCAGAATCTGTGTATGTATTTTCCAAATTTGCCTTGTTGCTTCTACCGATTAGAGGTAAGCTTGCAGGTTCAGAAATACCGCTTTCATCTTCAATCGTGCAAATTGAGATGTCTGCATTATGGTATGAAGAGGACTTGTGCAAGGATTCGATTCTTCCAACGCCATCTGCGAAACCAAATGGTTTCTCCTGGCCAAGTAGAGACCTTACCGCTACCAACATGCCGTCAATTTCCTCAGCATCCATACTTGGCATTTTCATTAAATCAACGACTGCTCCTCCGGAATTTGGCAATACATCTGTGCAATGAGAAAGATTGTTGATGTCAACAGAAATGAAGTCTATGCTTCTTGGATTAAACTGAACGATAAATGGTTGTGTTTCGACCTGCTTTGATGGTTTTTTGTTGGCGCTGAGTATCTTGCCATCATTCAAATATGGCATTATTGGCAACGGAAGCGCTATTGGAGTATTAGATTCTGCACGTTCACCAAGTAGGGCTATAGTATCGCAACTGGAATAGAACATATTCCTTGGTTGACCAGAGGGAACTAACCCAATCATTGACAAGTCACCAGCAGAGACTACGTTATCACCAATGGATTGTTTTCCTTCGCCACTGGATTCTAGACATACAGAGTCATTAGGGATTTGGAAATTGTCATCATCGATTTCCTTGTTTAGTTCTTTCAGCTCTGAATCCGTAATCGGCCTCAAAACAACGCCTTCAGGCGGGTTAGGGCATCTGCCATTGACAATTATTTTACCACCAACCATTCCAGCACCGGGGTCATTTCCGATATCACCATCTATGACAATTATGCCTCCAGTCATGCCACCTCCGACTCTTAACCCAGCATTGCCTCTAACAACGATTAGACCCCCAGACATACATGCTCCTAAATCATCGCCGCAGCCGTCGAGGATCGATATTTTACCTGCGGTCATTGCAAAGCCTGCATAGTTTCCTGCTGACCTTTCACACGTTATTTGATTACCATTGTTGGCTGCTCCTAAAAATGAACCAGCATCGCCTTGAATGGTAAACATTCCTCCTTTCCCAAATGCAGCAGTCCATGAGCCTAATGTTCCCAGCGCTCTTATTTTGGCACCCTTTGGGATTCCTGGACACAATCCGAGCTCGCCATTTTTCGGTACTGGGTCACCTGCATTAGTCCATCCAATTCGCAAAATTGCATTTTGTTCGGCAGCGGCTTCTAGTTTAGGTCCAAGTTTATTGTTGATGTTAAATGACCTCGCCACAACATCAAGAGTATCCGCCATGTTACTATGTCGGACTAGGATGAACATATACTCTTCTTATCACTTCCATTATCTAGACTATTTTTTCATCACTTTAATGATACGATTTGTTAATAGATATTCTTCATCGACAGGCCAATGTGAGACTATGGTGATTAAGGTCGCAATCAATGGATACGGGACAATTGGTAAGAGAGTTGCAGACGCAGTAGACGCTCAAGATGACATGGAAATAGTGGGCGTCACCAAAACTAGGCCTGCTTTTGGATGTGACTTGGCGGTGAGAAAAGGTTACCCAATATATTGTACCTACGATGACCAAGAGAAAATTGCGGCGTTCGCATCAGCAGGTTACCAATGCCATGGGGGATTGTCTGATTTACTAGAAGTTGCAGATATCGTAATTGATTGTTCACCAGGTAAAGTAGGGGCTAGTAATTTGGAAAAATACCAATCAGCAGATGTCAAATGGATTTTTCAAGGCGGAGAAAAACACGCAATGACTGGTTTATCCTACACCTCTTCGGCAAATCATTCAGAAAATTTGAATGCGGCTGGCACCAGAGTAGTATCCTGCAATACAACCGGATTATCAAGAACTCTAGTTCCTTTATACGAACACTGCGGGGAACTCTCAGTTGAGTGTACCATGATTCGCAGGGCTGCTGATCCTGGAGACTCAAGTAAGGGACCAATCAATGCCATCAAACCAGTTCTAAAAGTGCCCTCTCATCACGGTCCTGACGTAATGACAGTAAAACCTGAAATTTCAATCAATTCAATGGCAGTTGCAGTTCCAACAACTATCATGCATGTTCACGTGATTGTTGCACAATTGCCCGATGAACACGGCCTAAGCACACAGTCAGTTATCGATATGTGGTCTAAAGAACCAAGAATTATCTTGATGGATGGCGGTGAAACTGGAATAACAACAACCGCAGAGGTAATGGAATATGCCAGAGATATAGGACGTAAATGGGGTGACTTGCATGAAATTTTTGTCTGGCGTGATGGCGTAAAACTTGAGGGTAATACGCTATATTATTTCCAAGCAATTCACCAAGAATCAGATGTAATTCCAGAAAATGTAGATGCTATTAGGGCTCTTATGGGCACCGAGTCTGACTGGCGCGTTTCGGTGGCTAAGACCGACCAATCAATTGCGAAATACAACAATATTTTATGAGCAATTTTGCCACATCGAATGGTTGTTTTCAAAAACCTAGCAGATTTCCCCAGTGCATGCTGAACCCGAGGCAGGTCCTAATTGGGATTATTTTGATTCTCGGAATTTCTTTTTCACCGCTAGTAAATAGTGATGTATTAGTGCCCATATCTGGTATTGAATCTTCAAGTGAATCAACCTCCAATGGGGACTCCTCGGTATCAGATAGTAACTGGAATCGAATGTCAGGGGAAAATAATAATGGCTTTTCAGTAAATGAACTTTCAGGGCAATTTAACTTGGCCCATGGTTCATTTGACCCTATCACTGAACAGCCCCCTACAATTCCAACTAATTTTATAGACAACAACGACTATGAAAGAACTGGAATGAAGTTTATTCAATTTCATGAATACAACTATCAGTTGCTCATACAACTAGAAAAAACAGGTCACCTAACAATTCTTGACTTACTTGGTGACGGAAATTTCATAGTTAGAATTTCTCCAAACCATGGAAATACATTGGATGTTCTTACAAACTCAGATGAAATACGCTGGATTGGAAATATTCAACCGGGTTATCGATTACATCCACAGTTACTGTTTGATAATTTACAAACTACAGTAGCAATAATACCTACCAATGATCTTAGTTTTGGTGGATATGAAGAGCTTGCCCTTGACCTAATTAGTTATGGAGCCTATGATGCATGGTGCGGTTATTCTATGTGTCAAGCAGAAATAGGAGACAACAGTGAATTTTTGTTCAATACTGCAAGGGATGGACGAATATTGTGGATTGAACCAATATCATCTATGGAAGTTCACAATGGTGTGGCAAGAGCAATTTCAGGTGTAGTTTCTCTGGAAAATGAGGCGTCTTTTACCTTGGATGGTTCTGGTGAAATGCTTGCCATTGCTGATACGGGATTGGATCGAGACCACCCAGACATTGCCGGTAGAGTAGCAGCAATATACACACAATTTGGCCTTGATACCTCACCTGCTGATTCTAACGGAGGTCACGGAACTCACGTGACATTAACTGCTATCGGGGACGGCACCAGTGATTCATCTACAAAAGGAATTGCGCCAGCAGCCTCGGTAACTATGTACGCTCTTGAGTATGATCCAACTGGCACCTTTGGCAGGCAAGGTTCAATCTATGATTTATTAGCTGATGCGAAACAAAAAACAGCACGGATTGCGATCAATGCATGGGGATTATCCGGTAGTGAAGGACAGTATACTGCTGATTCTAGGTCAGTCGACCAATTCGTCAAAGATGAGCGTAGTCTCTTGCCAATCTTTTCTGTGGGAGAATGGGATGGGACAGGAACATCAACGGTAACAACTCCTGCAACTGCAAAAAACGTGCTTTCAGTTGGAGCCAGCACGACTGGTAGTGGCGGGACAACTCCACAAGGTTCAGTTGATACAATTTCAAGAGAAGGGCCAACAATTGATGGAAGAATCAAACCAGATGTTGTTGCACCTGGCATCGAAATATGCTCAGGCCGAGCCGAAGAAGCAAGAACTCCAAGCGGCTTTGCTTGTGGTACAGGCACACACGCCAATGGCGATCCACTCTACATGTCCTTGTCAGGTACATCCCAGTCAGCATCAGTTGCTGGAGGCCTTGCAGCCCTTACCAGAGAATATTTGCGAGAGCAAGTAAGTATATCCTCTCCTTCAGCATCATTAATCAAAGCTGCGATGATAAATGGTGCTGACGATTTAGGTGCTCCAGATGTTCCAAATTATCAGGAAGGTTGGGGTCAATTAAACATCCAAAATACTGTAATGCCAATGGATGGTACAACTCCGCTATCAACCTTTTATGATGATGGAAAAACATTACAACCATCGTTCGGTTTGCTTTATGAACTTAATTTAGATATAACTCACGGTTTGGATATTACATTGACGTGGACTGATGAGGCGGGTAGTGCTACCTCTTCCCAAACGGAGTCTAAACTGATTAACGATCTTGATTTGATTATATTTGACCCCGATGGAAATCAATGGTATGGAAATAATTTCAATGCTGGCTTTTCAGTTATAGGTGGTTCCAGTGATACAAAAAACAACGTTGAAAGAGTAAGTATCGCTCCTAATACCCTAAGCAACTCAGGTCAATGGTTGGTTCAAGTCATTCATCGTGGCGGCGTTGACCAAGATTTCAGTATAGTTGTCACTGGAGACGCATCAATAATTGCTAGGCCAGATATCTATGCGTTCCCGGAGTCAATTTTCCTCTCTTCTGATTCCCCATTGCAAAACGATGTTGTTTCAGTTCGAGTCTCATGGATGAACCAAGGTACAGCGGATGCCGGTAGTTTTGATTGGAAATTAGAGGATGTAACAGAGGGCACGGTTCTAATGCAAGGTCAGTCTAACGGTGTTCCATCTAGTGGTATAGAGTCAAAGATAACTACACGTTCGTTTTCTACTACTGGAACTCATACCCTTAAACTAAGTCTTGACATAAATAATGTACTAAATGAAATGAACGATGAGTCATCTGGAACCAATAACAATATTCTGGAGATTGATATTGAAGTTACAGCCTTGGGTGTCCGGGTAATACCGATTGATAGTGAAGGCAATGTCCCGGTTAGCGAAGCAGATCGTCAACAGGCTGCGGTAAAGACATTTGATGTTAGAAATGATACTGATATTGATATTCCTATTTCGATACAAAATGAGGGTACAGGGACTGAAATGGTCACACTATCATATACCAACGTCCAAGAACAACATCCGATTTTCAATTACTTCATTTCTCCTGAAGATTCTTGGCAAAAAGGAGTTTCTCAAACAGGGCCGTATCAACTATCGCCACAAGGTCAATCAGGTGATAAGATTCAGGTTGCGTTAAATTTCAATAATTTGAATGCTAACTTGGATGACCCAAATAATCCGCGTTACGCTCGGTCAGGAACGTTCTATGTTGATGTAACAGTTGCTTATCAGACTCAACCAACAGTATCACACTCAATTCGGTTGACGATAATTATTGATGAGGTGGATGATGTAAAAATCGTCGTTAGTGGGACAAATGGATTGTCTGCTTTACCTGGCGAATCAGCATCATTTGCAATATCTGCACTCAATGTTGGTAACTCAGAGGCACAATATTCTGTAGAATGTTTTTCTCAAAACTTGTGGCAAATCATGTTGGGTAACTCTAACTCCTCGTCATTAGATTTTGAGCCGCTTGATATTGGTAACTATCTCTCCATGCCGGTTAGAATCTACGTGCCGGATGTATCACAGGGGAGTCCAGCTTCGGGATTCCAAGATACCATCGACTGCTTTGTTACATCGTCTACCGATTTGACACTCAACTATTCGCAATCAGTTACAGTTGAAGTTGATGAGTTATCATTATTCACGACCAATCTACAGAGAAACGGTGTTGATGTTGGAACCAATCTACAAGTGAGGGATGTCAGTATAGATAGCGGAGAAGAGATTACCCTGGATTACGAAATAATAAATTTAGGTAATGTAGATATTACGCTGGATGTAATCGTACAGCCTTCAAACCCGAGTTGGTATGTTGACCTAGTATACGATGGGCTATTCTTCAGCAATGAAGTTAGTGTGACAACTCCTGCAGGTCAATCTAAAATGGTACAGATTGTTGTATCGTCACCAGTTTCATCTTTGGAAGGTGACTTTAATTTGTTTAACATAAAGGCAGAGGTTTCCAATTTTGATTATGTCACCAACAACACGAGATTAGTAATCATCGATAAGTTATCAATAGATTTGGAATCACCTGCAATAATTAGTTGTGAACTGAGTGAAGATTACTCCTATGCTGATTTCATAATCACCAACGATGGTAACTCTGTGGCTAATCTAGAGTGGTCTTACTCACTGCCTCCAGATGGTTGGACCGTTGGCTTTGCCAACCCAGTAACTCAACTTGATCCACGGGAGAACCAAACTGTGAGGCTCGGAATTATTCCTCCGATTAATGAGGCTGTGACGGATAGTGCATTTAAGATGTCAATTTCAGTTGCCGCAACAAATGGCGATAGACAAATCGATGAAACGATTATCCTGGACGTTGAGGTGGTGGAATCTACATATGGAAATATAACACTTGATGATGAGATATTACAGCCGCTTCAAGGAGTCGAAAAAGGTAGTAGCCAGTCGACAAACTTAGCGATTAGAAACGATGGAAATGTGGTCTTGCAGGGTGATTTATCGGTACAAGTTGTCGATGAATTAGGTAACATAGTTGAAGATTGGAGGCCTAATGTATCACCCTCTTCAATAGAGATTAATCCAGGTCAAACTCAAATTGTTGAAGTCAAAATCAGCCCTAAAGACAGTGTTGAACGAGGTCCATTTACTGTGAAAGTAATCTTGGAATCCGGAGGCCAAGAAATTACTAGTATCAGTCTTCAAACCACTTCTTCACCGGCTGAAGGTAACAAGGGGTTGTTCAACATAGTCCCTTGGTATGTTTCTGTTTTGATATTAGCCGTTTTAGCAGCAACAATCGTGATATTCTCTCGAAGAATGCGTAATTCAGGTTCAATTGAAGGTGATGGCTCCCAACTTGTCAGTGCAGAATCATACGGTAGTTTACCCGATGTAGGAAGCAGAAGAGATAGAGCTTTGGACATTGGTATGTCTCAGGATGACATGACCAGTGGAGCAGTTTCTCAGGAAGAAATTGCTGCTGCATTGGCTAAATCTATGGCAGACCAGTTTACCCCGCCTCCTGCCGCAAATTCGCCACCTGCTGGCCTTCCTCCACTTGGGATGCCACCTGCGGGAATGCCACCTGCTGGTATGCCACCGCTTGGAATGCCACCTGCGGGGATGCCTCCAGTTATTCCCCAAAAATCCATACCCAAATTACCTAATCCTCTACCACAACCAGCCCCGCAATCAAAGCCTACCCCGCCACCTTTGCCACCGACTGGACTTCCTCCGGGTTGGTCGATGGAGCAGTGGAATGCATACGGCCAAATGTGGTTAGATAAGAACCAGCGCTAAGTGGTACATTGAAATTAGATGAATTTGTCGGTCAACTATGACCAGCATTGTTTTGTTTGGACCGCCGGGTGCAGGTAAGGGTACTCAAGCAGCCAGAATAACCGATTCAACAGGATTACCTCAAGTCTCTACTGGAGATATGTTGAGGGCAGCAGTGAAAAATGGTACAGATACCGGCATCGCTGCAAAACAATACATGGATGATGGAAAACTTGTCCCCGATTCGATTATTATTGATTTAATCAAAGAACGTATTCTTGAGTCTGATGCCAAAAATGGCGTGATGTTTGATGGATTTCCTCGAACTGTTCCTCAAGCAGAGGCATTAGCAGACATAACTGAAGTTACGCACGTAATTGCCATAGAGGTTCCTGATGAACGAATAGTCGAACGAATCTGTGGAAGGTATTCCTGCGCAACATGTGGTGCCGTATATCACGACAGTTTCAACCCAACCAAATTAGATGGTGTATGTGATGAATGTGGCGGTAGTGACATGAAGCGAAGAGCAGATGACAATGAATCAACAGTGTTGCAAAGATTATCAGCATACCATGAACAAACCTCACCTTTGGCAGATTGGTATGAAAGTAAGGGCATTTTTCATAGAATTAATGGTGATAGAGGAATAGACGAAATAACCTCAGACATATTGCAAGCACTATCTTGAAAGGTGATCAAATGAGTAGCCGTAGGTCGCACAAAAAACATAGGGGCGATCGGAAAAAGCACTCTAGTAATGTGCAAAGCGAGCTTATTTCAATCATCAGTGGTTCGGGAGAAAACTCTGAAAAACTAAAAAATAATGCTGTAAAGAATCTTATCGCATTGAATCAAAAACACCGACTGAAAATGCCCAAGAACGTTGGGCTAATGATTTGTAAACAATGTAAAGTTATTCAAAATGCAGTCAATACCAGAGTCAGAATAAAGCACGGTCAATTAATCGTTTCTTGCTTGGATTGTAACAACATACGCAGACTAGGTGGGGGTCCCAAATACAACAGGAGGAACTCAAATGTCTGATATACCAAAAAACATCATAAAATTGGCTCTATCGAGGGATTTAAAGGCGACAATCAGAATTGGTAAATCTGGTTTGACCGAGAATCTAGTGTCTGAAATCATCGGTCAACTGTCATCAAAAAGCATCGTGAAGATTAAAATAAATCGTGGATTATTCGATAAAAATGATTTACAGAATGTCTGGAAACACCTTGAGAATTCCACTAATTCAACGTTAGTTTCATCGAGAGGAAATGTTGGCGTATTATGGAAACCCTAGCATTTTCATACACAATGCTCAAAGATTCATTGCAATTGGCGTAGGTTAAGGGATGAACATGTTCAACTTGGTCGACAAAAATAGCCGCTCAAAAAGAATCGCTTTTACGCTTTTATTGGTGGTTGGGTGCCTTTCAATAATTGGCCATACTACTGCTGCTGGTTCTAGTGGTACAGATGTACACATTGAGTTAGAAATCAAAGATGGTATGGAAAATACTGCAATAGGTGTAGGATTAGCAATTCTCATCTGTGTATACATTCTAATTATATTTGAGACGGTGCATAGAACCTTAGCAGCAGCATTAGGTGGTTTAACCGCAGTGATTGCCTTGAATTATTTCACTGTCGAACCTGCTCTAAGTTTGAAGGCAGTCACGACAATGATCGATTGGGAAACTATCGGTTTACTGCTTGGTATGATGGTAATGGTGGGTGTCATCTCCCACACAGGTGTCTTTGAGTGGTTTGCTGTTGAAGCATACAAAAAGAGTGAAGGTTCAATATGGTCATTAGTCGTAATTTTGTGTATTGTTACTGCAGTACTGTCAGCATTTTTGGACAACGTCACAACAGTATTGCTACTGACGCCAGTTACTATACAATTGGCAAAGGTGTTGGATTTGCAACCTGTTCCGATACTCATAGCGGAAGTTTTGTTCTCTAACATTGGTGGTGCAGCAACAATGATTGGTGATCCACCAAATATTATGATTGGTTCCGGTTTATCTCCAGATGCCATCGAAAGTGCAGAAGGTGGTAAGTATGCTGAACTCGCAAGTGAGGGAGTTAATTTCAACGATTTTATCATTGAAATGGCACCTGGTATTCTAATGACTGTCGTTCCTGCATTCATGTTATTGAAATGGATGTACAGGGATGAATTCTCTGGAAAGAGAATTCGTGATGTTGCTGAGTTAGAAGCAAAATATGGCATCAAGGACTACAAGATGCTAACAACAAGTGGCTTCATTCTTGGATTAGTTATCCTTGGTTTCTTTTTGCACCCAATTACCCACATGCCTGTTTCATGGATTGCATTGGGCGGGGCTGTACTGATGCTTCTAGCTACCAACAGACATGAGTTAGATGAGCCTCTAGAAGAGGTGGAGTGGACGACTCTGCTGTTCTTTGCAGGCCTGTTTGTTCTAGTTCATTCACTCCAATACATGGGAGTAATCAACTTCATCGGCGAATATGTTGAACGAGCTATTGTATGGTTCCCGCAAGGTGATGATGGTATTATTCGTTTGACTGCCGCAATGGTCATTTTGCTTTGGGTGTCAG
>CALDPP010000162.1 GCA_937911345.1 uncultured euryarchaeote | reverse complement strand
TTGGACTGGATGGATAATATAAGTATTGACTGGCCTATATCGAGGCGCCGATGGTATCATACAGAGATACCAATTTGGTATAGTGCTGATGAGCAATATGTCATTGTTCCGCCATCGGGAACTTATGTTCAGCCTTGGCGAGAACAGCCGCCCGCCGGAAGCCGCGTACTAAATCGTGAATCAAGACAAGATGTCGGTTCATATGAAGATATGACCGATTCACTTGGAGAAATTAGTGGCGAGGAAAAGGTATTCGACACATGGATGGATTCATCAAACTCAAACCTATTCGTCAGTGGATACTTGAACCATCCAGAGGTTTTTGAGAAATCATTTCCAACAGCATTGAGACCTCAGGGCAAAGAAATTGTTAGGACATGGCTTTACTATACTTTGCTGAAATCAGCATTACTATTGGACAAACCAGGTTTCCAACATGTGTGGATTGATGGTCTAGGAATGGATCCGTGGGGCAGAAAAATGAGCAAATCCCTAGGCAACGGGATAGATGCTGACTCAGTTTTAGAGTGTGGAGCCGGTGGTAGAACCGGATCTTGGAAAGTTAAAGGTCCAGAAAAAACCGTTAATCTGAAAGCTAACAAAATTGGCAGTGAATGTTTCCGTTTGTGGAAAGCATGTGATGCCCAAGTTGGTGATGATTTCCAAATCAATCCAGAAGAGATTGAACAAAGGTATTTTGGAGTTCTGACCAAGTTATTCAACGTATCACGTTTTGCCTCTCAGTTTGATGTACCCAGTGATTTAGATAATCTTCCAAGTAACCTAAACATCGAGGATGAGTGGATACTGCATGAATTCAACACAGTTATGCATGAAGTAAAAACAGCATGGGAAAATTTAGACATCTATACAGCAACCCAAGCACTGAAGACATTTGGTACAGGAATTCTTCCAAGTCATTACTTAGAAATGGTCAAATCAAGACTGTATGATGGAGATACGAAAGCTGCTTGGACAATTCACCGAATGGTTAGGGATTTCATGAGTGCATTCAGCCCGATTTGTCCATTTTTTACTCATCACATATCACAAACCATCTATGGTATATCGGCTGTTGATGTTGACGAGTTCCCAAGCAATCCTTTCTCGGATAATTATGACCAATCAAGAAGTGAATTTTTGAAATCTAAAACTTTTGATTTACAGACATTTAATGGCGAAGTTTGGAGTACAAAGAAGGAAAATGGCATTTCGTTAAATCAGCCAATAAGTGGCATGGTAATTCCTGATAATCTTCGTGAATTTACTGACATACTAACTTCAATGCACAGTCTTGAGTAACGGTATTTATTCCTCTTCTAATAAGGCTAGGAGTCTGGTTTGTTTTGTACTTGGTGTATCTAGATGGCCCAACCGAAAGCCAATCAACCTAATTTTTCGACCTGCTTGAACATTGTTGGCGAATAACTTTTCCGCGAGGCTTGTGAATACTTCTTCATCATCCATTGAAACAGGAATTGAACGCCCATGAGTATGGGTTTCAAAACCTGTGTAACGAATTTTCACCTCAGCAAGTCTACCAGATACACCAACATCTCTAGCAGACTTCATGACTCTCCTGACAATACTAAGAAGAGTCTCTAATACTAGATTG
The DNA here is from genome assembly GCA_937911345.1 of uncultured euryarchaeote. GTDB lineage: Archaea > Thermoplasmatota > Poseidoniia > Poseidoniales > Poseidoniaceae > MGIIa-L1. The sequence continues at coordinate 4,181 of CALDPP010000162.1, read as the reverse complement.
AAGTTCTCCTTATCATAGTCAAATGTGTGTTCTTTTCCGATAGATTTACGACTTCTGAGTGGACTAATTTCACTCGAAGTTTTTCCTTCATAGACCCTAGTAATCCATGCAGCAAACCGTTCACCGGTAATTCTTGAGAGTGATAATTCTCCATAAGCATACATTTCGTCAACTGTAGTGATGCCCCATTCATGTAATTGTGTTGCTCTTTTCTTACCTATACCCGGGACATCTCGTATGTTCCTACCCTCAAAGAAATCCGACAACTCATCTGGAAGAATTCGAAAAATACCCATCGGTTTGTTTATTTCACTAGCCATTTTTGCTAGAATTCTATTTGATGCGATGCCAAATGAAGCGCTTAAACCAATTTTTTCTAGCACATCTTTCTGTAAATCTCTACACAATGCGACAGCCTTATCCCAGTCGGAGTTAACAAACTCTGTAATGTCTAGATAAGCCTCATCAATACTAGCTTGCTCAAAGAATTGAGCAGGTTGCTTCAATATTGCCATTACTTTTCGGGATGCGCGTGAATATAATCCCCTACTGCCTCTGATGTATATTGCATTACCATATGGCTGCCCTGGACATCTACGCCATGCTTCGCTAATAGCCATAGCAGACCTAATTCCAAACTTTCTTGCAGCATAATTACAAGTTGATACAATACCTCTACCCCGACCATTTTCAGGATCTGAACCAATTATCAACGGGATTGAATCATCAAAGCCGTGGTGAAGAGTCTCTACTGCAGCATAGAATGCATCAAGATCACAATGTACGATAATCCTAGGACTTTCCATCATATCACTTAATTTGAATTGATTTGGCAATGGTATTCAATGTTAGTTACTTCAAGAATTCTTTGTTGACAATAAACTCACATTTTTTGTTTGATAAGACAGACATAACATTTCTTGCAATGTCTAGTCCAACTCGCCGCTGAGCCTCGATAGTTGATGCACCGATATGCGGTGTCGAGTGAAAGTTAGGATGCTGACAAAGTTCGTATCCCTCAGGAACTGGTTCTTCTTCAAATACATCGAGTGCGGCACTTGCTAAGAGACCGTCATTAAGCGCTTTTAGAACATCATTTTCATTGACTATGCCACCTCTTGCGCAGTTTACTACATGGTTGCCACACTGTATTCCATCAATTGACTTACCTGGCATTTTACTAATTCTATTGTAGTTGACCAGGTGATGGGTTTCATCTGTTAGATTGCAGTGTATGGAGATATGAGTACAGTTTGAAAATAATGTGTCAACTGATTTATGTAAACGAGTATTTTGATTTTTGGCAATTTTAGGCGGTAGATATGGGTCATAGGCGTGGACATTCATGCCTAATGATTGAGCAATTGCGCCGACACCTTGGGCGATTCTGCCAAAACCAACTAAACCCAAGTTCTTGCCGGCTAATTCCGAACCCTTGAACTGTTTCTTTTCCCATTTACCATCTCGCATAGAACGATCAGATTTTGCCACATGCCTTACAGATGACAATAGGTGTCCAATAGTCAATTCAACTACAGATTGAGTGGATGCTCGAGGGGCATTTACTACTGGTATATTTGCCGAACCTGCCGCAGATAAATCGATATTGTCAACCCCAACACCTGCTCTTGCAATAACCTTGAGATTAGGCGAATTCTTGATTACTAAATTTGTTAATTTGGTCGCACTTCGAACAATTACTGCATCAAAATCATTCAATACACCCGACTCTAATTCAGATTTTTCGTAAAACTGAACTATCACTTCATGGCCTTGCTTCTCAAGAAGTGTTTTGGCCTCATCAGAGAGGCCATCGGTTACCGCTATTCTAGCCATGAACAGCGTAATATTAGATGGTCAATAAACTTGACATCGACAAAAAAACTAGCAAACGATTCAAACCGGATTAGTAATTAGGAGTAATTGAGCGGAACATGGCTGCAGAGTTAGATGTCTCAGGTTTGCTGTGGGCTACAGCAATACTATCGATTCCGATAATCATGGCATTGCCGATGCGATTGGCATGGAGTTTCTTTATTGGAGTTGGGCATGAAGAATCGCAGTATCGCAACTCTGTTCGGCAAATTATTGACGCTGGAAGACAGGTTTCACCATTCAGAACTACACTCAATGACTTGGCTCGTGGCTTGAACATAAAGCCGTCCAAACAACGATTGATAGAAGCTGATCTTTTTCACCCACTAACAATTTCCCATTTCTTACTACTACCAGCATTAATCATTTTCCCACTAGCAGTGATTATGGCATTACCAATTATTGTCATTGGTTTACCGATGTTGATTTTAATCGAATACTTACTAATCAGAAAAAAGATTTTGATTTATACACTAAAGCAAATGGAGAAAGTATTACATTGGCAAGTTATTCATATTCCAAAACCACATCGAGGTGCATTAGAAAAAGCCGGCAAGGTAAATGAATTCTCTAACCATGTCATACATTTCAACTATGTCCCACAAGGGGCATTCCTAGGCCTCTTTGCTTGGTTGATTGTGCACTGGATTTTCAAATTGGACTCAACTGCTCTCGAACTAGTAATCGCCTCAGGACTATACATTATCATGCTTGGAATTTTGGGCGTGCTTAACACTGCTTTCGAATCCGATCTAGTATTTGTTGACCCCGCCAAAGGTCGCCTTGTTCCTGTTGACCAATGGCTAGAAAGCATATTGAAACCTGTTGTAGGAATCGGATTATTGTTTTTAATTGGTAGGAACTTGCTTGACAATGCAAGAGATGGAAATCCCGTGGTTTTCGCTGGAACCGTTTTACTGCTATTATATGGCGCAGCAATCGTTGGAATCGCCTACCGTTGGGGATATTCCGTTTGGCGTGGTGACAAAGTGAAGCAGGAGTTTGAAGAACAGATTGTTGAAAATCTCAAACCACTATCTTATGATTTAACAAGAACTAGAGGTAGAATTGAATTTATTGCTCAAATGTCTATGGATGAGAGATTAACTGTAATGAATGAAGCTCCTGCAAAACAACTCACATTTGCTGATTTGCAAGCATTACCATCTAGTAAAAATAAGGGTAAAATCCCTAAAAACCCAATAAAGTAATCACAACCAAGGTATATCATCAGGTATCTCACCAAACAGATTTGCTGGCAGAGCAACCTTGATTTTAGAAACATAACCCAATTGTGCCGTAGTATTATTTTGCCATTCTTCGTATTCTGAGAAATTTGTCATTTTAAGGACAGGATTATTCGCTCGATTCCAAGTTAGTGTTTGAAACTCTACGCCCGGTGCTTCATGTCCAGTACATACCAATAGTTCACCGTCAAGCTCAGCCATTACTCTTAATGACTCAAAGTGGGCTTTCATTCTCCCACTGGGTAAATCATCACGCCCAACTCCACCATCACCAGTGAACAAAAAATCTCCAGTAAATACATGATTAGTTGTAACAACCAACATAGAATCCTCAGTATGACCTGGCACATGGTAGAAAGAAATCGGTTCATTCCCAAGGTGCAACTTTGAAGTTTCGCTAACGTATTTTGTCACTCCAAGTGAAGGAGTACTGTGCCACATAACATATTCGCACCCTAGTGACTCGGCAATAGTGAAACATCCAGTAATGTGGTCAGCATGAGTATGGGTTGCAATACACATTTCTAGACTTAATTCCATTGCCTCAATAGTGGCTAGGTAATGTTCGACATAATCGTATACTGGGTCGATTATTGCAGCCTTTGCACTAACTTCATCGTAAATCAAGTAGGTCTTAGCCCAACCATTCTCATTGAGTTGTTGCATCTGCATTGGCTAGGCTAAGAAGATTTAGTACTTCAATTTCAGTAAAAATTAATCAATTCTCAATGGTTAAACGAAATGAGTTTTTGGAAGAGTTATGAGCCATCCCGATACCGTAGTTTATCTCGAACACGACGGAAGGGTTTTGTTAGTGAACGATAATGGCGAAGGACCTCAATTACCAGTAAAAGGTCGTCAAGAAATCGGTGAACAGATTCGATTTCCAACCATTGACGAAGTTTCAAAGCATGGAATTGAATATGAGCAAAGGATGACTGTAAGGATTGTTTTTGGTAACCAGGTTGTAAAGGTAATAAAGGGTTATCCAAAAATAGCATGGCCAAAAGAATGGGCTTTAAAAGACAATTTAATTTCTGATAACTGTGTGCACCCTGT
>CALDPP010000161.1 GCA_937911345.1 uncultured euryarchaeote | reverse complement strand
GCAGCAGGAACCGCTGACAGAATGGAGAACCTACTTGGAGTATCATTCGATGGTGTCGATGTTGTCGCACTACTATTCGGTGGCAACGGTGGCGACACACCTACTGGACTACTTGCAACAAATGCTGATGGAACTGGCTTTGGTATTGCAGCGTTCCTTGGTATGGCTGCTCCAGATGCAATGGCATTCTATGGCCTTTCAATGGACCAATACGCAGCAGCAGCCGGCTGGGCTGGTGGCTGGATCACTTCAGTAACACCACTACAGATGGGACTTCTTGGCGGAGTTGGCCAAGTAACTGCTGAAGATTATGTCAACATGACTTTAGGAGGTCCTGACATTCTTGGTGACGGCTATCTAACCTACAGTCTAAACCTTGGCGGTGCATGGGGAACTGCTCTACTCCCAACCTCTCCACAAGGCTCTCCAGTATCTGTAGATGCTGCTACTGCCGGTAACATGTTGTACGGTGGTTTGGGAGTTGCAACAACAACTGGTGCAACACTATTCCTGTATGGTGAACTTACTGGTATGACTCCACCAATTGACTTTGCTACTATGGGGCCAGGCGCTCCAATGACCTGGAATGATACTACAGTTTCAATGCTGTATGGTATTGATGCAAACGCAGCTGCAGCACTCAGAATGCTAGTTCGCGATGCTATTTACACAGACTTCGTGCCAGGCTTCCTAGTTGGATTGACCAGCGACGGTCCATACAAGACCCAAACTGTCAACGAGTGGTTGTTCGGTTGGAGAGACCCAGTCAGCGCTTTCGTTGCTGGTGATATTACCGACCCAACACTTGGTTGGTCCAAACTTGAAACCAACCTAACCTACTACGGCTCTGGCGGACTAAGCACTGGACCTGCTACTACCTACACAATCTGTACTGGACACAACGATTCCTGTGACAAGGGTGAAACTATCCTTGAAGATGGTTCTAATGAACTCTCTTGGCACAACACAGAAATGATGATGGCAACCTTTGGTTTGATTGGTGTTGAGACTCTAGATGAAACAACTGGTGGTTTCCTAACCGGCGATGGCGACAAAGTCGATGCAGGTGGTTATGCAATCACAGCAGTTACCCGTTCAGGCACCAGTGAAGTCAAGAACATCCCTGTTTATGATTATTCAGCATCTGTTGACCCAACCACACGACCAATCACTGCTAAGTTGATCAAGTCTTACACTCTACTAGATGCAATGACACCTGCTCTACCAATTTACTTCGGAACAGAAATTAACATGCAGGCAGAGGAATTATCAGGATTGATAATTGCTGGGGACTCTACCTCAACTTTCTACTTAGATACTAGAGGCGAATTTGACCGAGCTACTGCACCTCAAATGTCAGACTTACAACCGGTATTCCAAATTGTTCAATCTTCAGAAATAGAAGATGATGACGCAGAGGAAATGGAGAGTTCAATTGTAACTAACCAGAACGGCTTGACCTACTGGACTAACTTCGACGTACCAACAGACTATGTTGCACTACTACTTTACCTAGGTGCAATATCTTGTTTGATTCTTGGAGTTATCGCTCTAGGCAACGAAGAAGACGAAGGCGACAACTTCCCTGCAGCCGCAGAAGAAGAAGGAAAAGAGTGAGACTAATCAACCGAACTCACCTTTGAAATGGTGAGTCCAGTTGGTGGTAGCATGGCCAAGAGGGTTCTGCTTGTACGTGGAGGCTCTCTTGGCCGTAATACTGGCTTAGGTGCAGCACATCACAACCTAGTAGATATGCTAGAGGCAGGTAAAATCAAGGGGTGGGAATTGGCAGGAGTCTGTGAATATCCACTAGCCAAAACAAGTAACCCAATTTCAAGAATATGGAACAGGTGGTTTTCTCATCCTAAGCGAGTGGCTAGGCAAATCGAGCGACTAGCGCAGACCAAAGGCTGTGATTTAGTCCACATAACAGATCAAGAACAGGCGCATTTGGTACCTAACAACTCGCCACTT
>CALDPP010000160.1 GCA_937911345.1 uncultured euryarchaeote | reverse complement strand
CAATAATGCTATATGCAAGCCAAACACAACCTGGAGATTTAGTATACTTCCAATCGTCTGACTTTTCTAGCGGTCAACCAACTATCAATATGACTTGGTCATATGGTTCCAGGGATCTGCCAGGCAATCAACCAGTATTGATTTCGCCCGCAAATGGTCAAATATATTTCAATCAGACATCACATGCCATAATCCCTGATAGAAGACCAACCTACGATTGGCAATGGCCAGCATCGTCTTCTTCCTTGCCAAGTGATTGGAGGATATATTTCGATTTAGACCCGGTAGATGACATGGGAGGTCAGTTAGTGTTTGATTCTCGAACTGACCCAAATTTATTTGACTTGACAAATCTTAAATTTACTCCTGACCAAGATATTGATTACAGGAATGACATTTACTGGTCTGTTCAAGCAGTTGATGATTCCATGTATGGTGAGATTAGTGCCGTATCTAACTATTTTATTCCAAATGCGATGGGTGCAGAGTTGACAGCTACAGATGCAATATTAACTATCCAAGATGGAACCATTCTGGAACAAACAAACTTCCCCCAAGCAACCGCTGATATTTACTTAGACGAAGGCGCCTCTTCAACCGGACAAGATGGTAATGGACTTACAATCGGGAATAGTTCCATTCTGGCTAATAACCAGTCTACAACTAGTGCAATTGTTTCATTTAACATCTCGACCTTGCCTTTACCTGCAGTGTTTGAAATAATCAGTGCTGACTTGACACTCGCTGCTGTTTCTGGTTTTGGTAGTATTGATATCTCGGCTTCTAGAATGCTAACAGATTGGGATGAAAGCTCAACATGGGATAACAACATTTCTAACAATACTTGGATAAATCCTGGAGCTTTAAGAGGGGCTGACTCAGAACTGCCTGACGCCCTATTAACGGTTGATGCAACAGGGAATTACACTTGGGATGTAACTAGAATTGCCCAATTAATTGTTGAATCCGGCGGTGATGAGATTGCAGTATTACTACAACCAGAAATTTTTAACACAACAAATGGTGCTTTAGACGGGAATTATAATTTCGCAGATAGCGAAAATGTTAACAAATCTCTAAGGCCAAAATTAGTAATAAAGTATCGAACAGTAGAACAGTGGCTTCCACCATCACCAAATCAAGTTACACCTTCAAACTCTTCAACGCTATGGAATACATCATCCTATGAGTTGGTTGGTCCGGATTCAATAGACTTCAGTTTCAACCCACTTGCCTCGAATGTCAGTGAATGGGTAATTTGCCACGGTCAAGAAATCAGATGGCTTGACTGTGAATCCTCAACTGATTCTAACTCTCAATTTTCATATGATAGCTCCTCTAATACATTTAGTCTCTCCGACAAGGCAACAGTCAACGGCTTGTTTGGCGATCAATGGCAGTATTGGAGACTTAGAGCCGACCAAGACCATCGTATCGGCCATTACACGGAAATGTTACATTACAGGATGATAGGTACACAAGCAACCGATGATGGAAATGGAAATTATGAGATTGATTTGTCAAGGTCATCAATATTTAGTGATACTGGAGATTTACCGATTGTACACGATGCATCAACAGATACTGCAAACCCCCAATTAAACTCCGGCAACTACCCTGCTCTGAGATTAGGTTTTGATCCTATATCTACTGGAATTAATGAGCCATACTTTTCATTTGATCTATCTGATATATTCTTTGATAGCTACGCTACTCCAATCTCAGCAATCTTTGAGTTGCAATTGGCATCTAGCACTCAGAACATTAACCCAATCGATGTTTCTGTTTTTGCCTGTGATCAGTTTGATGAATCACTCTTGGGTCAAGTCACACCTGTTTGTTCAGGAACTGAATTGACTAAAACAACCATATCTACTTCCAATACTGGGACAGTACAATGGGATATTACAAGCCTGCTGCAATATAACTTTAACACAGGAAACGATACAATTTCTTTTGTGTTATCACCACAATCAGGAGTTACAAACTTTGTTGATTTTTACAGCTCCGAAAGTCAAAATTCACTAAGACCAAAACTGAAATTGACCTACATTGAAAACATCGGCGGACTAACTCCTCCATCACAACCAACCTTAGTTACGCCATCGAACGGAGATATACTCTACGACACGACTGGAGATGTTGCAACTGCTCCACAAAATATCCAATTAAATTGGGTGCAGAGCCCAGATGCTACAGATTATATCCTCTACATTAGCAACCAGAACAATGTTGTAACTTACGATTCAAGAGTTGATTCATCAATCCAAGGTAATAGCTTCACGTCGAATCAATTTACACCAGGCGAAGTGTATGAATGGTGGGTTCAAGGTGTAAATCAGACAATACCAGGTCCTTCATCACAAAGGTGGTCATTTGGTGTTGGCAATCCTGAACACTATTACAACAATGATGGAACATTTGCATACATGATCTCAGATTCCTCTGATGTAGCTGGTTATTCTCATATAAATGTCAGAGACACTACCATCACAGATGCTCTACCTTTGGCAAATTTTGGATTCATCGGTGACTTGACAGTCGGCTCCGGATGTTTTAGCACAGTCGGCTCTGTTTGTGATACAATAATTGCTTTGGATACCTCTCAGATTCCAATTAGTAGTGATCAAACAATTCACAGCATCGAATTGACACTTTACGTTGACCAGTGGGACTTTTCTGGTGGAGCATACGCTATTGATGTTTCAGTTCATCAGTTCCTAATAAACAACTGGAACGAATACGGTATTTCATGGAATACTACTGGTGCAAATCCTGGTCCAGTAGCAGGAGTAGATTATTTATCTGCACCACTTGATGAGAGACGATTCTTTGGTTCATTACCAAAACTCACATTTCAAATAGCCACAGAGTCGTTAGTAATCGGCGATGACATCCACCTTTTAGTTCGTGGTTCACCACTCAGCACAACAACCAACACTGATGGATTTGTAACTTTACATTCTTCCGAAGATAGTCAACAAAATCTGAGACCAAAATTCAAGCTGGTTCACACCAACATCTCTTCACTGAATATAACAACGCCATCTGCAACCTTCAATGCTGATGATACTTACACATTCACAGTTGATGGATACGATTATTCAGGAGTTGCAGTCCCAGGAGGAATGCCAAATGGCGCTCAATTGGAATGGAGTTCTACAACTGGTACAATTGCAGGCACAGGAACAAATTCAGCCACTCTTACTCCAACAACTAACGGTGTACAAACAGTTACAGCATGTTATGGAGTTATTTGTACTGATTACATAATTAATATCGAATCCGGATTGCCAGTTCAACTGTTTGCTTCCTTAGATCAATCATCTGATGTCGACTCTGCAACAATATCTGCAGATGAAACAATAACAGTCTCTGCTTATGCGATAGATCAGCATGGGAATCTTGTAACAAATGAGATTATTTCGTTCTCTCCGAGTAACGGGTCTATTGATCCTAATGGCGTCTTTTCACCCTACACTTCTGGAGCGCAAACAGTAACTGTACAGTGGATTGGTGCAACATCAACTCTACAAGAGGTACTGGATGTTGAAGTCCTGCCGGGGGTTCCGGTTGAGGTCACAATTTCTGGTTGCAATGAAATTATACATGCTGATACTAATTGTGATTTGTTTGGTTCAGCGTTTGACCAATTTGGCAATACAGTTTGGTTTGATGATGTTATTTCATACACATTATCTGCTACAGATGGAGAAACAACGAAAATCGTAACTCCAACACCTCATAGCCAACCACCAGCACAAGATGTTCTAATTGGCGAATATACTGGTAATTTTGTCGGTCAGTGGACTGTTTCATTAAATACAGACCTTGGAATAAGTGATACATTGAGTGTTGAGGTAACCCACGGAGCCTTGGAATCATTCGTTCTTACAGGTTCCTCAGCAACTATCACCGCAGATGAGGTCCTCTACATTAACGCAACAAGAATTGACGTCAGGGGCAATGAATTGTCACTTATACTACCAATAGAAAACTGGACGAATGTTGCTGATGGTATCGTATCGCCTGGAACAATTGCAACATGGTCGCCTAACTCACAGGGAACAAAAACAATTACAGCATCATATCAAGGCTTGACAGATTCAGTCGAAGTTTTCGTTGTTCGAGGCGTTATCGCAGATTTGCAACTTCTCATCAACGATGAGGTTTCAAATGGTGAAGTCCTAAGCATTACGTCCGATGATACTGTTAGTGCCTCGATAAGAGCGCTTGATGCTAAAGGTAACCAGTGGTTAGTTGACGGTGAATGGAGCTTTTTCCACCCAGATTTTGCAGATCAATCGGTGTTGAGTAGTAATTATTCACAAGAAATAACATTCAGCCCAACATTGTCTTCTTCTACTCCTTACACCATCAGTGTAGAGCACCAAGAAGGTGATGTTATCAAGACGGCAAATTTCGTTGTGTATGTTTCTCAAGGTGACATTCAGAATTTCTTAGTCACTGGGATTGATAGCAATGGATTCGCTTATTCTGATGTAGAATCATTCGACATCACTACAGATGATTTCATTGACTTTGAGGTTTCTACTACAGATACTGATTTGAATATCATAGATAATCCGCAAGTAACTTGGATAATTGAGGATATGTCAACTGGTAATGTCGAAGATATAACTGGTTACATGTTGCAGAACGGGCTTGTTTGGGACGCTACAATTGTTGGCGATTGGCAAATTTCAGCATACCTGATTAATCAAAGAGGATTCAATCTGACAGCAGAATTTGATATCATGGTCAGTCACGGCATGCCTGTAAGTCTGACCCTACAACAATCTGTCACAACTCAAGATGCAGGAAACTTTGTCGATTTACAAGTCACAGGAACAGACTCAGATGGGAACCAATTCCCACAGGCAGTAGTTTGGTTGGAA
>CALDPP010000159.1 GCA_937911345.1 uncultured euryarchaeote | reverse complement strand
TGTCAAAGAAAAGGTGGTCTTCATATTCGGCAAGGTTTATGTCAACAAATTCAGTGATTGTTGTTGGTAATTCAGTTATCTCTTGATTGAGTAAGTTGTGAGTAAGAACCGCATTGGTGAGTTCTGGTTCATTTTTTATGTCAAAATAAATCGTGCTGTTGAGTGACTCGTTAAACATGATGTCAAAACCAATTTGTTCTGCTTCGTATGAACCAATATTTCTAATCATTACTGTCAAATTTTGTGATTCTAGGCTCGAGATGATTGGTTTTCTAAAATTAAATTCGTTGAGAGTCAGGTTATCATCGCCATTAATTATTCGATAATTGAATGCTGAGTTTGTCGGACTAACCCTTAATTCACGGTCATAATAGCCATTGTTTGAAAGAATCATTTGGAATTGGAAAAAGTTTGCATCTAATGTGAATAAATCGGAATTGACATCATCTGGTAATTTCGGTTGATTACCGTCAATATACTCAAATTGATAATCAAAATCTCCAAACGAAAGTTCTACACCGGGAAACACCGATTCTTCTAGCACTATGGCGTCGATGTCAATTTCTTGATTTGACAAATAGATTAATTCTCCATCATCGTTTTCATAGTATGCTCTAAGGTAAACTGGAATTTTTACTATACCATCCTTGGTGACTGGTGATTTAGAAAGTAGAATGTTAAATGTAAATGTTAGTGTATCACCTGCGATTATAGAGCCTGTTGAATATTCTTCAGACTCTTCACCTAATTCAATTCGAGCATTTTGATATGTTTCATCAACGTCCAAAGAATATGAGACTGTAGTTTCATCCTCACCAGTATTAACGAGAACTAGTTCGATCTGCTTCTCTTCACAAGAGCAGAGTGTGGATTTTTGATTGATAGTGGGATATCCAAAATAAACCCCGTATGCACCGAACTGAACATCATCACGCTCCAATATCAAATTATTATTTGAGGAGAATGTGATATCAATTGTTACTGAATAATTACCGCCCCAAACAGTGCTTGGGTAACTGTAATTTTCAATTATGGCCACTCTTCCTTCTATCTCTTCAATCTCAAAGTCAGTTACTGTGGTGCTGAACTGCTCAAGTTCTTGTTGTTCAGTTATTTCGATATTGCCGATTATGCTGATTTGAGTGATAGACTCAGTCTGTAAAGAACTATCAAGAAATATGGTAAATTGCATGGTTGATAATTCAGTAACATTGTTTGGATACCACACCAATGTTTCATCAGAGTCGTGTGATTCTCCTGGTTTATGAATCTTGAATTCTCCTAACGAGGTTGATTCAGAATATTCAGACAATTGATTAGAACCTAGTGTTGCTACAGGACCTTCTCCATCGTAAACCAACAAGCAAGAACAAAGGATAGCAGCAACTATCGAAGTCGCCACTAACTTGGTTTGCATGTTGGTTAATCCTGTAAAGTTCTTTTTTGAACTTTGTTAATTATGCTCATGCTTGTTCTTGGTCTTTTTTCATGGCACTCAGGGATTGCTCTGCCACGCCTAGTATCGCACTTTTCAGGGATGCTCGCAACTGATTCAATTCCCCGTAGCAAATAATGACATCATCATATCTCAGTTGAACATCAGGTTCAGGATTCCACAAAAGTTTGTTTTCTCTCGATAATGCAAATACTGGAATCTCATGACTAGTCTTGAATAAGTCAGAGATTTTGTTCCCTACCATCATCGGATGATTTCTAAGTTGTAAAGATAATACTCCTGAACCAGGAACTGTTCTTAGTAACTGATCTAAATCAACTTCAGAAAACGCCGTCTCACTCATCACATAATCAATAATTTCACCAGCAACATTTACCCCACTTGCCTTTTCTATGCCTTCAAGGCCTGGGGATGAGTTTACTTCCAAAACAAGTGGTCCATTATTTCCTTCTAAAAGGTCGACTCCTGCAACATTTAGACCAAGAACTCGTGCTGCTCTAACCGCTTGCTCTTCGAATTCTTCACTAATATCGACTTTTTCGACTGTACCATTTAGGTGATAATTGCTGCGGAATTCGCGCCCTCTAGCCTTTCTTCTCATTGCTGCAACCACACGGTCACCAACCACCAGTGCGCGAATATCCTTGCCATGTGACTCAGCAATATACTCCTGTACAAGAACAGATTTTCCGGTCAATAATAATCCTTGAATTAGACTTCTTGATTCGTGTACAGTATGCCTTAGGAATACGCCTTGACCTTGTGTTCCTTGAGTGACTTTTATGACAACTGGCAAGCCACCAACGAAGTCGATTGCGGGCTCAACATCTATGCTGTCTCTGACATACGTTGTTTTTGGAACAGGGATTTTATTCCTAGCAAGAATTTGTGAAGCGTGTAACTTATCTCTACTCTGTAATATTCCCTGGCCGGTATTAGCGGTCCAGATGCCTAACTGTTCCATGTGCCTAAGTACAGCAACTCCATGCTTAGTTATCGAATGGCCAATACGTGGAATTACTGCATCATGGGTGAATGGTTCGCCAGCATAATGTATGTCAATTGCACCATCGTCAACGAATAATGAAAACTTCATTGGATCTGTAACCTCTACATCAATTCCGCGTAGTTTAGCCTCTTGAACTAGCCTTCGAGTACTGTAGAGCCTCGGCCCCCTCGATAGAACTGCTAGTTTCAGGTCCATGAATAATGGAAACGGGTTTACTTTTTGATATCATCGCCTTATTTTCAAGTTATACGACAATAGTGTCTTTGAAGTGCTAAATCATCCTGCCCAGTTCATGTCCGAGGAAGAGGTCCCTTCTGAAGAAGAGCAAATTGAACCTCAAGTGGCTGCTAGTGATGAAGCAGAACAGGAGGTTGAGGAGACGGTTGAAACCTTGTCATCCCTGCAAGCATCCCTGAAGAAATCACGCTGGAATGTTTTCATGTTCCTTGGTCTTGCTTTCTTGATGTTTGGCTTTGCATTATTCCCAATGTCCATGGATGCAGATTTCGAATACGGCACAGCTGAGAAAGATCTCGGACTAGTTTGGGGACCATCTCCCGGTGGCGAGGATTTCATGGATGTACCATACCAAGTATCGGTGAAAATCAATCAACTTCCATCTTCTACAGGTAATATCACATTGGAGGTTTTCGTCGTACAAACCGATGACTGCACAGACCCCGAAGTAGCAAGCGATGCCGAAATTAAAGCAAGAACCGGCGATAGCCACCAATTTCAGTATGATTACTTCAACTCTCCAGTCGAAGGTAAAACCTACACATTCGATTTCGATTTGGACTTTGGTCAATATTGTCTCACTGCAAAAATCATCGGTCCAGATGGAACTATCGTCGACCCTAGTAGAACTAATCTAGTGGTGACCGGGAAATTGTGGCCAAATCAAGTGATTGCAGGAGTGCCAGGCCTTATTTTCTTGGGCCTCTCAACCTTCGCCTTTGTCGGAGCTCAGAAAGTAGGTAAGAAAGTGAAATCCTTGCTAGAGGATGATAAAGTCACTGAAGAGCAAATAGTTCTAGATGAAGCACGCAGACAAAAGATTGCTGCTGGCCCCGGAGGTCCGCCAAAACCAGTGGCTGGCCCTGGTGGCCCGCCGACAACTGTCGCAGGACCGTCTGGTGGTCCGCCAAGCGGCTCCACAGGTCCGACAAATGTTGCAGCAGCCCCGACAGAATCAATGAAATCCGGACCCCCTCCAGCACAATCGACAATTGAACAACCAATTGTCGCAGAATCTACATCTGCTTTGGAAGACGGCTCTACTTTCGAGGATGCAGGAAACGGTTATTTCTATCGAAAGATGGCTAATGGTGGATATGAACAACAGATATACATCAAAAATAGTGAAGGTCAATATGTGCCTTATCAGGCTGAATGATGCATACCCTCAATTCGCTAGATTATGAGTCAAATCATGATATGATTGAAAGGGTAAAACAATAACGGCTTATTGGTGAAGAGATTGTCTGACGACTTGAAATCTAGTCTTACAGCGGCCAAACTCAAAGCCCTTTGTATTCTAAATGACCTGCCCACTAGTGGCAACAAGTCTGACCTTGTGTCACGATTGTTAGAGTCCGGCTTAAGCCGAGATGAGTTAGGAATAGAGGCCGAGGAAGCAGTAGAAGAGGTAATCGAGGCAGTAATCGAAGATGAGCCAATTCAGCCCTCTCTATCTCTGGAAGATGAGGACACCTTGACACCGGAGATTGAACCAGAAGTTGTCAAGCCAGTAGTCGAGTCAACAGACAACCAAATTGTCGATGCAAGTCTAGATGAGGTGCTTGATGCAGAGGTATTAGATGCTGAATTTGTTACTCTAGATGAAGAGGTAAAAGCACCCAAGACAGTAGAAGCTCAATCAACTACGAGTAAGTCTAGTGGCGATGCAGCAACGCTGCTTGACATGATAAAGCAACCAAAGATTGCGGCAGTTTTCGTTGTCGTTCTGATTCTTGGTGCAGGTACATGGTACTATTTCAACAATCAACTTGAACCATTTACCGCAGATACTTTACGATACGGTGACGAGATGACATATACAATTTCAGATGGTGATTTCATGGCCAGTGAAGGTTTCCTTGATTTAGTCTTAGACCAAATAGAAACCGAGGATGATATCTGCAAGTTACGATTGTTGTTTGATGGAAGTGGCGACGTTTCGATTTCTAACGGAGGAAGTTCTGAGTTGGTTTCTCAAGCTTCTCTTGATCGGCTTGGAGCAGTTAGCGCCAAGGGAGGCCAGGGAATGGATTGGCTAACAGTAGAATCTGTATCTGAATATGATTTCAGCGCATTCACCATACAACGTCATTTGAGGTCAAGCATTCCCGGTTCTTCTGCGTGTTCCGATTTCCCAGCCAGCGTTAGCGGAACTGCTGATTTAACATCAACGCAATGGACCGAACTAAGAGATCGAGCATCAATAGGAACTGCAGTGGATTGGAATCTTAATGTTGAAGACACCTACCAAGGAAATCTGATGACCTTCGGTGTCGGTGGTATCCTTGGTGATTTGGATACTTTATCACCCGGCTTTTCGATGCTACTTCAACCGGTTGAACTACAAGAGTTATTGGCTAATGATTACATTGATGATGGCGCAACAGGCTCTAGACTTGGCTGGGACTGGAGAGTGTTAGGGACAGAGACTCTTGGTAGCACTGAGATGTGGAAAATTGTTGCGACCAATCAAGATGTGCAAGAGTTGTGTCTAGGTTCAGCCAGCATGACACTGTTAGTTGAAGAAGGCAACCCTTGGGCGACAAAGCAAACAGTAAATGTGGTCATTTCAGGCAGTGATAGTAACCGACAAGGTTGCTCTACGACAACAAAGTTACTCGGCGATTATGTTCTTCCTGATGGAGAATTAACCATGAGTCACACCTTCCAGAAATCCTCTCTTAGTAGAGGTTCAAAAGGTTTGGAATTTGGTTTGTCCTATGATGCTAGGCCTCAAGCTAATGAATTGTCACCAAACGATGATGAATTGAATGATTGGGGTCCAAACGGCGAGCACATGCCAGATGAATCAACTCTAAGGACCCATAATTTGGAAGCAGCAATAGATTGTCTAGATTATCTCCAAACATCTGCATCTGGGGCTGTTGCTGCTCTAGATGATGGTGGATATGTATGGCGAGCAATCGACCAACAATATGCTACCAGCACCCAATGGAACATTTCCTGGATTGCCACGGATGACATCGCAGGTTGGGTTACTTTCAACATGACTGGAACACCAAGCCAAGAGAATTGCCAGTTCGACAAAAAAGGCAGTTATGATGAGACAGTATCATACAACCGAGAATTCATACCCAAGGTGCTAAACATAAGTACGATTGAAGAGTCATTACTAGATTCGACAAGATTTCCAATGTTAACTTCTGATCAAGGTTTATTCACCAACGCTGGAAATTATCACCCAGAAACAAGAGTTGGATATCTTGTGGTGGTTCCAGGTAGTGGAATAAACACCATCCTCACCAATATTGGCGATGCCACCGATGGAGCTAGCACAGTCGATATTTCGAGGGATTGGACTGAGGATGGTTGGAATAAGCGATTCAACCTAATTGCAGATGCAACTGATGGCAGAATTATTGGTTGGAATTACGTAATGAATACCTGATTATTTCCGTTTGTTTTCAAACATGGATAAGTCCGGTGCTGATAGTACATCAGAGTACTTTGGCTGCTGTTGTTCGTAGCGATACTGCGGAATGTTTTGGGCGAATGATTGTGGCGGAGGCGGATTCATTGGTAGTTTGGTAGGTTTATTCTGACGCCATCTTATTACCATTAGAGATAGTACTAAACTGGCGAGGACTATGATAACGAGTGTCATAATATTGCCACTAATTGTATCGATAATTCTGGAGACGGTGGATTGCTCTTCATCGTTGATTACTTCCGGCGGATGCCAGACAAAGTACGAGATATTCCAGGTCTCCTCCGCAGTGCCATATTGATCGATTACCACCGCCTTGATGGTATATGGGCCAATGGTACCATTACCAGCACACAAGATGCCACCGAAACCGAACACGGTTGTTGTACAATTAAACGGTCCTTCCTCAAACGTGTTGTTGGTTGAAATTAACGTGCCGTTTCGATACCAGTAGTATTCTAAACCTATTCGTTCTTTGTCGTCTTCATTTAGTTCAAACATCATGCTTAGTGATAACGAATCTTCAGTTGCGTTAATTGTCGTGTTCGATAGAGTGGTAAAGGCGATGTAGTCATAGCGATTTACGCCATCATCAATCATCTCATTACAATCATCATCAATTCCATTCCATAACTCTTCGGCATCAGGATTTATTCTGATATCATTATCGTTACATTCTTCAAACCATCTAAATCCATCACCATCTTCATCTAAATCTGGCACACGTGGGTTGGTGTTGGTTTGCAGAACTTCGATACCGTCACTTAATCCGTCTCCGTCTGTGTCAAACATTGTTGGCTCGCTACCAACCGTTAAAATTTCAAATCCATCTTCAAGACCGTCATCATCTGTATCATTATCAAGCGGGTCAGTATTCATTGTGTAGAACTCGACAAGATCTGGCAGTTGGTCGTTATCACGGTCTAAATCTGTAAAGTCTTCATCGATTTGCTCATCACAGTCATTATCGATAGCATCGAGTAATTCAACTGCGTCGGGATTAATTTGATCGTTGGTATCATTACAGTCTTGGAACCAATAGAAACCATCAAGGTCAGTATCATTATCATAGACTAGAGGATTTGATTGGTACTCTAAGATTTCTTCACCATCATCAAGCATGTCTCCGTCAGTATCCTGTAGATTGTAATCTGTACCGTAGATGTGGAATTCAGCATAATCGCTTAATGCATCTGCATCAGAATCAGTTTGGTTGAAACCTTCATCCCACAGGCCATCACAATCGTCATCGACATAGTTCAGTACTTCTAAAGCCCCAGGATAGATTTGATCATTGGTGTCGTTACAATCTTGGAACCAATAGAATAGATCCATGTCAGCATCTGGGTCTGCAACAAGAGGATTGGTGAAGTAAACATCAACCTCAGTTCCATCTAACAATCCATCTGCATCAGTATCAATGTTGAGTGGGTCAGTTCCGTTCACTAAGATTTCGCGGCCATCCTCTAGGTTGTCCCCGTCAGTGTCAATTGATAGTGGATTAGTACCGTAAGTGATGATTTCATCACCGTCGTTAATTTGGTCGTCATCCGTATCGATATCATCAGGGTCAGTGCCATAGATGCTCACTTCGTCGTAGTTGGTTAAACCGTCACCATCTCGATCAGTGTTTATCTCAGTACCGTAGATGTTCAATTCCCAATCAAATAGCGTCCCAGTATCACCGTTTCCTTGGTCCTCAATGCTTAGCGTCCAATTTCCAAAACTATCCTCATCCCAGTGATGGACTGAGGTAAACATCCAATTATTCCAATTATTTCCACTATCTTCGTGCTTTTCTGAAAGTACACTCTGGGTGCCCGACGGGCTGGTCAAGATAATTTCTAAATCACCGCGATATGAGTGGTCAATATCAACTATAACTTCGACATGCTCGACTTTAATCGAATCAGGCACATTGGTAATCTCACTGATGCCCGGAGCAGAATTATCTGGAATTTGTCTATCTGGTACATCAATTAAACCTGATTGGAAATTAATTTCAGGGTCAACATTAACCCAATTTTCAGCCAATGCAACCGCAGCACTAGCATCAATAACGCCAAAGCCATATTTGTGACTTACATCATGCCCTGCACCGTTGACATTCCAGCCATTATCATTCGCATCATTAACTCTAGAACTTTGAACAATGATGTGCTCAATATCTCTGTATGTTAGGTTGGGATTTGCCTCAAGAATAAGGGCGACAACGCCAGAAACAAGGGGTGTAGCTGATGAAGTTCCGCCAAAGTTGTCATTGTAATCACCGTTGTTGTATCCGCCACCTCCTTCAATATCGGTTGTAGTAATTCCTTCACCATCACCGTCTGATGGAGCAGCGACCAATATGTTAGCACCGGGTTCGGCATACCATGATTGCCTGCCATAATGTGTAACTGCAGTTACTGCAATGGTATGACGACTGTTAGCATATCCATCATAATTTGAATTGTCATCGTCATCCAGTCCGTTACCTGCTGCCCAAGTAATGATATTGCCTAAGCCGCCTCGACCAAGCGCAACATCGTCTTCAAAGGCTGCTAGCATTAAAGGTCCGGGTGCTTCAACAGTCCTTCCGTTATCACTTGGCCCCCATGAATTAGAATAGATGTCGATATCTTGGCGTTCATGAGATAGCGAATTACTTTCTCTTACGTCAGTAGTGCTGCAGGCAATCAGTAAAAGCCCGGCTAATCCAGCCCTAGGTGCAGCACCGCTAACACCGATTGTGTTGTTTCCAGCCGCTGCAGCAACACCTGCTGCGGAGGTTCCATGACCGTCATAGTAACTAGGAGTAGGGTCGCCGTCATTATTGCAATAATCATAATCTAGAGTTTCTTCGTAGTAATTATCTAAGTCGGCATGGTTCCAATCTACACCGTCATCAACGATGCCAATCACTACGCCATTGCCACGGTAATCATCCCATGCAGTGGTTATGTTGGCATCTTCCCCAGCATTACCACCCGTTTGACCAGTATTCTGTAAATGCCATTGGTCACCGAATTTAGCATCGTCAGGGATCCATTTTTTCGACATAGTTTTGCTAATTAGCGGATATGCTACCTCAATTTTCCCTTCATATTGTAGTATAGCAAGTTCTCTAGCCCCTTGGTCAAAATTTGCCTCAATAATGTATGCATTATCCAAATGAGGGGCAGGATCTCCGATAGCAAACGGGCTGACTACGACCCATTGTGATACAGAGCGTTGTTCTTCTAGGGTGTATGTTGACAGGTCACTTGTTCGAGCGAAAGCGGCTCTAACTGCCGGAGAATATTCGTAGGTTAGAGGGGCATCATCAGAGTTTTTCGATAAAATCGCACCATATCCATAATCAAGTTCGCTAGTGGATTGGGCGATAGCCATTGGAGCAATCAGCGTCGTCAGCAATAGTATGACGAGTGCCCTTGCAGCCATGATTAAACCTCAGTTCGGATATTTATTATCAGTATTGGTTTACTGATTGAGTAACATTCATGTTACTTTGGACTTAAACAGTTGTTTGCATTTTACAATTCAATATTAGCCGAGAATGAAATCTTGTTGCTGTCTTTTACTGCAACAAGGGCGGAGATGTTATGCTCCGTGCGTAATTCTTCAGGAGGTTCAGCAACCTTCACTTTAGTGTCGATAATAGTAATCTTTTGACCGGCAGATACCTGATAATCGGCATTGGCAAGCCAAAAAGCAATCACTCCAAGAGCACTATGTTGGCCGATGATTAATGTTTCATTTGTATCAATTGAAACCTGCCTTAGTACATTGAATGATGCACTATCATCGAAGATATCCTCTGCGTTAACCCACTCTTCTGAGGAGTCAATAGTCTTCGACATCGCCTCTGCTTGCTCCTCAATTTCGCTAATCGTTTTGTCAAATTCAGTTGAACTTGTAGATTCGATTGTATTGATATCGTCTAGATATTTTCTCAATCCGTCATATTGTTTGGATTCACTTTCCGTTAGGGCATTATTTGCCAGCACCAAATATTCAGCCAAACTTTCTGTTAAGCTGTTATTTTGTCCTTCAATTGCGCACTCAATTGCTTCATCTAGAACCTCGATTGCCAAACCAGACTCATCCATTGCGAGCAGGGTTTTCCCCAATAAAAACAGGTCATTGGCCGCTTTATCTACGTCTTCACCAACGATTGATTGTGCACTTGATAAGTGCTTGGAAGCATGCGATTCATCACCATTCATGAATCTCGCCATCCCTGCACACACTATGTATGTTAATCGAGAATTCTTAGTTGCCTGTGCCTGTCGGTCTGCGGTTTCGAATAACTGTGCGGCTCTGTCCCATTTATTTCTCACCAGTGCGAGTAAGCCGAGTTGATTGGTTGCCAGCATTTCTGCATCCACGTCATCAACCAGAGTTGCATAATGTAATGCTCTCGACAAGTGAAGTCTAGCATCCATCAAGTTACCATTCATCTTGGCTAACATGGAGAGACATGATTCCATTCGGTAAAGATGGCCGGCCATGGCCCGATGAGCTATTTCAGCCATTTCTTCGTCTAGCGGCGCCAGACCTAAGCCGACTCTTTCTAGTACCGAACTTATTTTTTCTATACCTTCTGAGTACTTCTCTTCAACAATTACTGATTCGCTTTTTGAAATCTCGTCTAGATAGCCATCCAATTCGCTTACCGGCTGACAAATATTTGGCAAATCCCCGAGAGTATTCATGTGTGATTGTTTTGGCTTACCACCGAGCAAAAACTTCCTTAGAGAACGAATTAATTTCTGTTCGGAGCTTTTCTCTTGGACAGGTTCAGCGGCCTTTGATTGTGGTTTGTTGTCGATTAGTGAATCAACCATCCAGGTCAGTTTAGCCTGTATGTCGTATTCGTTGACACGACTTATCGCATAGCGCATTTCCGCTGCTCTAGTTCTTCTTGAGAGACTTCTAAATCTTGATTTGCAGGCATTAGGACCAGTCTCAGCGAGTCTTTGCAAGAATGTTGATGGTGGGCAGGTATTGAATCCCAAGTTGACTTTCTGACTTGTTGTTGTCATCTTGAAGTCATCAGTTACCAATGTAACATCTCGACCCTCTCTCGATAATTTACTGGCTAGCACCATAAGCGATAGATCGACATCTTGGGGAGCCGCTCTTTCGCCAATTTGACTTGCTAATCCTTTGATTTGATCATCATCAACTGCAATTGTTGTCAGTATTGGTTTCATTTTCTCGAGCAGATTAGGTTTGTTTTTCCATCTTTGAAATCTAACAGTTCTAACTTCTTTATGCACTCCTGGAGTGACAAATATGCCTTCTGGGATACTTTTTCTTAGATCTTCAATTAGGTTGTCTTGAGCCATTGAGCCCATGTGGATAAAACAGTTAGAATCCACAACCCAGGTAGTTGCCATGCCCAAACCAAGCAAACCCATTGATTGAGGTTTGCCCCAATACTGAGGATTATATTCGCCATAGTCCGTTACAACCAAAAGAATCGCGCTGCTAGCATAGTGTGGTGGGGTTATGAGTGGCAAGGACTCAAAGTCAAGAGATTTTGACCATCTCATCGAACAAAATTCTACTGAATTGACCTTCTTATCGGCTTACGGTGGTTTGGCTAGTGATACGGCCGACTCAGCAGGAATATTTTCTGCAGTCAAGCGTTTCTTGAGTGCTGGCGGTGTTGAATTCTCTGAAACAGCAGACAAATTAGAACTCGAATTTGGCTACGTCAAGATTGTTGATAATGGCGTCAAAGTTCACATCAAAGGCAAGTCACTACCATTAGTTGCTAGCGACTTAACACAAGCTGGTTTTGTTGATGGCAAACTACCGGTAAGAAAAGGCTCATGCACGGTAACTCTACAAGATTGGGACATTGAACAACGTCGCTTTATCGAGCGCTTAGTCGAGCACATTAGTGAGATCTAGGATTCCATTTCCCACAACTCATCGCCAAACCAATGCAGCGTTTTGAT
>CALDPP010000158.1 GCA_937911345.1 uncultured euryarchaeote | reverse complement strand
ATTGGCTTGCCAAGAGAAGGATAGTTTATTCTTCCACTTGTCGATAACTAGTTGTTTCACCGCATTAAGTCTCTCTGCTTTCTTCAACTTCCTAGAAGGCCGCCCATTTTTGTTCAATAATATTCGCAGTTGTTCAGAGGTCTTATCATCTAAATCTTTCAAGTCAGCCTCTGTATTGATATCTAGCGTATCTATATTGGAATATATTTGCTTTAAGTTATTCTTTATTTCTCCTAACTCATTTTGAGTTGCGATACTGATACACTTGTGAATATATTTGGCTAAATCTAAGCCAAAGCGGTGGGCGCGAATACAGTTATCGATTGGCGTTAAGTACTCATTACTGTCATTCTTTTTCTTTAACACCAATTGGCTAAATTCTCCAGGGTGTTTTTTATCAAGTTCGTCAATTACTTGATACAATGAAGATTCGAGATGTAGTGTAGGCAGAGACTTCTTTCCTTTCTTTGGTTTATATCTACCTCCTCGCAATTTTTTCCCATTGAAGTTCATGATAGTTGAGTGTAGATCTGTAGCTCCATAACCAGCAAGAATTACTAGTGGTTTGCAGAACTCTCTTGAAAAAATCCTTTCGATTAATTCATCTCTTAGGTCCTTTTTCAAGCCTAAATCATCGATTATCGCTCTCAAAATTTTTGCTTCTTTGAAGTCCTCATCTAAATTATCTTTTGCCGTTTCAGCAACCTCTTTATACAAATCTCCTTTAGCATTTTCACTTTTGTTTAACACATTAACCTCTTTTGCTAATTCTTCATTTCGGGTCAATGCAGCAATGTGCTGAAAACCATTACATGATGCATCTAAATGCACTGGTAAGCCTGATTTCACCTTATCCCAATCTTTCTCTCTTGCATAAACATCATGAATTCTAACGAATTCGATTAGAAAAGCAATTCGTTGAAAAATTTCAGACTTCGGTTTCGGCTTGTCCACTTTCAAATCCTGTAATAATTTTTCAAGTTCTATTTCAGACGTCTTTCGATTCAATTTTTTGCCATACTTCATAATAATAGCTAAACGTTTCTCAACCCACTCAACTTGTAGATTTAATTGATCTATCTTCGGCATGCCTTCATTGATCTCGGGTATTTTTCTTAACAATTCATATGCCCTTACATAGAGCCAAAATCGTCCACGCTCACCCAATGGTTTCCAATCAGCGAACAGTATGATTGCTTTTGAAAGGTCATCTCCTTGTGGGCTTAATTCGTTGACTTTAGTGTTGAATCTGCCTCGCCAATCGCAAAACCATGGATGCCAAAACACATTACCCGCATTGAGCAAATTTTTCCTTGCTTGTTTGAGAATCAATTTAATGACGCGAAAGCGTGACTCCATTGCTGGGTCACGACTACGCAAACCCATTTTTTCAATAAAAATCTCACGCAACATCATGTTGTCTGAGTCTTGCCAAGCAATTTGGCGAATATCTTCTGGATAAGGAGATATCTTATTCCCTTCGTAGGTAAAATAAGCAATGAAGTCTAGAAAATCTAAATTTATTGACCATTGAGTTTTTTGTAAGGTATTTAGGGCATTGAGTGTTTCTTGTGTCGGTTCAAATCTTGTGTAAATTAAACTATCTTCTTCAATCAAGTTGATTAAAGCAGAATGTAGAGATACCGACATACTCTCGTTATGCAAAAAACCACCGCTGCCTTTGCTACTTATATCGAATGGTTTATGCGGTTTTGGTAAACAATACATGTTGCGCTTTTCATCCATCTGGAAATGTCTAATTATGGCATGGTCCCCATCATTTAATTGCTTGAATAATGTTCTTGACATTCGAACCACATTTGGGTAAGATGTGTTAGAGCCCTCGTAATCGGAGTCATATAGAGAATCTAATTCATCAATTAAAGCGGCATCAAAGTCAAAGTACCCTGCCTCATGAGCGCTGAACAAACAACTTGCTGCAGTTTTTATGCGTATTCTGCGAAATTTCTCACGGGCTGGACCAACGTATTCCTCGACCAAAGATTCGTTGTTTGCCTTTCGATGCATCACTTTTATGATTCTAAAAAAGTCATCTCGCTTTCTACCTGGAACCTGTTCATAATATTCGGCCCATTTTATCAAAACCTTGCCGATCTTGTTGTAGAGTTTTCTAAAGAAAG
Organism: uncultured euryarchaeote; assembly: GCA_937911345.1. GTDB lineage: Archaea > Thermoplasmatota > Poseidoniia > Poseidoniales > Poseidoniaceae > MGIIa-L1. The sequence continues at coordinate 1,247 of CALDPP010000158.1, read as the reverse complement.
AATTGGTTTCACAAACATATGTACTTGTGTAATATTTATCTATTAATGCTTTATTTTTAGTCTTCAGTAATTGATTGCTCAGCTCTTGTCTAAGTTCCTTTACCTTCTTCTCCTTGACCTCATGATAATCCAATTCAGCTAGTATCTTGATTAACTCTTTTTTGTTGAAACGCTTTAATTTAGTTGACCTACGAATTGATTTAAAATAGACCTGCAAGGTAGTGTTCGCAAGATGATAAAATAGAGGCTTTTCTTCAAGGAATTTGTTGTTTCTGGTGCTGCCTCCAATTCCAAAATCTCTTTCATACGCGAAATTACTGTTAATCATGTGAGACAATGTTAGGTCTTGAGACATATCAGACCGGAAACCAACAGTATCGTTTGAGGCTTTAGCCAACATTTGATTTAGTTCAATCAGGTGGGCTAGTGGGTGTATTTTTGTTGCCTTTGAATCAGTATTAATCACTTTATCACTCATTGAATATAGATTCTCTGCAACTTGCACAGTTAAGTAAGAGAGTTTACTCATTGCATCTCGAAATTCTTTGCTTCGGCTCTTCATCAAGCGCATAGAACGGTTTCCAGCAGAAATCTGTTCGACTTGATATTGTAACCAAAACCGATAGTCATAGTCACTATTTTTGTTTTCTAAGGAATGTTCTCTATTCCATCTAATATCATCTTTATTTGATACGTGGTTTTGATAGTCTCCCTCAATTTCTTTGAACACTTTTCTTGAATCTTGAACATCATGTTTATTCGCCGGAACTTGATATCTTGTGCCCTCATAATTGGTTTTGAGTTTTGCCAATTCTGCTTGTTCCTCTGCAGTTGGCAGTGATTCTCTTGATTCTTGGTTATCATAGTAAAGGGTAGAGAAATACTTGCGTGGTTCGCCTTTCTTAGAACCACTATTGCCTACCATGGATTCACTATAAGTGGGCAGTAAATAAACTAACTCAAACTAATTTCTGCTTCTACCTGATTGACGACTGCGACTACCGTGAATATCGAAAACAATCTTTGCCCTACGCCTAACTCTAGCATCGCCCTTTGCCTTGTATGATTTACTAATTCCATCTTTTCTTGCCGCTTTTTCATCAACTATTGGTGCGGGATAATCTATGCCAATACGGCAGTTGTATTGCTCCTGTTCAGTCTTTGACATCAACCACGGCTCGTGAATGTATACTGTTGGAACTGCGGCTAATTCAGGCACCCACTGGCGAATGAAATATCCGCCAGGG
>CALDPP010000157.1 GCA_937911345.1 uncultured euryarchaeote | reverse complement strand
CAAGTATTGCTTGCAACCCTTCCTTTGGCAATGGTCTTGATGGTCCCAGACAGTGTGATGAAAGAAAACCGTCGCCTCGAGTTAGCGCTCATACTCTACATATTCACATTAGGTATTGTGATGAAATATTATCCAAAAATCGCAAAGAGGTACATAGGTATCGCGTCGTTTACAAGGAAGTGGTTGATTTCGATGACTAAAATTTCTTGGCTAGCTCCAGTGTTAATTCTTTGGCTAATGGGGAGAATGGCTAGTGTTGTTGTGCTTGGATGGATTGGATCAGATATAGATTTGAACATAGATTTTGAAAAATCCTTCTTCGAGACCACGTTGAACATTGGCTCTATCCCAGAAACCTCTTTTTTGGATTTAATCGCTGCTCTTGCAGTAATTCCGTTAGCCACTTTCACAACATTAGCGGTACTAGGTGCTGGGTCGGGCGATCCACCTGAGTGGATGATTGAAAACTTAGAATTACAACAATCTAAAGAGAATAATTTGTCTGACGCTGTCGATAATTTATCGAATGCAATTGTCAGTCCTGAAGTTTCCGAAGTAATAGGAAAATTCTCCTCTAACTCCGAAAATACAAATGATGTTGTGGAGCAAGGTATGCCAAATGTGTCGGATGAATATTCTACGCAGACTAAAGATGAGAGTAGTTTAGAACTTGATGAAATTGAACCATCTGAAGATTTAGACTTCGAGCATTTTTTTGATGGTGACTTTGGTCAGTCTAGCAAACAACCATCTCATGATGAACCGGCTGTAAGAGGGCTAAAATAACTCGATATGACAAATTTAGTTGTGTACATTCAACAATTACTTTCATGTGTTGAATGTTCATGGGTGGTTTGTTGATGATGATGAAAAGGCTGTCCTCGATTACTCTTGTTAGTTTATTATTACTTCAGACATTGGCAATAAATTACCTGCCAGATGCCGAGGCTGCAACTGCAAAAGGTGGCTCAAAAGATGATTTCAGTATATTTAGCATCGAACTTGGTAATGCATCTTTGGAACCTGAAACTTGGATACAACCTAACGGAGATGTTCAAGAGTATCTACTCCAAAACGATCTTGTTGAAGTCACAGTAACTGTGTTTAAAGACGGTGCAGTGACTGGAACCCAAAAGCAGACAGATGCAAAACTGGAGATAGTACACCCGATTGGTTTCGTGATTGAAACCTTTACTTGGACTACTGATTTGATGCCCGGTGGGGGAAAAGATGAGAATACAATTTCATGGAATCCACAAGAAGCACATTCAATTCTAAACACTACAACAAATGAATTAACAGGAGGCTTAATTTTACGAGCTTCAGTTAATTTCACTGCCGATGATAGGAATGATAACGATATCATGGAGAAGCAAGTCCCAATCGCCGTTCACAAAGATAAGATGGACACAGAGTCAAGTTCAACCGCGCTATCGTTCCACCCTGGTAAATACCCGATAGGCGGTGGTGATGCAACTAGCGCTTTTGGTTCTTGGTACATAGACGAGGACGGTGACTCAGCGGTTGGTGATAATCATTGGCGAATGATCAATCAAGCAGGAAATACCTATCCTTCGAGTTCTTTTGATAGACTAGTTCACTCATTCTATTACCCTGACTCAAGTTGTGACGGGCAAGCATGGGATGCTGGATTAACCACTTATTATGGTATTAATGTATGCAGACAACTTTTCCAATCTCAAGAGTATATTTCTACTCAAGTTCACCTACAAGCATGGGGTACAATGGGCGCAGGGGATGCTGCATATCTAGAATTCTGGAATGGCAACGGCAATTTCACCGATCCTTTCCAGTCTGTGCATTGGGATGTTGCAGAAATTAATCCTAGTCCGATTCCTGGACAATGGAAGAATATCTCTTGGGACCCACAAACTGTTTGGTCTCAAAACCCTCAATTACTGAACCCTGATTTGTTACTGGGTGGGAACTCTTGGACCTTCAGTCTAGTCTTACGTTCAGATAATTCTGGTGCTACTCAAGGTATGCACTTTGATGATTTCATTCAGTTTGGTGTATCCAAGGTCGACGGTTTTACTCTCACTGCAACATGTGATGATCCAGTCAACGGCTTTGAAACCGTACCAAATGATTTGGTTTCTTGGAAGTGTTTAGTAACAAATAATGGTTACAAAAATGTCCAATTCCGCGCTCAAACAAATGTTACTAATGCATCATGGATGGATCCAGTAATCCCTCAACTAAGGCTTGATACTGCAAACCCTAATGACAATGATTTCAATGTCGTAATTCCACCAATTGGTCCTTTTGAAACTACGGAAGTTTGGGCAAATTTATCCATACCTCCCGGCGCAGATGTTCAAATTCAAGACTGGGAAATCTGGTTTAGTGATGCAAGCTCTGCTAACACAGGTGAAAAGGCAAGAGTTTCGACAACTGTCTCAATTAATTCCCAATATAGCGTCAGATTGACATCAACTGCACCACAAATTGCGCTTAACATGAATCCAGGGGAATCAAAATTACTGCCATTCACCGTATTCAACACTGGAAACTTGGATTCAACTTTCCAACTTCAAGCCACATTTAGTGAAGATTTGTGGTCAGGCACCGTACAGGATGAGTTGGGTAATGCTATACCTTCGATATTCATGCTCAAAGGAACATCTGCAAATCTGAATCTTTTGGTTTCAGCCGAGGAGAGGGCATTACCTGGGCAAGTTAATCTAAACATTAGGGCATCAAGAACTAGTGGAGATGTCGTAGGAGATACCTTACTCACCCGAATCATTGATGTCCCAATTTACCGTGACTTTGAGTTAGAGACAAGCTATGCCTTGTTTAGTAATGATGATGGCAGATTGTATGTTGAAGGATTTGCTAACGATGAATCAAAATCTATTCTCATGTCGTTATACAACAATGGCAACGATGAGGAATCATACAATATATCTGTTACCAACGATTTCCCACTCAAGTACCGTCAATCAGGCGCAAATGTTGACATTTTACAATCGCCGCTATTAGACGAATGGGGCGGATCATGGACATTCTTCCTCAACCTCCCAATGCCAATAGGATTGCCTGAAGGATTCTATGAAGTGGTTGTAACAGCGACCAATGTTGATGACCCGTCGTTGTCAGTCAGTGAAGTGATACCTGTAGAGATTCAGAAAACAGCCAGCGTTGATGTTGAAACAGATATCTCTGACCAATCCTACATACCGGGAGATATTGCGCAAGCAATGACCTTTGAAGTAACCAATTATGGCAATATCCCAGACACTTTTGAGATGAGTCTCAACCTCCCGCAGGGTATGAATGCCCAGTTCACTAATCTTGTTGACGGTCAATTCACTCCGGTCATTGACAGTGGTGCAAGTTACAACGTCACAGTAGAATTTTCCTTTGATAGCGGAATTAGTGGTAACTTGCAAATGGTAATAGTAGGAAAGAGTGTATTCGATAATTCGGTTATTGCCACCGGTGGCTCAACATATTCTGTTGGTAGTTCTAATCAATGGCTGAAGATTCTTCCATCTCAACAGGTAATTATAGACAATTTTGAGGACGAGGTAGTCTTAGAGGTAACAGTAAGAAACCAATATTCAACAGCGCAATCTGTTTCAATGGACATCGATTATGGCAATTCAAGTAGTTGGTATCAATCAAGAATTGACAGTAGTGATCGACAATTTGTACTCGGAACAGGTGATGATTCTGTAAGAGTCGTAACAATCAGATTTGAGGTTACAGAAGACACTCTAAAGACCTTAGAAAACCCAACATTTGATTCGGAAATAATCTTGTGGGCCCGTTCAGATACAGTCAGCGATGCTGCGCAATCGACGATTCAAATTCAATTGAGAAAGATCATAATCGAAACAAATGATGAGGCTGAATCAGGCTTCGATTTCGCAGGCGCCGCCACTTGGCTCGGATTTATCGTAATTATTGTTGGTGGAATCATTGTAACAATTAGAATTCTGAAAAACGTCGAAGATGATGATGACGAATATGCCAATTGGGGTCAAGAAGGCTATCAAGATAGTTTGACTTCAAGTTATCAATCTGTCATATCAGCCCCGACAGTACCTTCTGGACCTCCTGCGTCTGTGCCATCAGCAATGCCTCCACAAGCACCTGAAGCAGCAAAACCAGTTCCTGAGATTGCGCCACAACCGCCTCAAACATTACCAACTGGCCCTCCACTACCAGAGTCAGGATTACCGGATGGTTGGTCTATGGATCAATGGAATGCTTACGGTGAAATGTGGTTGTCGCAGAATCAACAAAACTGAAATTTATTGTAAATTTGTTGAATCGTAGGGTTCAAGACTTAGTCGCCCTCGCAGACCATGAGGCGACTATATGTATGGTAATGGACAAGCACCTATTTTCATTTTGAAAGATGGTACACAGAGAACAAGAGGTAGAACCGCTCAATCAAATAACATTGCAGCAGCAAAAGCAGTCGCTGATGCTGTAAGGTCGACACTTGGTCCTAAGGGTATGGACAAGATGTTGGTAGATTCCATGGGCGACGTAGTGATAACCAACGATGGAGCAACAATCCTCAAGGAGATGGACATTGAACATCCCGCAGCAAAGATGATTATCGAAGTCGCTAAAACCCAAGAACAACATTGTTTTGATGGCACTACAACTGCAGTTGTGCTCTCCGGAGAATTACTGAAGCGCAGTGAAGATTTAATCGAACAAAATGTTCATCCAACAGTTATCTGTGAGGGTTTTAGGCTAGCCGCTGAAAAAGCAGTTGACTTGCTAGAAAGCCACGGTATTGCAACAAAGAATGATGACTCTGTATTGATGGAAGTTGCTAAGACTGCACTAACTGGTAAGTCTGCAGGCGCCGTAAAATCATTCATGGCAGATATCTGTGTCAGGTCGGTCAATGCGGTTGGTCTTATCGAAGGCGACCAAAGGATTGTCGACCTTTCAGACATAAAGGTTGAGAAGCGCCAGGGAGGATCCATCAAGGACTCAACCCTAATTGATGGAATTATTTTGGATAAAGAAAGGGTCCATGCAGGTATGCCAAGGTCGGTTAAAGGAGCGAAAATTGCGCTAGTGAATTCTGCAATTGAAGTAAAGAAAACTGAAGTTGATGCTAAAATCCAAATTACTGATCCAAACCAACTATCAAAGTTCCTTGAAGAGGAAGAGAATTACATCAAGGGATTAGTTGAGAAAATCAAGAATTCAGGTGCAAACGTATTGATTTGTCAGAAGGGAATAGACGAATTAGCCCAACATTACATGGCCAAGGAAGGAATATTTGCTATTAGAAGAGCAAAGAAATCAGATATGGAAGCTCTATCAAAGGCTACTAGCGGAAAGATTGTAACTAATCTGGATGATCTAACCGGTGAAGACCTTGGTAATGCAGAAAAGGTCGAAGAAAAGAAAATTGGTGAATCCGAGATGACATTCATAACCGGATGTCCTGAAGCCAAGTCAGTTTCCGTGCTACTACGTGGTGGAACAGAGCATGTCGTTGATGAAATTAGAAGAGCGTTTGACGATGCAGTTGGCGTTGTATCGGTAGCATGGGAAGACGGCGCAGTCTTGACTGGTGGGGGAAGTGTCTTGGCAGCATTGTCAAGAGATTTGAGGACCTTTGCTGAAACAGTTGGCGGAAGGGAACAGATGGCTATCGAAGCCTTTGCCTCAGCGCTGGAAATTATTCCGCGTACTCTCGCAGAAAACGCAGGTCTAGATCCTGTAACAACACTAATCGAATTAAGAAAAGCTCATGCAGATGGTCAGTCAAATGCAGGAATTAATGTCTATGAAGGTGGGGTAGTAGATATGAGAAGTGCGAATGTCTTAGAACCAATACGTGTTGTCGAACAAGCCATTCAATCCGCTACTGAAACTGCTGTTATGATTTTGAGAATCGACGATGTCATATCATCCAAGGGTGTATCTATGGGTGACGAAATGGGTGACATGGGCGATTTCCACATGTGATTCGGTTAACAAAAAATCACCGATTGAAAACTCTCTCCCTACGGGAGAGCAAGCAACCTTCAAAGACTACGGGGGATAGGGCATGACAACCCCAAGGTGATTATGCATGACAGTCGTCGCAAAGGTTTGGATTGAAGAAGATTGTATCACATGTGATGCATGTCAAGACATCGCACCAGAAGTATTCGAAGTAACTGATGAAACTTCGAAAATTCTTGCTGCTGTAAGAACCGACGGAACGTTTGATAGAAACACTGGCAAAGCCCCTCTAGCAGGAGAATTTGGCGCACAGTACGGGGAACTAATTCTTGAAGCATCCGAGGCGTGTCCAGTTGAAATCATTAAGTTTGAACTGGTCAGTGATGGTGCGGAAGTTACAGCAGTTGAGGCACCAGCCGAAATTGCTGCTGATGCAGTCGCTCCTGCTGCAGAAGCTGTTGCAATCGCAGGCTCAGCAAGTGCTGAACTTATGGCGCTAATGGAAGGAGACCGCTCTCTAGCAATTCTATTCGGCTCTCAAACAGGTAATGCTGCAGGATTAGCGGAAAAGACCGCAAAACTTGCAGCCAACTATGGTTTGATTCCAACAGTTTACGACATGGACGGATTTGATGCATCTACCCTTGCAAATCACAAGAGAACTCTAATAATTACTTCTACATGGGGAGAAGGAGAAATGCCGGATAATGCAGAGTCTCTATGGCAGACCGTAAGTTCTCAATCTCCTTCATTAGCAGGAGTACATTTCTCTGTGTGCGCTATTGGAGATACTGCATATGATGAATTCTGCAAAGCGGGCGTTGATTGGGATGAAAAGTACCAAACTCTAGGGGCAAACAAAGCTCATGATATTCAACTATGCGATGTAGATTATGAGCCTCCTTGGGCGATTTGGGTTGCAGAAGCATTACCAAAGATTGCTTGTGTTGATTCTTCAGGAACATTGCAAATTGAACTTCTAGACCAGATGATCGCTTATGGGACAAGCGGCGATGAGGAAGAAGTATCTGGTGACTTTGCACCAGGAACAATTGACAAAGCAGAACTAACAGTTACTCTTGAATTGTTCAGATATTGTCCTACTGCTGCAGAGTCTGGATGGGACACTCTAGTATGTTCAGTTCCGGCAAACGCTTCATTGCAAGATATGTTAAGCGCAGTGAAAAACGATGTTGACGGTAGCTTGACATTTAGAACTGGAGATGGCACTGGGTCACCAACATCGGGTGTAAGAGTCAATGGAAGGCTCGTCCTAGCAGATATTACGGCAATTTCTGAAGTGATTGGAGCCGATGGTAGAATCAAGATTGAGCCTATGTCTGGTTATCCAGTAATTAGGGATTTGATGGTTGATTACTCGAAGTTTGAAGAACGTCGTATGAAAGCAAAACCATGGATGTCATCAAGTCCAAGAGAAGGTGCATACATAATCAACGGTGAGGCTGTAGGTGTAATGGATTCAGCAGATGCTGTAAAACTACATTCAATCAGCGATGTAAAATCGTATCACTTAGTCCACTCAATGTCAGATACAGTTGCATATGATTCCAACTACGAAGGTCCAGGAATACACTTACAAAGGTGGAATCGAATCATGGACCCAAGATCCAGTGAGAAGTACAAAAACGCTCTAATTGCTTCGCTAAATAATGCAACCGGAGTTTGGGGAGAGGCAGACCTTGCATCAATTGCAAGATATGGACAAGAAGGTAAAACAGCATCCAACGGACTTAACGATATACGTGCATACATATTGAATCAAACCAATTATCGTGGCCCTCATGGAAGACTGGTTAAGTGGTATGGGCGCAGCGTAAAATGGACTGGCAAATTAAACGAAACAACACTATATCGACAAGTGTTAGGACCTGTTGGATTAATCAGTAACATATTCGATGGTGTATCAGCAAGGATGGTTTTAGGTTTCACCAGAACTGGCGGCCCTCCAATTCGCAGCCTACAAGCTTTAATTCTACCACCAGCAGGAATTGGTAAGATTCCAAATATGTTTAATTCCAAGGTAAAAAATCATCATCAAGTCGTTGGTTTATTCAACGAAATTGACCAGAGGTTCTGAGTGGTTAAGATGCCAAAGATAGCATACTATCCGGGAAATGTTGCAAGAGCTGCATCTATGGAGGTTGAAGACTGTATTCAACCGCTTTGTAAAACACTTGGAATAGAATTGATTGAACTGCCTGATGCAACAAGTGATGGCGGCAATATCATCAAACAGGCCTCAAGTAAATTACAACACGCTCTCGTTGCAAGGAATCTTGCTCTCGCTGAAGAAAAAGGCTTGGACATAATGACTACCTGTGCAACTAGCCACGGAATAATGAAAGACACTATGCAAGATTTGAACAATGATCCAGTATATGCTGCACAACTCAACAATTTGATTGCACGTTCTACCGGTGTAGAATATCGTGGAGAAGCTGAATCATGGCACTTACTCCATTATCTAGTAGAAGAAATAGGTTTAGACAAGGTGACA
>CALDPP010000156.1 GCA_937911345.1 uncultured euryarchaeote | reverse complement strand
ATCGAGCCCATCGCAGAATTAGATGGTTATTCATGCGTAAGTGGATAAACTTGCCTAGGACCATGAAAACTAATCGGTTAGTGCCGGATAAATGTGTGACTCCACCATTCCCCAAAATACCATTCAGAATCGCTACTAGCCAAGACGCAATAACTGCGCTAGCACTTTGGCACCACGGCTATCATCGAATAACTACGCGGGTTTCAAGAGCCGAGTATATCGGCATTGAAGGCTACTCCTTTTCGCCAGAAGTCTATGAGAGCCAAGGGTTCCATCAGCAAAATCTAGGAGATTATGCACACATTCAAACCCCAGAAGAATTTGTTTTTGCTGATGTCGACAGCCAGGGCAACCCTCTCAAACCGACTGAGTACCGATGATAACATCATGGGTGCAGTGGTTGGAGTTGTCGGTTGCGGCAGATGGGGCATGACCCATCTCAAGACCCTAAACACGCTGAAAAATAAGGGCATGATTTCAGCAATCCATGCTTGCGATATCGATCCACTGACGAAATCTGAAGCAATCAAATACGCTGATACATTTTGTACAGATTGGCAAACCTTGGTTTCTAATCATGATTTGGATGCGGTAGCAATCGTTACCCCGGTTGATACCCACCATGATTTAGCATTGGCACTTCTAGATCATTGTAATGCCTTATTCATTGAAAAGCCAATCGGCCTTTCTCAAACAGAAGCGTCCTCGATAATCGCCAAAGTGCAAGAAACCGGAAGTAAACTACTAGTCGGCCATATCCTACGATTTAATGAAGTGATCAATGAGGCCATGAAACTAATTTCCAACGGCGAAATTGGTGAGTTACAAAGGATCGAATTTAATCGAATTACCAAAAGACAGCCGCCAGATAATCCAAACATATTCGAAGCTATGGCAATTCATGGAATTGATACAGCATGCTACTCTTTTGGCGAGTTAGAGCCTTCTAGATTATCGGTTAGCAATCTAATTTTAAATGACAATGATTATCCAATAAATGCAAAACTATCACTAGAGTTCCCAGGCATGAAAGAGGCATGTATCGATGTTGGCTGGAATGGCGATGAAGAAAATCGTAAGATACAATATTTTGGCTCTATTGGTAGCATAGTTGTTGAGACCAGTACATTGAACCGATTGACTATCAAGACCGATCAAAATGAACGTGTTTGTGTTCTAAATAGTTCGGATTTACCCCTCACTAGAGAGTGGTTACATCTTTTACAATCTCATCAAAACTCCTCTCAGCAGCCAATCTATCCTCAACAGGGCGCAATAATTAGAAGTGTAAAATGGGTAGAAATGGCTAACCAAGAAATTCAAAACACTTCAACTGAGTTGAATGAGAGCATTGAATAATTGGGAGCCTTTGGCTCATACCATGGGAATATCCTACGCCAATGTGCAAAGGATGCTTGTTGCTGTTGCAGTCATTACAATTATCACGGCAATTATGACACGTGAAGCGTTCACAACGGCATGGACTGCAATCGCCTTATCAGCAATAGTTGGCTTCATTTGGGGCGTATCGCACCGTGAAACAACATTCAAACATCTTGGTGTAAATTCTTATGGTTTTCTCAATGTGTTTTCTTTTGCTGTTGTTACCATCATTTTTGCCGAGTGGTGCATGACTATGTGGGGTAGCGATTCTCGCATAGAAACATACGGACTATCTCTAGTTACTATCGCAATTTTTTGGTGGAGCATCGAGATGATGGAGCCAACTGTAAGCAAAGATAACGATTGATTGAATCATTATCTATGCGAAGGGTCAAAGGCTTCGGCTAACGACAATGCATCATGGCTAAACATGGCGACCATCCTGAGTTACCCGAAGTGGTTGAGAGTTTACTAGGCGATGATGTCCACACATTATTCTTGAAAGCCGACTGCCCTCCTAGAGTCAAGCGCGGTAATATTGGTGAATTGAAACTAGTTGAAGTCGAGCAAGATGATGGCAACTGGGACACAATTCGCATGGAATCATTGCAAGAAGAATTAGTTGAGTTAGCCGAACAAAATAAACATCGAAGTGATTGTTTTTTGGAAATAGATCGGAAGGGTTGCCAAGTAGTCCAGTTAGGTGATCTGCGTATAGCCTGTGCATGGCCTCCATTTGCCGATGCAAGAGAAATTACCATTGTTCGACCAGTGGCAAAGCTTTCGATTAGTGATTATGAATTAGATGAAAGACTGATTGAACGCCTTTCTAACCATCATCGTGGCGTATTTATCTGCGGCCGTCCGGGTTCAGGTAAGACCACTCTTGCTCAGGCAATTGCCGAATATTTGGATAACGACTTAGGAACGATGGTTAAAACGATGGAAGCCCCAAGAGATCTGCAATTAGCTGACAGAATTACCCAATATGCTCCGCTCGAAGGTGATTTAGAAAAGACCGCCGAGATTATATTCCTAGTCAGGCCAGATTTCGTTATTTTTGATGAGGTTAGAAGGGCCAGAGACTTCGAGATTTTCGCCGATGTTCGACTCGCAGGGGTAGGCTTGCTTGGAGTGACCCATGCAAACTCAGCCTTGGAAGCAATCCAGCGTCTGATTGGTAAGGTCGAATTAGGTTTAGTCAGCCAAGTACTCGACACGATTCTTCATGTTGAAGCAGGACAAATTCAGCAAGTACTCGAACTTAGGATGACAGTGAAACCACCAACTGGAATGCAAGAAGAGTTAGCTAGGCCGGTTATTGAAGTCGTTGAGTTTCCAAGTGGGAAAATAACCCATGAAATGTTTGCTTTCGGTTCTGAAATTGCTGTTGTTCCAGTCGAAGGCCAAACAGGACAAATATCCCCTATTAGAGCCCTAGCAAAGGACTCTTTGGTTAGGAAGATTCGCGAATGGATTGGCGTCGAGTCACAAGTAAAATTCACTACAAACTCAAACGCAAACGTGTATGTTCCAGCCAACATGGTATCGACACTTGTCGGTAAAGGTGGCTCCAACATCCGCCAGTTACAAGATGAACTGGGCGGAATTTCGATTTCCGTCAAGACTTTTGATGAGATGCCAGAAAGTTTGGAGCGACCCAATCCATATTGGGAAGATGTCCAAGACAGGCGCAGTCGCTCGAGTAGGGCTTGGGAACATTCTGGGAAAAGCCAGCGTAGAAAAGCACGAAAAGGGCGCAGATAAACCTCTCATAAACGGTAAATTAGCGGCTTAAACAGGCAATCCACTTTAATATTAAGCCGAAGCAGGGAACACCATGAGCGCTGCGGATGGGCAAAGCGATAGCGATAGGAAAGAGGGGGATGCTCTAGTAGCATTTCTTCTAGAAAACAGAACACTTGTAAATTATGCATCAATAATCATGATTATTTTTGCAGTTTGGGCAACGGTTGAATCAATAACCAATGCACTTGGCATGACTTGGTGGCCACCCGAAACAGGCATACCTGCTGATGACTTATACAAGAATCCAGACAATGTACAAAACATCAACAACGGCTGGATTATCGGTCTAGGTGCAGTTTGCGGGACCCTCGGTTTCATGATTCAATACTTCTATCGAGCAGCACCATACGTTGATGCTTCAATGACTGCAACAGCAGCACTAATTCTACAACAAGCAACTGGCGGTGTTGGCGGCGGAGCTTCCGAAGAGGAAGTAATTGCTAAGGCTGAAGTTGCTGCTACAATCGCTGCAGATACAGTGGTTAGACAATCCAATGAAGAGACTATTGAGCAGGCAAAAGAGACAGCCGAAGCCGCTGCTGCTGCCGTTGTCGAAGAAATGATGGCATCAGTTAAGGATCAGGTCGAAGCAGTTGCAGAGAAGCAAGAGGAAGCAACTGCTGAAGCGAGTGAAGAACCAAGTGTCGAAGAGGCTGCTGAAGAAGCGCCTAGTGAGGCAGAGGTTGAAGAAGCAGCAGAAAGTGCGAAGGATGATTCCAGCGATAAAAAGGATGAAACTCCAGCAGGGGCTAAAAAATTCTGAGGTGAAATAAATGTGGGAACATAGAACAGTATCAAATAAAGAATATCAAACAACTGGAAGAATCAATCCAAGCGAAACATATGTTAGACTTATGGATGAGGTCGAAGAAACCGTGAAAAAAGCAGAGGTTGAGCAATTTGCTCATGAAGCATTCATGGACTACATCCCTCGAAGAGGTCCTTGGGAAGAACTTCCAGCAACAGACATGTCCAGAGCAGACCCCCGTGTTAGATACATTGGCCCAGCAAAGGCTAAGTTGCTGAACACGAACCTATTCCTAGGCTCAACATGGATTGAAGCAGAGCGATTCAAGTTCGAAAGAAGAATACTGAACGTTTCAGACTTCCTCAAGCAAAAGACAATCATCAATGCCAACATGTGGACTCCTAAGCAGTTGTTCACAACTCAAACCTTCTTCTTCTGCTCCACAGGAGACGAAGAGCGCATGGGTGGCTCATTCCTGACTGGTGACGGTCCAGGAGACCATCACGTATTCTTGGGTAAGAAAGACGGCGAATTCCCTGAGTGGGAACCGATTCTTTGGGGTCTTGGTCACAGAGGCGTAGTGCCTGATTCAGACCCGTTGGACAAGTGTTTCTACCCATCTTTGATGCACAGAAATGTATCATTCAACAACCGCTTGGGATGGATTAGATATTCACCTGCAGGGTTCGGTAAGGATGCTAACGGTTTCCTAACTACCAGGCCACATACATGGATTTGGCCAGCGGTTGACGGCAACAGAGACACGCCTACTGCGTTCAACTTACTAGTAAACCTACCAGACCGCCGACTCTCATTCGGCGAGGAAGGAATTACCGACGTATTCATGACAACTGGCAAGACTTCGATGTACTCTTTGATGGGCATGATGAGCTCTTCGACAGTTCGACAAATGTTCGGTGCAGGTTCAGAAATGGTTCCGCTAGAATTCCATTGTATTGAACCAGGACTTGATGAGTGGATTGCTAGAGCCAGTGATGAAGACAAGTACGCTCGACTATTCGAGGTATG
>CALDPP010000155.1 GCA_937911345.1 uncultured euryarchaeote | reverse complement strand
CATCGTTATCGAGAATGGCGCAATAATGGAATTCCCCTGCAGTAATCATCTTTGCTGTTCGACCAGCACCGAAACTGATTGCGTTGCTTGGCGGTGATGAAATTTGACCTGTTGAACTTCCATCGCCAAGTTGTCCATGTTCGCGCTTACCCCAACACTTGACTGAACCATCATCAAGTAATGCACATGTGGAATCCCATGCAAGAGCTAGAGAAATTGCACTGCGACCGGCGCCAAGTGTGTTGACTGTCGTTGGCGTATTGGTATTAATAGTCGTACCAATGCCTAATTGGCCAAACGCATTTCTTCCCCAACACTTGACTGAGCCATCGCTTAGAATAGCGCAAGTGTGATGGCCACCAGCATAAATGCTAGTTGCTGTTAAACCAGAGCCAAAAGATACCTGACTAGGAGTATTCACATCGCCACCCGGTGTACCGATTTGTCCGTGATTATTTCGGCCCCAACACTTGACGATTCCTGCATCAGTAAGGCCACAAGCATGTCGGTCACCGAAGGCTATCGAAACTACATCTGAACCTAGGTCTGTCGTCTCTCTTGGCCTATCTTTACAAGCGTCATTATGATTGCCACAACCAAGGTCTGAAGATGAGCCATAACCAAGTTGCCCGTTGCCATTACGGCCCCAACAATAGATGTCTGAATCCGCTCTAATTGAACAGGTATTGTAATCTCCAGTATCTAATGAGATGCTTTGGGCTTCGAGTGGCTCGTAGTCCCATGTCCATTGGATATCGTCGGCTAGAGTGGTGTTGCGAGTTGCGTTTACACCTTCGACGGTTGGAGTTAGCGTCCAAACAAGGGTCAATGTCAAGGTTGCTTGGGCTGAACCGCCGCTGTTGTTGCCCCAAATTGTGTAAGATTCATCACTCTCAACACCCACTGGAGTACCCCAAATGCTACCATTAGTTGTACCAAATATTAGGCCGGTAGGCAAGGATGGTGAAATCTCCCAAGTGGTAACTGCACCACCGGAAATTGTTGGTGTGATG
>CALDPP010000154.1 GCA_937911345.1 uncultured euryarchaeote | reverse complement strand
TAAGCGATAGGATCGCCAATGTTTAATTTCAATATTTCATGTCCTTCGGATTCCAATTTTGTTGCTGGAACTACAACATCCCTGATAGCATATTCAATACTTGAAGCACGCTTGGCGACAGGAATTTGTTCTCTGGCCATTAGATCAACTCAAATCACTTAATTTCAAATCAACCATTCTTAGGACTGCAGAGAAATGCTCTTCTTCAACCGGTTGAACAGAAAGCCTCTGACCTTTCCTGATAAGTAGCATTCCTTCGCATTCAGGATTGTTTCTTATATCATCTAGAGGTATTATTTGAGGTAATTCCATGACTGGCTCAATATCAACCATCATCCACCTTGGGTTCTCTGGCGTGGCTTTTTCATCGAAATATTTTGAATTGGGGTCTTGTGCGGTAAAATCTGGGTAACCTTCTCGACTAATTCTTGCGATTCCTACTACATGTGGTGGCTTGAAATTTGAGTGATAGTATAACACTAAATCACCCTTCTTCATTTCATCTCTCATTAGATTTCTAGCTTGATAGTTTCTCACACCATCCCAGTGCGTTGAACCATCGGCAACCAATTGTTCATATGGATACACATGCGGCTCTGATTTCATCAACCAATAGGCGACCATGATTGACCCAAAAGTTCCCGCTCTTTTGAGATTTGGATTACCATGCATCCTTGACTTCATCAACAATAACTGCATCTAATACATCTATGTCTGCCTTTTTGTTCATGATTAACCCTAGTTTTCTAGCCATAGCATTTGATCCACCACCGCCGCCCGCTCCAATACCCATCTTTTCTAGGGTAACAAAAATAGCCGGTAATAGGATTAGCGCACTTGCTGCTGCTACCCATAGTAATATCAAAATTACCGTGATAAATGGTTTAATTTCAGGAATTGGAATTTGATAAGCTGTAATCATACCGAGAGACGTTACAACCGCTGCCTCAAACAGTGACATTCCTGTACCGATGGCTGCGCTCTTGATAGCATTAATACCACCTCCAAGCTCTCTAATACGGTTAGATATGTGAATAGAGAAATCAACCCCTACGCCAACCAATATTGAGCCAATCATAACAGTAACTAGAGAAAGTGTGACATTCATTTGCCACATTACCAACCATTGTAACGCTACAGTAGCAATAACTGGTGAAGTGGTCCAAAATGAATATTGAATGTCTCTAAATACAATCGCTAGTACAATAAGAGTTAGAATGATTGCAAAAGCTAGTGAGGTATATTGTGAACCAACAATCAGTTCGTTTACCTCGATTGCAGTTGCCGCAACACCAGTAAGATGTTCTGCTCTGCCGCTATCTACCGAGCGGAAAGAATCAGCATGTTGATTCACGGCTTCAACGCTCTTTGCCGTATCGGCTACCGGAATAAACGGCATGTCAACATAAATTAACGTCCTATCATAGTCCTTGTTAATGAAAATCTCTCTTGTCTCATCTGTTATCGATGCATAAAAGACATTTAACAAGAAAATTTGTGATTGCTTTGTTCCAGGCAACCCAAAATTGTCAGGTTGAATTAGTAAGTCCCAAAATGATGCATCTGCAGTCACTTCATTGTTTAATAAGACCTCAGCTGTTTCTTTAATGTCATCTGGCAGAGGAGTTACATTGACGAATTCATATAGTTGAGCACCCGAAACAGTTGGTGCAATACCAGTTGATTTCATCAAAAACACGATTGACACCGCGGATGTATTGTCCACAGTGTTTAGCTTACTTTCAAGTTGGTCAATCCGTTTCAGATTTTCCGCAGGATCATCATTACCTGTATCCTGATCGTTGGTATCACCTGTAACATTGGCATGAATAAGTACCATTCCAATTTGTCCAGCATTGAAGTCACTACTATACTGCTTCATTTTTATCACTGGGTCTTCACCCTCTGGAGCCATACCCAAGAGGTCGATGTTTTCCTCAACATTGCTTTGACCTAATGTTGCTGAAACTAAAATGAGCAAGAGGAAGAATCCAATAATGCCGCGATTATACTTGACAGGTGCTTCTACCAATTTTTCAAACGCCTTTAGAGGCGGATGTTTAGGTTTCCGCAAGTCCAAAAGTAATGTAAGATTAGGTACCATAAACATAGTCAATATATAGACAATAACAATTCCCATAGATAGTGCAATACCAACTGTTTGGATAGGCGCCATTGGTGTAAATACTAATGAAATGAAGCCAATAACTGTAGTTACGGCCGATAAAAATACCGCTTTACCTGTGGATGACAATGACGCTTTCATTTTTTCTGACTTAGTCCCACCCTCCTCAGCATATCGGTTTGTAATGTGGAGGCCGTACGAGACCCCCAAGGCTAGTAATATCGGCCCGACAATAATTACCGTCATCGTGACTTCATAATTAGTCCAACCAATAAGACCTAAAGTCCAAAAAACCGCACATAATGTGGGTAATCCTGCAATAATCACCACCTTAATGCCCTGAATGGGTCTTATTCCTGTAATTCCTGTTTGTAGTAAATCAGAGTGGAAAACGAATAAACCAAGTGCAACAAGTACGATTGCAGTCGGGAAAATTTCCCAAAATAATTTGAAAGAGAATTCTGTAACTGCATTGGTAATTGGAACTGGCCCGGTCAATGTCATTGTAAGGTTCAATTCTTCCCATGTACAAACTCCTGTTTCTGGGTCTGGAACACCGTCATTGTTGACATCGTCACAATATCTCTCTTGTTTGCTAAATTCGTTCAATTGTGCTTGGGTTTTTGCAATCAATTCTTTTGCCTCAACTTCATCCGAAACAGCTACTGCCATAATTGCTCTATCTAGCAAACCATCCGGCCCACCACAGTCTCTTTCACCAGTAGTACAGACATCTCTTGCAAGTTTATCCAGACCAGGTGTGGGTGAGCCATCATCCTCATACATTTCACCCAGTACTAAGTCGATTGTCGGTTGGCTAGGTATTTCGTAAGAACCGCCAAATTGATCATCTGTTTGAGCAATTAAATCATTCAATGCTTCTGCCGCTTGTGCACTGGCACACTCTTCTTGGCCAGCAGCACAACCTAATTGTCCCAGTTCATTGATGAAGGCCTCACGAACTCGAGGGGCACTCGAATTGACTTCTTTAAGTACCGTTGAGAGTGACAAAATGTAAATTACATCATCGTTAACAGAGTCTGATAAGTATGGATTTAGTTGATTCTCAACATAACTCATTTCTTGTAAGATACGTTGGTCAGTAATATTCCTTGTACCTGATTCAACGTAAATTATCATCACATTTGTCGACCAATCATCTTCCACTAGGGCGATTAGTTCAGCAACTTGGCTACCTTCTGGAAGATAAACTTCTAAATCTCCGTTTACATTTAGAGCCGGCTCGCCTGGTTCATCATCAAACCTAGTGTCATCTAAGAAACCTGATTGAGAAACAAAGAATGCAGTCAAAAGCAAAAATACGACAATGGTTGCGATGGGAAATTTTGTTATTGCGCCAGTTGCTCCATTCCTTTGCCATTCTCGCTTGAATCGATCCGGTGCCTCCAATACAGCATCAATTGCAGATTTAGCGCGGAAGTCTTTGACCCTTGCAGTGAGGTCTACTGCACCTGATTGTATCTTGGATTTACTGTAATCTGCTAGTGCCGCAATACGCTTGGAGAACTTACGACTTTCCATTGATGGTTCAGATGATTCCTTTCCATCAGACATAGCCTTCCCTAAGAGTCCCACAAGGTGCCGCTTGAAATGTTTACCGACATTATGATTAGAAAAGTAACATTAGTTTTCGCTAAGCGTTGGTTTGATATCGTTGAAGTAGTGGGCGGGTTGGACCCGTGCTGTTAACGAGCATGGGGCCGGTGAGGCACATGCCAACTCCAAGACTTAACGAAAAACGCTGGTCGGTTGACCTTGAAAAGAAAATACAGTCTGAACACTCTGCTAGTTCGGAAGAATATACCAAAAGATACGGTTTCAATCCCGATTCAGGGAAAGAAATCTTTGTCATCGACACACCACCACCATATCCATCAGGAACATGGCACATAGGCGCTGTTGCACAGTATTCTATGATTGATGTTATTGCTCGTTCACAAAGGCTTCTAGGAAAAGAAGTATACTTTCCGTGGGGAGTTGATCGCAACGGGATTAACATTGAGTTTACCGTAGAGAAAAATACCAAACGGAAGATGAAAACCTATGATAGAGCAGAATTTTTGCAACTTTGCGAGAAAACTATTGAAGAATTCACTCAAGCGATGAGGAACACCGCACGACGTGTAGGGCTTTCTTGTGACTTTGACAGAGAGTACCTAACAGATGCACCAGATTATCGCTCTGTTACTCAGTCAATTTTTGTTGAATTATTCAAAAATGGTACAATCATTGAGGACTTAAGACCAAATATTTACGACCCTGTAGAGGGGACAACAATAGCAGATGCTGAAGTTGAAAGATTACAAAGAAAGACAAAATTAGTCGATGTAAAGTGGGAGCTTGATGATGGTTCTGAATTAATTATCTCGACTACTAGACCAGAACTAATCTGTGCTTGTGGAGTTGTTGTTGTTCATCCCGAAGATGATAGATATCAACATTTAGTCGGTCAAAAAATCAAATTGCCTCTACCTGTTTCACAACGAGAACAATATGTTGAAATCAAAACTCATCCGTCAGTAAAATCTGAGTTTGGTTCCGGTGTTTTGATGGTTTGTTCATTTGGAGACCAGAACGATGTTGCTGTTTTTAGAGAACTTGGATTAACTCCTTTCCAAGCGATAAACTTGGAAGGATGCATGACTGAATTAGC
>CALDPP010000153.1 GCA_937911345.1 uncultured euryarchaeote | reverse complement strand
CCAAGAACAAACAAATCACCGCTTACCGGGGCATTCGCCATATTCTTGACAGTGATTAGGGTAGAAGAGCCACCAGAAGATGCCATTGCGAGGGATTCATCCCTGAAGGTAACTTCGATTATTCCATCACTATCCCAGTTAGGTTCAACGGTAAAAATCTCGGTTTGTTCTAGAACATAATTACTTCTAGCATTGCTAGTCACTCTAAAGATGAACGATGATAATCCAGCGTCAGCATCTTCGTCAATGGTACACGCCCATGAATAGGCTTGGGATGAGGAACCTGCTGAAAGTGAAAAAATCTCTGAAAGCCCACATTCTTCGCCGACAGTAGTTAGAGTGAATTGGTCTTCACCAGTCCCAGTATTTGTCACCACAATGTCTCCGCTGATTGTCTCCCCTGGTTTGGCACTTACATCACCGGACAAAACTGTAATTTGCGCACTGGCTTGTATTGGAATAATCTTGAAACCGATAGCCGAAGAAACTGTGTCATCGTTAGATGATGTTACGATTATACTTACATCACAACCAGAAGATGGCGCTCCAGCAGCACGTTCTCTTATTGAGATAGTAACTGCTTGAGTGGATGATGGATCTAGATTTATTGAAGAGGTCGACAATGTTGTATCGAACCAAGTTGTAGCATTATTATTCTCATCGAAGTCTAATGCAACAAAGAATGTATCTGCGGCAGAGCCCAAATTTGTTACCTCAAACGTGTAAGTTACCTGTGAAATCGGGCCTGCTGCAATATTGTTATTGATTGAATTCACCGTTAGACCAACACTATCTGCGACTTGTAATTCCAAGCTAATCGATTGTGTGTAATCTTCTGAGGAATATGTTACAGTGATGGGATACGAACCCGCCTGCGCAGTTGAAATCATACTAACAGTCATCGTTACAGAGAATGTGTTCCCTGCATCAAGGTCTACTTCAGTATCAGAAAAAGTAACTTCAGCGCCTGTTGGCAGTCCTGATACTGAGGCTGTTAAATCTAAGTCCATAGTACCGGAGTTATCTAAATCCAGGTTAACATCTACTGCTTGACCTGGCTGAGTAGAAATCCTACCATCAAGAGGCCCCGACATAGTGAAGTCTGCAACTGGTTGCACATCGATTTGTACTGAAGTTGTGCTTGAAGACCCAGCATAATTTACAGTAAAACCTTGTGAATAAGCACCAACATAGCCATTTGCTATGTCTGTTGAAAGCATCCAAACACCAACTCCGCCGGCGGAAACATTCACGCCACTACCGCCAATAATGGTGGTAGAAATGGGGCTATCATCCCCTACATCCAAGAAAAATTCAACCAATTCGCTTCCGTTGTTGTAGACTCTTATCTCATAGTCTTCAGGATTCAATGGGACCAACTGTATTGTTCCTGAGGTTGGAGAGTACAATTCAAAATCCACTAATTCATCTACATCAATCGAAAATTGGTATGTTTCTGCAGTCCATGAATAATCGCCATGCATCGCTTCTCCATCTAAGTTGAAAATACATTCATCTGCCATTGTAGCAGAAGAGTCAACTTCTACAGTGAAGCCGATATTTGCCGATGATGTTGGAGATAACGAATCCGTAACTGCATCAATCAATTGTACAGTACATGGGCCGTCATCTAATTCTAATTGCCAATTCAAATCTAATTCTGCGTTACCTGTATTTGTAACTTGCAAACTAGTCGTAGTTATCTGTCCGGGAATAAAATCTGAACCTTGCTCCAAGAAGGAAATACTGAGGTTGTTCTCGGCTAAAACCTCGACAACAAATGTGTAGCTACTTGAGGTGTTCCCGTTGGTTGACGCAGAGAACAGATTAAATCCGTAGAATCCTGGGGAGGCATCACTAGGAATCGAAACTTGAATTGTCGTTTGTGTTGTACTACCTGCAGGCATGTTTGCTAATTCTTGATCAGCGAAAACCAAGTTCCACCCCGGCGGAATAGCACGTGGTTGACTCATCAGTGATGGGTTTGAAGTTTGCTGCCAAGGATATGCAATATGGCTTGTCTGGTTGAATACTGTGTCATCTGCGGCTTGTTGTAATTCAAGTTTCAATGCTGCAGACAAACCAGAAACTGAATCATTGGTTTCCACTGAGTAGTTACCAGTCATTGCAGCATATAGCACACAGGAAGCAAGATATGCACCACTAAGTGATGGGTGACTTCCATCTCCAGTATACAAATCGTAGAATGTGTTACCTGGAAGAACTGGATTATTCCCTGCTGCCATTACACTGTAGTAAACATTCTTGAATCCTAATCCAACAGGAGCAATCCAGACATCTCTTGAAGGTGTTGTCATGTTATCATGGTAGTCAATATATCCATCCTCTAAACGGTCTTGCATATTTGTGAAATTTGAGTAAATTGTTGGGAATGTAGGATCACCACTGCGTCGCCCCCAAGTCATCATTAGCATAACTTCTGAACCTTCATCCTCGACTTCATCAGCAATCAGTATTGCAGAATCCTTACTGTCAATCCATTCTTGGTTAGATCTTGACAAGCCAGGAACCTGGCTTTGATCTTGCAAGACAACAAAATCCCAAACATGTCCTGAATCTCTTAGGCTAGTATTCCAGGTATTTCCTGAGGTATTGATGTTGTCCCAATGTTGTGGGATTTTCATACCACCTCCGGTATTAGCGATTGTTGAATTATGTTCTCCAACAGAGTCGAATAAATCGGCAAGGATTGTGTCAACATTGTTTGTGTAAATGTAACTATTACCATACATCAAAACATTACTTGGAACATTTACTGTAGTGTTGGTATTATTAGTTTGGTTTTGATTACCTGTATTATTGGAATGATTGCTCCAAAAGCCTGACAAATCCGGTTCAGCATCAACATCTAGCAAAATTGTATCAGGAGCATTACCATCGTTATTTACATCGATTGTGAAATTATCTGATGTACCGGCAAACATTTGCTGTAATGGTCCGTTTATTGAATTGAATGATAAGGAAGAAGCGTAAGATTGTGCAACAGTAACGTAAGCTGTCGTAGTGCTGTACAAATCTCCATCTTGTTCACTAACATTAACGACAAATGAACCACTATCAGAGGGTAATGCGCCCACAGCCAAAACCACTACTAAATCCACAGTCGTGCTTTGGGTTGGAATCACTGAACTGGTAGTGTTGTTCACCAAGTTGACCGTCCAGACATTGCTTAAGCCATCTGTATCCAATGAAATATTATAATGCTCAATCGAAGACCCGTTGTTTTCGATGGTTAGAGTTAAGTTTGCTGAATCTCCTCCTTGAAGTACAATGTGAGGATTATCTAAAGATAGAAGAATTGTATCACTTGCACTGGCACTTCCAACCATTGGAGTAACACTTGCTGAAATCATTAGGATAACAAACAACATTGCTTTTGATGCACTACGCGACATAAGACCAAGTTGGGCGAGTATGAACCCCCTATTGAGTGAATCGGAGGTTTGGACGGAAAATCATCAATCATTCAGTCACTTGAAGTGCTCGAATGCGGTTTTCATCGATGACTTCCCATGGGAATTCACCATTCTCTGTCGGTTCACGGCCGAAATGACCTCCGGCTGCGGTTATTGAATAGATAGGCGCTTGCAGATTCAGGTCCCGTGCGATAGCTCCTGGCCTAAAATCAAACACTTTCTTGACTCTAGCAGCAACCTCTGATTCACTGAGCGCAGAAGTGCCAAATGTTTCCACTCTAACACTTACAGGTTCGGCGACTCCAATAACATATGCTAGTTGAATTTCGCATCTAGTTGCTAACCCTGCCGCAACCACATGCTTAGCAGCCCATCTAGAGGCATATGCGGCAGAACGATCGACTTTAGACGGATCCTTGCCTGAAAAAGCGCCACCACCATGCCGACCCATGCCACCGTAAGTATCGACAATTATTTTCCTACCAGTGAGCCCTGCATCTGCGTATGGTCCACCGGGATCTGCGAAGCGACCGGTACCATTAACCACCAATTTGTAGCCATCAGAAAGTAGTTCTGCGGGTATTGAATGCTCTACAACGTGTTGTTTTATCTGCTGCTCCACATGTGCTAATTCTTGCTCTTCCGAACCACCAAATTGATTTTTCAAATCATCATCGTGTTGTATTGCAATAACCACGGTGTGAACTTTTTCAATATCGCCGCTATCGTTGTATTGTACTGTAACTTGTGATTTACCATCCGGCCTTGACCATGGTAAAATTCCCTGTTCTCTAACAGTAGTTAGTCGTCTTGACAATCTTTGGGACAAGGCTGCTGCTAGAGGAAAATATCTCCCCTTGAGCCCATCATATGCTTCAGTTTCCATACAAGCATATCCAAACATCATACCCTGGTCACCAGCACCTTGGTCGAGACCGTCTTTGTTAACACCTTGAGCGATATTTGCTGACTGTGTTGTGATGTGAACTTGGACTTCGCAAACTTCTGGATCTGTGGCATCCATACCGATTGCATGAGATGTGTAGCCTATTTTGGCTCCGGCTTGCCTAGCGATAGTTTCGTAGTCTGGTACATCTCCGTTTAGTGAAACCTCTCCTGCTAAAACGATAAGACCCCTGTGTTCCTTACCTTTTACACATGTTTCAACTGCGACTCTTGCATTGCTGTCAATTGCTAAGCATGCATCAACAATTGCATCAGAAATTGCATCACACAATTTATCTGGATGACCGCTGGTAACTGATTCTGACGAGAATAACACTTCACTCATGGCTCACCGCGACATCATACCCTTTATGAATGAATCGTAAAGTCTCAAACCTAAATATTCCTAAAAGGCATAAAATTGCAGATAAGTGTTTATTCATTATTGCAAAATATAGCGAACCTTTGATGACCTACCTCTATTCCCGCACATCCATGAGCAACTATGTGCCGACCCATTATCGCACACACACATTAGGAGAAATACAAGCCAATGGTGCGGATTTAATTGATAGCGAAGTTACAGTTGCTGGTTTCATGGAAGCCAACCGAGGCAAGGGGGCAATTTGTTTTGTCGATCTGCGAGATGGTACCGGCAAAACCCAAATCTTCCTCAAAGCCGACAATGTCGGCGAGGAATCTTTGGACATGGTACAAAGAATGACGCGTGAATCAACTCTCCAATTCACCGGCAAGGTGTCTGAGAAGCGTCCTCCAAAACTGAAAGAAGGAGAAACTCCACCACCGCCAGCATACGAAGTTATCGCAGAATCTGTTGTTGTTATCGCAAAAGCAGAAGCACCCTTACCCCTGGGTGTAACGGACACGGTCCATGTCGAACTAGATACTAGGTTAGATAACCGATTTTTGGACTTGAGGCGAGCCCACATAGCAGCAATGTTTAGGCTGCGAGGGAAGATTCTACAATACGGAAGAGAGGCTCTAATTAACGAGGGTTTCTTTGAAACTCACACACCTAAAATTGTCGCAACAGCCACCGAGGGTGGTACTGACTTATTCCCAATGCAGTATTTCGACACACCAGCATTCCTCAACCAATCACCGCAACTTTTCAAGCAGCTTTGCATGTCTGGTGGCCTAGAAAGGGTTTTTGAAATTGGACCTGCCTTCAGGGCAGAAAAGCATGACACATACAGACATTTGAATGAGTTTATTTCCTTTGATATCGAGTGTTCATGGGCAACTGACGATGATGTCATGGGCGTACTTGAACGAATGATACATCATATGTGGCAATCTGTTGCCAACGATGAAGAATCAAAATCATACATTGCAACTATTAACGAATACCGTGCTAGTAAGGGAGAGGAACCAGTAGAAGTAATCGTACCCGAACTACCATTCCCAAGAGTTTCATACTGTGATGCTATTCGAATAATCAAAGAAAAAGGCGGAGAAATAGAGTGGGGCGATGATATCGATGCAGAAAATTCTGACCTATTGGCAGAAGATTTACCACAATTTTACTTCTTACCGCGTTGGCCAATGGCATTGAAACCGTTCTACATACACCATGTAGAGGGCGAGGATGGATCAACTGGCGACCAACTAAGCCGTGGTTTTGACTTGAACTTTGGCAGGGATGAATTAACCTCTGGCGGACAGCGAGAACACCGTATGGATGTATTAATTGACAACTTAAAGAAGATGGATTTAGATCCTGAAGAGTTTGAATTTTACGTTGCTGGATTTAGGCATGGCGTTCCACCTCACGCTGGTTGGGGACTTGGAGTAGAGAGAATTCTGATGAAGTTGACTGGCGCAAAGAACGTTAGAGAGACAGTCTTGTTCCCTAGAGATAGGAAGCGAGTTAGCCCTTAGAGATTAACCGTGTTTAATCCACTGTGAGCCATCCCAATAGTGGTGACTTCCATCACTCATTTTACGCCAAGTGTACCCAGATTCATCTGTCCATTGATTGACTATTTGTAACTGAGTTGAAACATTTGCTACTTGGCTTTGCGATTGTCCACCATTTGATGTGTGGCTGTAATCTTTTACTGGTTCATCTCCGCTACCTGCCCTTCTTTTGAGGATTAGACCAACTGCTAAACCGACAATTATCACCGAAACTACTCCAATGATGATTAGATTTCTACGCTTTTCATCCTCTGCCTTTTGCTTGGCTGCAGCTGCTTCGGCAATCGCTTGTGCATTATCTCCGACTCCATCGCCGTCCGAATCTAGAGTTTCACTATCATCATTGGGAAAAGCATCAGCATTATCACCAACGCCATCAGCATCGGAATCTACGGTCTCATTAGCATCATTTGGTGCCCAATCTGAATTGTCTCCTACGCCATCGCCATCGGAATCTGTCGTTTCTGTGGCATCATTATCAAACACATCAGCATTATCGCCTACGCCATCACCATCGGAATCTACTGTTTCACTGGCATCATTTGGTGCCCAGTCTGAATTGTCACCTACTCCATCACCATCAGAATCTGTAGTTTCTGTAGGATCATCGTCAAAGGCATCGGCATTATTACCGACTCCATCACCATCAGAATCTGTTGTTTCTGTGGGGTCGTTGTCAAAGGCGTCGGCGTTGTCCCCTACTCCATCGCCGTCTGAATCTGTGGTTTCGGTAGGATCGTCATCAAAAGCATCGGCATTATCGCCCACTCCATCCAAATCTGAGTCAATGGTTTCAGTTGGGTCATTATCAAAAGCATCTGCGTTATCTCCAACCCCATCAAGGTCTGAGTCAATTGTCTCACTAGCATCATTAGGGAATGCGTCGGCATTATCACCGACTCCGTCCCCGTCACTGTCTGCAGATTCTGAGGCGTCATTTGGCGCCCAGTCAGAATTGTCGCCTACACCGTCTTCATCTGAGTCGACTGTTTCCGTAGCATCGGTTGGGAAAGCATCTGCGTTATCTCCAACCCCGTCATTATCGGTATCAGAGGTTTCTGTTGCATCTTCGGGGAACGCATCTGCGTTATCTCCCACTCCATCTGAATCGGTATCGGCTGATTCTGAAGCATCATTAGGTGCCCAGTCTGAATTGTCACCTACGCCATCGCCGTCTGTGTCAACTGTCTCAGATGCATCGTTGGGGAAGGCATCTGCATTATCACCCACACCATCCGAATCGCTATCAGCAGACTCTGATGCATCTTCTGGTGCCCAATCTGAATTATCTCCTACTCCATCTCCATCTGTGTCTTCAGTTTCTGAAGCATCATTCGGGAATGCATCGGAGTTATCGCCAACTCCATCATTATCTGAATCCGCGGTTTCTGTACTATCAAAAGGCGCCCAGTCTGCATTATCGCCTACGCCGTCACCGTCTGAATCTTGTGTTTCTGAAGCATCATTTGGGAACGCATCGGAATTGTCACCTACGCCATCACCATCACTATCATCCCATTCGTTCGGGTCATTGGGGAAAGCATCACTAGAATCTGGAACTCCATCGCCATCTGTATCAGTTGCCACCAGTTCTGGAATTGTGAAAGTAGTTTTAGACCAAACATCACCACTAGTTCCACCATTTCTATTGGCATTTAGAATAGCCAAATTTACCGTGACATCGCCACTTCCTGACGCCGGCGGAGTCCATGTAAATGTCCAGCTTGTACCACCACTTCCGGAGTGAGTTGCACTGCTACCACTTATCTGCATGTTTGATCCTGGACCAGAAAGAGTTCCTTTGTTGACTTGTAATGAGAAACCTGCGCCTGAGCCTCCAGTACCACCAGAAAATCCAACAGTGATACTGTAACCTGAACTGGAGGGGTCATATTCGGTGGGGAAATTCTCAGTCGCTGAGATTGAGCTACTTGACCCACCGTGACAACCACAACCAGATGAACCAGAATTGTGTCTACCTGAAGAATTTCCTTGTGATAGAGGGATTGTCAAAGCCAATACCAAGGTCAGTGTTAAAAATATAGTCAAGGCCTTTATCCTCATGTTATCATACTCCTATAGGTAGTAGGCAATATAGTGATTTTGGAGTGTGGTTCATACATTGACATGTTTCATCAAGACTTTGAAAATCATGAACTAAGCACATTTCCGACTGAATCTCGCTTAACCTTTCTAATGGTCACGGTCTTTTGCTTGGTTTGCTTTTTGCCTGAGTGCAACAGATGCTGATTAGTGCGTGAAACCAATGGTTTTGATTTTCTTAACCCTACGGACCGGGGTTTGTTTGTCGAAATCTTTTGACGTGGTTTGCGTGTGGGTTGCTCCCTTACAGGACGTGTGTCATCACCAATATTCCAGTCTACCATGACCTTACATCGCCGTACATGGTATAAACGGTTGTTTCAATCAAAGGATGTCTTCTGCCAAAGTTTGTGGCGCATAGCGAGTAATATTACCATTAGAGTCTATAACGAACTTCTCGAAATTCCATCTTATTGGACCTTCATGACCATCCGCACCTGTGACTTCAGTTAGAACATGAAATAACTCCGCTTGGTTAGCTCCATTAACCTCGACTTTCGCCATTAACGGGAAAGTTACCCCAAATTTGTCACTAGTGAATTGGCATATTTCCTCATGAGTACCCGGTTCCTGACCTGCAAATTGATTGCATGGAAAACCTACCACCGTTACACCATCTTTCGTTGATACATCTTGAAGACCGGAATAATGCCTTGTCAAGCCGCAAGCACTAGCAACATTCACTACTAACCAGTTTTCCGTAGTTGCATCACCTAATCCTCTGAGGGTTTGGGGTTCTCCGTTCATATCATAGAATTCAATGTCAAGTACATTTCTCATATTTCAGACCCAAAGTCCTGCCCGTTATAAAATGCCATGAGATTAGCAAGCATGATAGGTCACAACGAACTCGAAACATCATGGCTGTTGACCGCATGCAGTGGGGTGCAGAAGAATGGCAGTTCGCAGACTTGTACATGCCTGATGATGATTCACCGTTCATTTCTGAGCATGGCATACCATGTGTAATGTTGATTCACGGAGGTTTTTGGAAAGCCAAATATGGTCTGGAATTGATGAAACCAATCGCAGAAGATCTCGCTGAAGCCGGAGTTGCGGCATGGAATATTGAATTCAAACGCTGGAGTGAAACCGAAGAAGGTGTTTGGATGGACACATTATCTGATGTTTTACGTGCTTGGGGTCAACTCGCCTTACTGCCTGGAATTGACATCATGCGTTCAATGGTCATGGGACATTCTGCTGGAGGTCAATTAGCCCTGCTGCTCGCTGCTAAGGCTGAGCGAAAGCCCTGGCTAGCAATTGCCCAAGCACCCATCACTGACTTGGTTGGTGCGGACCACGCAAAATTGTCAGACGATGGTGATGCAGTCAGACGCTGGATAGGGACAACTCCTGAGGAGAATCCACAACTCTGGTCAAATTTGAATCCAGTTGACAATCCCCCGGTTTCGCCGGTGTTGTTAATACATGGAGAAGAGGATGATGAAGTACCAATCTCTCAATCCGAAAACTATGCTAGAATTATGAAAGCCAAGGGTGCTGATGTACAAAAAGTCTGGTTGCCTGGCGACCATTATTCTATCATCGATGTTGCTAGTGATGATTGGCTGGTAGAAATGAATGCGATTATTGACTGGTTGTGATGGCATAATAATATGTCATATGACCTACTGGCCTCGTCATGGACTTGCTAAACAATGATTTTCCGTTCTCTAGAACAGCATTAAATGGTAAACATGCAATGATATTTGGTGCTAGTAAAGGAATTGGTGCTGCAACCGCCAAGATGATGGCAATGGCTGGTGCTGATGTTACTTTATGTGCAAGAAATTTAGATTCATTGCAAAAGGTAGCAAATGAAATCGATGAACACACAACTGGAAGAATTGTAATCAAGACAATTGACTTGGAAGATTTATCGCTGATAGACAAACTAATTGATGAGATAATCACAGAATTCGGACCTGTTCATATTCTAATAAACAACTCGGGAGGACCACCAGGCGGGCCACTGCTTAGTAATTCAGTAGAAGATTTTCACGCGCCATTCACTAGACACCTCCATGCATCTCATCAAATAACTAAAAAGCTGGCACCTGGAATGGAGGCGGCAGGGTTTGGTAGAATAATACAAATTATTTCCACCTCTGTCAAGGAACCCATCCCCAATTTGGGCCTGTCAAACACACTTCGTGGAGCAATGGCTAGTTGGGCTAAATCATTATCTAGAGAGTTACCACCCTGCATTACAATCAACAATGTTCTACCCGGATTTACTGACACCGAAAGATTAGGAAGTTTAGCCAACTCAATAAATCAAAAAACGGGCAAGTCAATCGATGATATCCATGATGGTTGGATGGATCAGGTTCCTATTCAGCGGTTAGTAGACCCGCTTGAGACTGCCTCAGCGATTACCTTCCTGGCACTACCTGCATCTGGAGCGATTCGTGGTGTTTCACTAGCAGTTGATGGCGGAAGGCTGCGAGGAATCTAGAGGTTAGCGATACAAGTCAAACCAAACAGGGTAGTGGTCAGAGACATTCGTATCATTGATTGAGGTGTCAATACCCCAAGATCCTACCAATCTACCTCCTAAGTCATCAAGGGTAACAATACGGTCGTAAGCACAATCGGTGGAAGATACGGTGGTATCAGCAAGGTCGTTGACCAACCATTTGTATTGGGGCAATCTCATTGGCGACTCCCATAATTCTTGAGAATTGGCGTAACTGCAATCAGCATTGAAGTCACCAAGAACGATTAAATCGGCCTCTGCGGAGTTGTTTTCTCGATAACTTTCGACAACTGAATGTAATGAATTAATTTCTTCTAGTGCTAATGCTGGCTTGGTATGAATGGTAAATAAGGTGAAATCAAATCCCGAACTGTTGCCGCTCTCATTCAGTAACTCGAAACTTGCAATATATGGTTCTCTTTGAAAATAATCGTTAGCAGTATCATTATACAGAAATCCATCACCTATTTCTCGAAACACAGTTGTATTGTAGTAATATACATACTGTTCTTGTGAAGATTGATCGTCTTCTTGCATACCACTACGTGGGCTTAATGACATATTCCAAGTATCTCCGGAGGCATTGTTTAATTCATCCAAAAAATCGTATGGAACGGTTTGATCAATATCTTTAATCTCCTGAACTGCTACCAAATCATACTGCAAGACGGTATCGACTAATTGGCTAACTACTTCCGGCTTGCCCATCTTGGTCTTACCAAAGACTTTGATGTTGAAGGTGGCAATTCTGGCAACTTCAGAGCGGTTTAATTGTGGTATATCTCTACCTTCAATTTCATCATCATCATCCTCTACCTCAGTCTCAACAAATACAAAAACCGTATTTTCCTCCTTATGAACAATCAAATGAATTGTCATTGGAGCAAGGATTAAAATTGCTACAAGGCTCAATGCCTGTAAGTAGCCATCCATAGAACCCATAGCGGTTCCACATCCGTTTGAGTTATCAATATTTTTTGTAAATCCCCTTGGAAGAGGTTATTCATGAGGGGGAAATGGCACAGTCATGAACGGAGAAGTGAGTGCTGAGCAGGCTGAGAAAATAATCGCCATGCTCACCGAGGGAGGTGCCATAGAAAATGTCAATGCACCTTTGGCACTTCGATTGATACCCTTAGCTGAAGAATTGGATAACCCAGATTTAGTTGACCGATTACTCAAGCATGCAGAATCGTCTGCTGTCGACGATTTAGAATCTGGATGGGTTAAATTTGAAAGTTTAAGATATGCTAATTCGTCAATCGATGATTTTGTTGAACTTGCTGCTTTAGCAGAAAAAATGAGTAAAGGTGAACCTCTTGCCGCCGCAGTACTTCATCATGTGGGACTGTTGTATTTAGGTGCGGAACAATTCGATGAATGTCAAGTTTTCACCACACGATCAATGAGGATAAGAGAACAGATTGAGGATAAAGCAGGTTTAGTTTACAGTTTAGCAGTCTTAGAGGCATGTGATAAGCGCCAAAATAAGCATGATTCAGCATTAGTCCACGGAACAAGAAGATTAGAGATTTTGACAAATATTGGCGACCAAGAGGGTTTGATGGAATCACTAGCTGACGTCGCTCATACCCAAGCAACACTTGGCAATTTTGATGCGGCAATAGATTTGTACAATCAATCACTGGAATTATCTAATGACTTAGAGGATGTTTCCGGGCAATTTGTTGCTCGATGGGGCCTTGCTGACATTGCAGAAATTCAAGGAGACTATCAAACCGCAATGCTTCACTTGTCTGACTGCCTGCATTCTTTCATTGCATTTGGCCTACCTGCACCAAATCAAATCCGAGAACGTTTAGATGCATTGACTAAGTTATCTGGGCCAAGTGAAGAGGAATAATCAGCCACATCGATTATGTCCTAAGAACTACTCGCATGACCAGTGGCAAGCCATGAAGCATGACATTTTCTTCTCAATAAGTCAGACACCAGATGTTAATGGTGTGACTCCTTCAGAGAAACAAATGTTCGAAAATTATTTTCAGCAATTAAAGCATGCAGATAAGTTAGGCTTCGGTGTTGGGTGGATTGCTCAAGCACACCTTTCTACTGAAACTCAAAAATCAAATTCAATGCCAGTCGTACCACATTGGCAAGGAGAAGTTGGACTCTGTACAGACTTTCCACAACTTGCGATGGAGAGTTTCCGTCAAACCAATCACATAGACATAGGGTCTGCAGTTGTTAGTATTCTTGCCAGCGGTGGACCGATTGCTCAGGCAGAACGAATTGCCAATACCGTACAATTTCTATCAATGATGGATGAGAGCCGTAAATTGTATGTTGGTTTCAGCGCAGGTAGATTTGAATTTATGGCGAGACCATACGGCATCACACCCAGGAATTCTTGGGAAAGTGCTGCTTGGAAGGCTCTTAGGGGACAAATATTCCTTGAAGCAAGTGAAATTTTCCTCAGGTTACTCAAGGGTGAAACCATTTCCAGTGACCAAATGCGTAAAACTATCTTGACTAGGAGTAATTTCCGTAGCGATGAGGATTGGTTAGCAGTGCAAGAGGCATATTTGGCACATAATGAAAAAGAGAGTGTTGATTCAATTACCATTCCAAACCGCTATGAATTCGAAGAGATATCAATTATCCCGAAACAATGGAAGCGTGACCA
Organism: uncultured euryarchaeote; assembly: GCA_937911345.1. GTDB lineage: Archaea > Thermoplasmatota > Poseidoniia > Poseidoniales > Poseidoniaceae > MGIIa-L1. The sequence goes on along the minus strand of CALDPP010000153.1, from coordinate 12,738 downwards.
GTTGCAACTTGTCGCAGGTACCCACGATCCAAAGGCGCAAGAATTTGTCAACACTATTCTCCCTGTAAGGGTGTTTAATCTTTCAATCACTTCACCAGAAGTTATTGATGCAACGCACAAAAGAATGGCTGAACATTACCATCCTGATGGTGGTAATTGGGAAAGAAGTTACATGCCTAGAACCAGTTTTGTTTTCATCAACGATGAGGCCGATTTAACCGATGAGCAAAAGAGTGAAGCAGCAAATATTGAGGCCGAACAAGCCTTGCAGGCATACTGGAATGCTCTTGAAGGTACAATCGACCCTGACAAAGTATCGAAGGCCGCAAATAATGCTTTAATTGGCAACCCCCTGGAAATAGCCGAACAAATAGTTGATAGGTTCCATGCACAAGACACTATAATGGCATGGTTCGACTTCTTTAATCATGACTCTGACCGTGTTTGTCGAAATATGACTGCATACATGGACAAAGTTGTACCGCTAGTTGAGAAAATGCTGGAGGGTAAACAATGAGTAAGAAGGTAATGCCTTCTGCTGTTCGTGAAGGCAAGCCTGGTAGTTCCATGTTTCCTGAATCATCACTTGGTGAAGCCGTGGAAGGTATTTCCACAGGTCGAGAAGTGGATTGGGAACCATTAGTAGATTACCGGAGAAATGGTGTATCTGAAACGACAATACACGGTGCTGTAGCCTGGGCTCATGGAGACGAAGTAATACATTCATTTGGAGGAAATGTGCTTTGTTATGGCCGCTCAATGATGAAACCGTTTATGTTGAAAGCCTTCACCAAGGAATTGGAAGATGCGACGTGGGAACAAAAAGCAATTTCAGTAGCTTCCCATAACGGAGATACTGAACACGTTGCTACAGCACAATCATTGCTCTCTGAAGAAGAGTGGCCACTGATGCTTACTCCTTTGGATGTCCCACTGATACAATTTGGCAGACAAGTTCGTCGTCCAAGGAGATGGTATCACACATGCTCTGGAGAACATTCTGCCATTCTTCACGGCTGCAGAAAGAAAGGGTGGAATCGTGCAGGTTACACTTTACCCAATCACCAGGTGTTCAAGGCTTACATGGAACAAATTCGAACCTACCTTGGAGAAGATTGGAAACCTTTGCGAATTGCTAAGGATGGTTGTGGATTACCTACTACATCCAACACAGTCGCTGAACTGGCGCAAATTTATGCTGGGTTAGTTAGAGACAAGGATGACGATTGGATTTGGGAAGCCATGGTTCGACACCCTGACCTTGTCGGTGGATTCAACAGATTAGATTCGACTATATTGAAAGCCGGAGAAGGAAAAGTGATTGCTAAGGAAGGGGCTGATGGTTTACTTGGCCTAGCCATTGAACACCCAGATTATCCTAAAGGTTTAGGAATTGTCATCAAGATTGCTCACGGATGGAATTCACAAGCTACTTGGTATGTTGCTAGATCAGTATTAGGAGTACTTGGCATTGATCTGCGCAACCCATACCCATTACACAGACAAAAAGCCTTCATTGTTCCTGGCATCGTGCCACCAAAATATCTAGAGTCGTTGAGTAAAATTGATACTTGGGATGAATGGGACCCAGACAAAGACAGATGGACTTATGACATCGAGGTGTGAAATTGCAAATTGAGAATTTCATTGACGGGAAATTCACCACCCCTCGTAATGGCACTTATCTCGATAATTATAACCCAGCCACTGGAGAAGTCATAACAAAGATACCCAATTCTGACAATGAGGATGTCGAGTTAGCAGTTAAAGCAGCACAAAAAGCACTCCCGTCATGGGCAGATTTACCTAGAATAAAACGAGTCGAATGGCTTAGAAAAATCGCCAAGGCGTTAGAATTACGCAAAGATGATATCGCTATGACTGAAAGTATGGATACTGGGAAACCAATTAGTTTAGCAAAGCGAGTGGATGCATCCCGGAGTATTGCCAACTTCGAATTTTTCGCCGAGCATGCTGAAAAATTAGTTGACGAAGAATACGAAATGGCTGATGCCACTAATTATGTGATCAGAAAACCAGTAGGAGTTGTTGGACTTATCACACCGTGGAATTTACCACTGTACTTGCTAACTTGGAAAATCGCACCTGCTTTGGTCATGGGCAATACCATCGTAGCAAAACCAAGTGAACTAACTCCCCTCACTGCAAACTTATTGTGTGAAGTATTGACATCAATCCAATTTCCATCCGGTGTCATTAATGTTATACATGGACTTGGCCCAAGTGCTGGCCAAGCAATTCTAGAACATCCACAGATCAAAGCAATTTCATTTACTGGCGGCACATCAACTGGGAAGATAGTAGCACAAACCGCTGCCCCAATGTTCAAGAAACTATCTTTGGAGTTAGGTGGTAAAAATGCCACGATAATCCTTGATGATGCTGATTTACCTACTGCTGCAAAGGGTGCTGCAAGGGCAGCTTTTACCAATTCCGGACAGGTGTGTCTTTGTGGTTCTAGAATCCTAATTGATTCCAAAATATATGATGAATTTATGCCGCTGTTAATCAAAGAAGTGAAAGCAATGAAAGTAGGAAATCCGGCTAAAGAAAATACTGACATTGGTTCAGTGATTTCACATACCCACATGGAGAAAGTACTCTCCTACGTCGACTTAGCCAAACAAGAGGGTGGTAAAATTGCCACCGGTGGTGGAAGAATAATCCTTCCAAAACCGAATTCAAACGGTGCATTCATTGAGCCAACCATTGTCGAAGGGTTGAGTATAGATTCGAGATGTGCTACTGAGGAGATTTTTGGGCCTGTTGCTTCTGTCCATCAATTTACTAGTGATGATGAAGCGGTTCGAATGGCGAATATTACTGAATATGGTTTGGCAGGGTCTGTTTGGACTTCGGATTTAACTCGAGGAAAATCTTTGGCAGAGAAAATTGAAAGTGGTATTTTGTGGGTAAATACATGGCTGCATAGAGACTTGAGGACACCATTTGGGGGAGTAAAAAATTCTGGTGTTGGCCGAGAAGGCGGCGATTGGTCGCTGAATTTCTTTTCAGAGTTGACAAATGTCTGTGTAAAAGATGAATGAACATATCTTGATAAGCAAAGCAATAGATTTGTGACTATGACAGACGCCGGGAATTTGCCATTATTTGTTTTACCAATGGTATTAGTTCCCGGAGAAATCCAGAGTCTTCGCATATTTGAGCCACGTTATCGGCAGATGCTCGATGATTGTATACTCGATGACAAGCCCTTTGGCATGATTATGACAGACCCATTAGCGTACCACAATGGCTGGAATGGACCCCGTAAATTTGGTTGCGAGGCTGAAATCATTAGTCATGAAACCAGAGGAAGCAACCACTTCATTGAATTTGTTGGTCGAAGGAGATTCAAAGTTGACCGGGTAATTGAACCGGCATTACCACCGTTTGAAGATGAATCAATGGCTGATTTAATCCCTGAAGTTGGTATTTTACCCGACCTAGAAACAATACTAGAAAGAATTCCAGAGGATGCTGAGCACTCAAAATTATACCTCTCTGCCGATGTTACGTTTTTTGATGATGAGCATGAGTTATCTGATTTTCAACAAACTGAGTTAAAAGCCACATTAAATGGCATACTGAACAAGATTGGTGGAATCTTACAAATCGAAAAAGAGGCCCTCGAAGATTGGATTGAGGATAGAACTGAGATGGTAATCGATGAGAGCGCATCGTCGATGTTTGCGGTAGCAGCATTAACTATCAGCGACCCGGAATACAAGTATCAATTACTATCATGTACCGATCTCAAAGAAGTGTTTCTTCAGTTAACTAGATTCTTAGCAGAAATGGATGTCTAACTAAAATTAGATGTACAGTGACCTTCAAAACTCAATAGCCGGTGGTATTACCATGTCCGTTCACGGTCAAGCCAAGAAGGTCACCACTCATACGCTACAAGAAATGAAGCGTGCTGGCGAGAAAATAACTATGCTAACTGCTTACGATTACTCATTAGCCAAACTGGTAGATAATGGTGGAGTGGACGTAATTCTTGTTGGAGATTCGGCATCTAATGTTATGGCTGGACAAGTCACTACTGTTCCAATGACTCTTGACCACATGATATACCATGCTCAGTGTGTGAAGCGGGCTGTCGACCGTGCATTGATTGTTGTCGACATGCCGTTTGGCACATATCAAGGAAATTCTGCTATCGCACTGGAATCTGCGATTAGAATCATGAAAGAGGCAGAAGGCCATGCCGTTAAATTAGAAGGAGGTGCTGAAATCGTTGAATCAATAAAGCGAATCTTAACCGCTGGAATTCCGGTAATGGGGCATCTCGGATTAACGCCACAGTCAATTTACAAATTTGGCACCTATAGCGTTAGGGCAAAAGAAGACGATGAGGCAGCAAAACTAATTGAGGATGCAAAGATACTCGAAGAGGCAGGATGTTTTGCCATAGTTTTGGAAAAAATTCCACGGGAACTAGCAAAGAAGGTTAGTGAAGCAATTAGCATTCCAACCATCGGAATTGGTGCAGGTCCAGATTGTGATGGTCAAGTATTAGTTTTGCATGACTTACTCGGCATAACAATGGATTTTTCTCCGAGATTCCTGCGCAGATATCTCAACCTTGCCGAATCGATTGATGGTGCAGTAAAGCAATATTGTGAGGATGTAAGAACTGGTGACTTCCCTAACGATTCAGAAAGTTACACATCATAGTCCGACACTGTATGCTAACAAAGCTCCCGAAAAAGAGCCTATGTCAACAGCGAAGGCATGCCAAACACCATACCTAAACGGTGGCAAATCATACCTCCCCCAAGATGTTGAAATCCAGACCCAAAGGAGTAGTGCGCCATATCCTCCACAAAACAATGCACCCCATCCAGAAAACCAAATGATAAAGAAAATTAAACCTGGTAATGCTAGACCTAAACTGTATTCATACCATCTTGATGCTTCATCTCGAACCAAAGTGAAGTAAAGTATTGGTGAGAGAATTAGTGATGACAAAATAGCCCCTTGAGGTGGAGATGGCCAACTATATTCTGGGGTTATGTATTGCTGGAAAAAGATACCAACAACCATACCAAATATGGCAGGAGCAAGAATGTGTCTAAATCCAGTATCAAAATCCAAGCCCTTGGCACGGTCTAATTCCGAATCATTAGATGAACTAGCATAAGCCGAATCAAACGACTCTTCTCCGTCCATATTTAACCCAAGCATCGCTGGTGTTTGAGTCTTAGGGCACTGATATTCTATCCGCTTATGATATAGGCAACTTAGTCATGGCGTGAATCATGGCGCAAGGCGAGATAGTTGCTGGGTGTCTAGCACCCCACCCTCCCCACTTAGTTTATGCAGAGAACCCTGAACAAAACGAACCAGTTGCTGAAGGTGGTTGGGAACAACTCAGATGGGGTTATGAGCGCTTGAGGGAATCATTAAGTGAGATTGAATATGATGCGATTGTCATCCTATCACCGCATTGGCAGACCTATATTGGAACTCATTTCCTTGGCCTAGAGAATTTCCAAAGTCTATCTGTAGACCCAATTTTCCCCAACTTATTCCGCTATCACTACGACATGAATGTTGATGTTGAACTCGCTCAACAAATACACGATAAAGCTCAAGATGCAGGTTTAGCAGTTAAAATGATGACAAATCCTGACTTTAGAGTCGATTATGGAACTATTACAACGGGTCACATGTTTAGACCACAGTGGGACAAACCATTGGTGGTGATTTCAAGCAACAGATCAAGAGCGTACTACTCTGTAGAAGTAATGCAAGAAATGATGATGGAACTCGGCAGAGTCACCCGAGAGGCTATTTTGGAAAGTGGTAAAAAAGTAGTCGTACTTGCCAGCAATTCACTATCTCATCGACACTTCACAACAGAATCAGAGATTCCAGAAGATATGAGTAAGGAACACATCACTAGCCACGCAATGCACCTGTGGGATATGCGCATCATCGATTACATGAAATCTGGTCAATGTCAAAGAATAATTGATGAAATGCCAGAGTTTACAGAACAAGCTATAGCAGAAACTGACGGCGGGGCATTCACTTGGTTGCTATCTACTTTAGAGGTACCAAACTATCCTGCAATCCTTCATGGATATGGGACAATCATTGGCACTGGTAACGCCATAGTTGAGTGGCCAGTATACAAACACAAGGAGGCATGAATTTGTCAAATGGCGAGATAGTGGAATCCTTTGTAGTTCCAGTTCATCCTCATACTGTACTTGCCCCAGAACAGAATGAGGGGTGGAATAGATTAAGACAGGCATATGATGAAGCGGCAAAGATCATAACAGATTCTGGCGCTGATTTACTGATTATTTACTCTACTACATGGCCTAGCATTATCGGCCATCAATTAATCTCAGATCCTAATCCAGAATGGGTAATGGTAGACCATGACTTTCATGAACTCGGTTCGATAAATTACTCATTCAACATCGATGCAGAATTTGCCGAACTTTGGAACGCAGAAAACAAAGCACGAGGCTTGCAGAGTAGATGTGTTAATTACCAAGGATTCCCAATCGATGTGGGTTCAGTGGTTGCACTAACGCTGCTAAACCCTGACAACAAAATCCCTGCAGTAATCGTCTCATCCAATGTTTATGCAGACCGTAGTGAAACTACAGTCCTGGCTAAAGCATGTCGCGACATAGTGAAGAAAACTGGCCGAAAGGCAGTTGCAATAACCGCAATGTCACTGTCAAATCGAATGTTTACCGAGCATATAGATCCCAAAGACGACAAAATCCATTCATTGAAGGATGATGAATGGAATCGTAAGATTTTGGAATTCTTAGGTGAAGGCAGACTGGAAGATGTGGGTCAACTATCCAGAACAATACAACAACAAATTAGAGTCCAAAAGGTTGTCAATTTTAAGCCAATGTGGTGGCTTTCTGCAATGAACGAGAACCGTAACAATCTAACTGGCAATGTTCTCGCTTACGAGGCTGTTCACGGTGCTGGATGTGCTGTGGTAAATCTCAACCCAACAGAATCGGGTTTTGGTGACAAGGAATATGATGAGGATAATGTTGAAGTTTTTAGCGGCGAGAGGGGCGTTTTAGATTCTGCAACCAAGACTCAGGAACCGGCTCAAACAACTAACGGGCCTGCTTTGTGGGAGCCAACAAAAGCCGAGGGTTCAGTTAACACAGACTCAGCACCCAAACCAGTTGGCGCTTATCCACATGCTCGTAGAGTAGGAGACTTGCTTTACTTGTCTGGTGTTGGACCAAGACAACCAGGAACCAATGAAATTCCTGGTGGACCGATTCATGACCAACAAGGAAATCCGCTAAATTATGACATTAAAGCACAAACTCAGGCTGTCGTAGACAATATCTCTAGAATTTTAGAAGAAGCCGGTTCATCAATTGATAAAGTACTCGATGTTACGTCGTTCTTGGTTGATATGGATCGTGATTTTCAAGGCTACAATGAGGTATGGGCTGAAACATTAGGTAAAGTAGGCCCAACTAGAACCACCCTTGCAATAAGAGCCTTACCTACACCGATTGCAGTTGAAATGAAAGTCATCGCTAGCATTTGATTACCGGAATTCGGACAAAAAGTCAATAATCCTGTAGTAATCAATAACTACTTTCGGAGTTTACCGGGCAATTACTGCACTAAACCTACGGTAATGCGGTAATCCAATAACACTGGAGATGATTAAATGGATGTGAAAGCAACAACTGATAAATTGTTGAAGGGCGATATTTCTGGAGTTGTAGATGAAGTAAAATCCACCATTAAGCGTTCACTAACGCTGGTAGGGGTAATTATCGTAACCGTTGCCGCAAGTATTGGTTCTGGTTTGTTTGTTCTACCATCGTTTGCTGCGGCAGTAATGGGTCCCGGTATTTGGCTTGCTTTCTTATTGGCTGGATTAGTATTCCTACCCGGCACACTCTCCAAGTCTGAATTAGCCTCTGCAATGCCCGATAATGGTGGCGCATACATCTACCTCGAGCGCTCATTCGGCCCGTTGGTTGGAACAATCAGCGGCCTGGGGTTATGGGCCTCTTTTTTGTTGAAATCTGCTTTCGCCTTGATTGGATTTTCCGCATACATGTATGCTGTAACGAACTATCTTGATATTGAAACAAATTCAACATTTGTGATAATGTCCGCTCTAGCACTAATTACCATACTAAACATACTTGGTATCAAGAAAGTCAAAGCATTTCAAACTCCTGTTCTTGCACTGACTACAATTTTGATACTGGTAATCTGTATCATGCAGTTATTCGACGCCAGTTTTGATTTCTCAAGACCCGTTAATGGTGCATTTGATGTTTCTAAAAATGACCCTGTATTACTTGCTGAGGCTGCTGCGTTGGTATTTGTTGCCTACGCTGGAATATACAAAGCTGGAGCTCTAGGTGGAGAAATCAAGGAACCTGGAAAGAATCTACCCTACGGGATGTTGATTTCTCTTCTACTAATCACCTTGCTTTACGTCATTGTAACATTCATCATGATGGGCGCCATTGAAGGTGAATGGTGGTTAACCTCAAACGGAGAGCCTAGAGAAGATCCAATATTTGCCTTTGTAGATGCAGTTGCATCAACTGAAATAGGCATTGCAATGGCGCTGTTGGCATTTTTGACCATGATTTCTGGGGCACTCTCAGGGTTACTTGCTGCCTCAAGATTTTTGTTTGGGATGGCCAAAGATTGCCTTTTACCTGACTCATTGAGCGAAACCAACGAACGATTTGGGACTCCCCAATGGTCAATAATCCTTACAGGAGTAGCAATGGGAATTTGTATTCTCACATTACCTGTCAAAGATGTCGCTAAATTAGCATCTGGATTCCAAATTATGGTAATAGTAGCACTAAATGCTTGTGTCATCGTTCTAAGGGGAAAAAACCCCAAGCATGACTGGTACAAACCAACATTCAAATCGCCATTATTCCCATTCATCCAATTTTTTGGAATTATCTCTGGTGCGATATTAGTTTACTTGATGGGAGAAAAAGCGCTAATCGGTGCAGTTGCTGCAATAGTTCTTGGCTTTTCGACATACAAGATATATGGCGAGAAAAATTACAACAATGCTCGTATTGATTCTGAGAGTGAGTAAATTAGAGAATCATGCACCTCTAGTCCAAGAGCCGTCTGCACCAACATTCCAGTATTGAATATCACCGCTTACATCAACATACCAGCCACTGGCTCCTTGTTGACTAGGAACTATTGCTTGCATTACACCTAACCTTCCGGCTTCAGTTGATAGTCGGGTGATTTCATTTGGTGCAAGTGAGGGTTTGTTGACGACTGGTTGTGTATTTTGAATAGGTTGTGCAACTTGTGGAGCTTGAGTTTGAGGAGAACTTTCAACCACTGAGGTTTCATCTTCCTCATCTTCATAGTCATCCTCATCATAGTAATCATCTTCGTCATAGTCATCGTCATCTTCGTCAAACCATTCTGCATCATCTGGCTCATAACTTGCCCTACGCACCAGTACAACCATGGTGGTCAAAATAAGTCCAAGTAGTACTGCTGCAATCGACATTGCTGTGTTTGTGGATCCGATTGCACCACCGAGCAATACTGATTCTACGTCGAAGAAGGCTTGAGTAACTAAACCATTCCAGGTAATGCTACATGAACGATCTAGGCCTGATTTTGTTATATCTAACTCCCAAGTGTCCAAAATGATATGCTTATCAGAACCGGAAGTGCAACTAATTGTTGTATTTTCAGGCTCTACTGACACTTTGTTATTATTAACATCAACGCCATATACCCGTAATAGTGCTATGTCACCCTGCTTGTAATCCCTGCTTTCAATTTCTCCAAAAATTTGGACTGCTTGGCCTGGTTCTACTATCAGTTGAATAGTATGTTTTGCTTCATCTTGGAAAAATGTCAAACTGTATTCTCCTGCAACATTGCCAACAAAGGTCCAATAACCTCTTCCTGCAATTGACGGATTTAGTTCCCCAATTGTTTCATTAAGATTAGTTGAAATTGTTTCTGCAGGGGCAAGGTTACCTCGTGAATCAGAAATTTCAATGAATATATCCGATTCTACTCCTGATTGAACAATAAATCCTGAATCTTGACTAGTAATTATTTGCCTCGCATCCCCTGCTGAAACCGTTAGTGAAACCACAGAAAATACTCCAGCAGCATTGGCTTGAATTTCATGACTGCCGATTGTTGTTGGTATCCAATTATAGTCAAGCAGTGACATAGATAATGTTTGATCTTCACCATCTATTGTCCAATTAACAAAAATGTCCTCGAGTTGATTACCATATGAATCAAAGAACCGTGGGTCTAAATCAAATGGCTGGTCTATAGGTATTTTCTCGCCTTGCCCGTTTAGTTCAATCTTAGCAAGTTCACCAAAACCTACCTGCTCGATTATCTGTGATTCAAACAATATGCCTGAAACTTCATCAAACCATAGGCCACTCATCGCATACGCCCCGATAGCATTCGGAATGAGAATATAGTAATCTTCTTGTTCTTGAAGAACGCTTTCGTTTCCGATTATTACATCAATAGTTCCGTTAACATTCCAAGTGTTTCCTGCTAAATCATACGCCTGGACGATGACAGATGATTGTTGACCAACAGCGAGATTTTGCGGTGAAATATGGATTTTAGTATCGATAGCAAGGCCATGATTAACGGTTACTGAGGCTGATGATATGATTCCAGAATCATCTACTGTGACCGTGTGAGAGCCCATTGTCATCGGAGTCCAGTAAACTCTGCCATTTTCTTGGCTCAAAGTTCCAGAACTAACGCTGTAGTTGGTTATTGGGAGGGTAACGAAGCCTGAGAAACCTAAATTATCGGTTCGATAAGAAGCAAGTTCGTATCTTTCACCTGCAATGTATACTTCTTCATTGGGAATTATCGCAATAGAAGCTGCTGTCGCATCAGCAGGAATTACCTGAATTGTACCAGTTCCTGATATTGGCCCAGCAGAGACAGTAATATTCCATGTCCCGGGATTTGATGCGTAGTAATATCCAGTATTATTCACGCTCCCATTTTCCACGAACCAAAGTTGTGGACCTGCAAGGTTTGATTCCATTGAATATCCGTTTATGTCTACCAATACTGGATTCATCTGCAACGGCGAACCGCTTCTGACCACAATATTTTCATCAAAAATGAACTCGTGTGGAGAGCCTGCAACAACTTCAACGATTGCAGTAGCCTCCATCTGGTATAATCTGGCAGTTAATTCATAGAATCCAATATCGAGTGGAATCCAAACAGGATTACCTTGGCCGAAGTATTCTCCATCAATACTCCAAGCAGCCTGATCCGTTGGATTCGGATTACCTCTCGCATCTAGAAGATTAGCAGTAAGTACGTTATTTTGGAGAACTTGACCTGCAGAAATTGAAATATCAATTGACTGACCTATACCAGGCGTTACAGTGATGTTGAATTCATCGGTTAAATTGGTATGTCTTGCTTGTATGGTAATCACGCCTGAATTCCATGGATAGAATGTTCCTTCATCGGTTATTGTTCCATTAGTGGATGACCAAATTATGTTCCCAGCAACCTCGCTATTTACCGAGTCATATAATTTAGCCGAGAATGTAACAACTTCATCTGCACTAATTATGAAAACTGGTGAAGTTATTTGCACCCTTACTGCTGGACTACTATGACTTACATTGCTATCGTCGATTAATTCATCCGCTTCAATGTTCATTGGAATTGTACTGAACAACATCAGCAAAATCATGCAAACAGGTAGCAGTTTTCTCAACATCGATTCACCTCCAATTAATCAGTCCATTCAATCCATTCATCAGATCCTGAATCACGATAGTACCAAACTCCATCCTCTGTTTGACCCCACTCTGTTCCGTCTTCATCGACTCGGTAATCAGCCATCCAACTTGTATCCTCTTCCTCAGGTTCTATCGATTCCTCTACTTCGGGCTCGGGCTCTGGTTCGGATGTTGGTGGTTGGGCAGGTGGAGTTGGTACTGTCGGCGCTTGAGAAATTCTCGGTTGAGAGAAATCTTTGGTTACTGGTGCTTCAGAGGAGTCTTGGTAATAATCATCATCATCCTCATCATCGTCATAATAGTCTTCATCCCCACGTACAAGTCTAATCACGAAGACTAGCAGTGCTATCACTATCAATCCAATCAATCCGGCGCCAACGTAGTAGAGTGGCCCCCCAGCAGCAAAGAAGCCTGCTAGATTACCTTCGACATTGTAAGTGAATGTCTCGGTTATTGAACCAATTACAATTGTTGCTGAATGTTCTCCCTCATCAAGAGTAGAAAGTTCCCACACTCCGCCTCCAAGATATTTCACATCGCCTCTATCTGTTGTATCAATTCTTGCTGAATTTGGCACTGGAATTTTATTCCAGTATAAGTCATAAGCGTCAATTTGAACCGTGATCACTTCTAACTGTTCTAGTTCCACGGTACTGATGTTACTCTTGATGTTCTTGACAATGCCAAGCGGGAAAACCTCCACGTAAACCGAGTTCGATAATGTCAGATATTCAGCCGTCAAGGTATAATTACCTGCAGACCTACCGTTAAATTGGTAAATTCCTTCATCGTCTGTTGAATTAATATTGTACGATGGACCATTATTTTCCAACCAAACTACTGCTTGTGGGAATTGGTTCCCATCTGAATCAGTTCCTGTAACTTGTAAATCAACAAAGTTTCCTGCATCTTGCGTTGTGACAGA
>CALDPP010000152.1 GCA_937911345.1 uncultured euryarchaeote | reverse complement strand
CCTGTCTTGGTTAATTCGCCGGTTCCAGCAAGAACTACCGCAACGATTGACATCAACTTGATTAGAATGTTAAGAGATGGACCAGAGGTGTCCTTGAATGGGTCACCAATTGTGTCACCAATAACTGCTGCGTCGTGAGCCTCGTCGCCTTTCTTAGCGCCTTCGATGTGGTTCTGTTCGATGGCTTTCTTGGCGTTGTCCCAAGCACCACCAGCGTTAGCCATGAATAGTGCAAGCAGAACACCGGTAACCAATGAACCTGCTAGCATACCACCCAGAGCAGCGGTACCAAGAGCAAATCCAACAACTACTGGTGCAAGAATTGCTACGACACCAGGGCCGATCATTTCACGTAGTGCCGCTTGAGTAGAAATGTCAACACACTTCTTGGAGTCTGGCTTAACGCCTTCTCTACCTTCTAGCAGACCGTCGATTTCTTTGAATTGTCGACGGATTTCAACGACCATGTCGCCTGCAGCCTTACCGACTGAAGTCATAGTCATAGCAGCGACAACGAATGGTAGACCGCCACCAATCAGTAGACCAATAACGACCATTGGCTCGGTCAAGTTTAGGTTAACGCCGCCAACTGCTGTGTTGTAAGCAGCGAACAATGCAAGTGCTGTTAGAGCAGCAGAACCGATTGCGAATCCCTTACCAACTGCTGCGGTGGTGTTACCAATGGAGTCTAGTTCGTCAGTGATAGCTCTGACATCATCGCCAAGGCCACTCATCTCTGCAATACCGCCAGCATTGTCAGCAACTGGTCCATAAGCGTCAACAGTCATTGTTACACCAACAGTTGCTAGCATACCCATTGCAGCCATAGCAATACAGTACAGACCGTATTCATCGCCACCAAATTCGTTAGCCCCTAGAATACCTAGAGCAATCAAAAGGATAGGAATGAACGTAGACATCATACCGACAGACAATCCAGCAATAGCGTTGGTTGCTGGTCCAGTCTTGGACATTTCACCAATGTGTGGAATCGCTTTGGTCTTGATGCCAAATACCGGCTCGATACCAGTGTAATATTCGGTGACTAGACCGATTAGGATACCTACTACGCTACCAAGAACAACTGAGTGCATGACACCGTATTCGACATCGATAATGCCTTGTTGGATTGATGCGTAACCACCGATAGCAAACAGAATTGCACCAATGAATGTGGTGTTTCTAAGTGCTGCTGCTGGGTCTTTGCCGTTCTTTAGGAAAGCCATTGAGAAGACACCGATTATGGATGCGGCGTAACCAATGAAACCTAGTAGGATTGGTAGTAGAACATAGTCAGCAGCGTTGTCACCGGTGAACTCGTTAGCGATGATCATTGCTGCAATAATTGAACCGACGAATGATTCGAAGATGTCAGCACCCATTCCGGCTACGTCACCAACGTTGTCACCAACGTTGTCAGCGATAACACCAGGGTTTCTTGGGTCGTCTTCTGGAATACCTGCTTCAACCTTACCGACTAGGTCAGCACCAACGTCAGCCGCCTTGGTGTAAATTCCGCCACCAACACGAGCGAAGAGGGCAATTGATGATGCACCCATACCGAAACCGGCTGCTGCTTGAATTACGTTTAGTCCACTTGCTGCAGCATCGTCGCCTGAAGATGCCACATCTCCAGCACCAAGCCACCATGCGACTAGGGAGATACCTAGCAGACCAAGTCCACCAACTGATAGACCCATAACTGCGCCACCGTTGTATGAAACTGCGAGAGCAGCAGGTTGTCCGCCACTCTTAGCTGCCATTGCGGTTCTACCGTTGGCAGAAGTTGCTGCTCTCATTCCAGAGAACCCAGCAGCAACTGATGCTAATGCACCAGCAAAGAAGGCTATTGTCGTTTCAACATCGTTGAGGACGAACAATAGAACACCGACTGCTGCAACGAATAATCCAAGAATTCGGTACTCTGCCTTAAGGAAAGCCATAGCACCATCTTGTATTTCTTCGGTAATATCAGCAACAACTTTGTTGTCAATCTTTACACTGTTCACTCGCATGTATAACATAAAAGCAATTACAAGTCCGACAAGACCTGTTACTGCTGCAATCAAAGGTATGTTTGTAATATCCATAATAAACACCTACTGAGCCGGCGACCTGCGAACTCCTCATAAGTGGTTCGCCTCTAAATCCGACATAAATAGGAGATTATTCACCTCAAGCATAACCGCCGAGGGCTTTTTTGAGGCCTAACAGGATATGATTCATTAAAGACGGCCTCCTCGGACTATCATGGCAATCAGTGCAGAAGAGATTCTCGCCGAGATCGGACCTGTTCAAGAAGTACTAGACGCTCATGATGGGGTAGTTACAGTACTCGATACCTCGGATGGCAACATCATGTTATCTCTTGATGGTGGATGTAACGGTTGCTCATCTACGCCAATGACGGCTATGCAGATTTTCTATTCACTGATGAAACTTGATGCGGTTAATGACGTGATTTTTGTCAATGGCGAATTACCTGAATACATGCGTGATTTCATCAAGAAAAAGATGGAAAAAGAAGCCGCTCAAAACTTGACATCTGGCGATGACCACGAACCTCGTGGAGAAATTGTTTGAGTTATTCCTCTTCCTTTCGGCCAATAGAGTGTGGATTAGCACCGAATGAAACATTGGTTCCTTTGATGTTCATTCGAGCAGATACAGCAATGATTACGCAAACCAAAGAAAGTGGCTTTGGCAAGTAGTTTGAACCCCAAAGTGAGCCTCCTGCAAGAGACAACCACCATAGTACAATGGCGCATAAGATTAGAGTTGCAGCAATGATATTTTGCACCATATATTCCGCTTTCTCTGAACGCGAAAATGTGGCAATGAAGGTGAATAGTACGGCAGACAAGCCACAGAGTGCCTCAGCCAAGTGTTCGATGAATACTGGGTCAACACCTGCCATGTTTCCCCCTGTAGTCTGTCATTCTTAAGTGCGGTCATGCATGAATCGGTGCTGATGATGAATAACAAGGTTTGAAACCCAGTTTGCCTTGAAAGCAGCATGGCAGGCGGAGACTTCTCACTTCCCAAAGCTCGTCCGATTGGTCCACCCTATTTCTCAAGGAATCAAATCGCTGCAGCACTTCACCAAGTTGCCGTATTGTTAGAGTTGCAAGGAGCCAACGTATTCAGGCTCAGATCATATCAAAACGCTAGTAGAACCTTGGGTAGTATCACCGAAGATTTGGGAGAGTTGGTAGCCACTGGTCAAATCTTTGAGATTAAGGGCATTGGCAAGGGACTTGGTTCAGCAATATCGCAAGCAGTAGGTGAAGGTCGCTGGCCTAGCGACTGGATTGATTTGCACAACAATACGCCACCTGGCCTCATCGAAATGCTCGGCATTCCCGGCCTTGGTCCCAAGCGTATCAAAATCATGAATGAAGAATTGGGTGTTGACTCAATTGCTACGCTAAAGCAGGCAGCACAGGACGATGCAATTGCTGGACTCAAAGGGTTCGGGGCAAAATCACAACAAAAAATGCTTGACGGCATCGAACTCTTGGCAAGGTTCCGCGCCCGCCGGCGATTGGATGTTGGCCTCATGTACGGTGAAGCATTCGAACAGAAGATTGCCTCAATTGATGGAGTCATCAAGGCTCAATTAGCAGGTAGTGCACGAAGGCGGAAAGAGACAATCGGTGACCTTGATGTCGTAGTTGGCGTACTTGATGAGAACAAGGAAAAGGTAAGCGAAGCCATTCTTGCGCTACCGGGTATTGCTGATGTCAAAGGTGCCGGTGATTCAAAAATCAGTTTAATTCTCGACACCAGTATCTTTGAGGGCGGATTCTCCGTTGGCCACATTGACCCGAATGTGATGGATGCTATTGGCGGGGATGATTACGAGCAATTAGAATCAGGTGGAACCATTGATGCTCAGGTTAGACTGGTTACTCCGGAAGTATTCCCCTTCACCTTGGCATACTTTACTGGCAGTAAGGAGCATAACATTGTGATGCGACAAAGAGCCATAGATAGAGGGCTCAGACTAAGTGAATTTGGTTTAATTCCTGAGGCAGAGGCTGGTGATTTGAAAGGGATGGCTGCAGCTCATCTATCGCTACCGGCAGTCGATGAA
The DNA here is from genome assembly GCA_937911345.1 of uncultured euryarchaeote. Taxonomy (GTDB): domain Archaea; phylum Thermoplasmatota; class Poseidoniia; order Poseidoniales; family Poseidoniaceae; genus MGIIa-L1. The sequence continues at coordinate 197 of CALDPP010000152.1, read as the reverse complement.
GCAGAAATTTATCGGCATTTAGAATTAGATTGGGTACCACCAGAATTGAGAGAGGACACTGGAGAGATATCTGCTGCCGGTGAAGAAGCGTTGCCTCGACTAATCGTACCTACTGATGTCAAGGGTGCGCTCCACAATCACACAACTCTCTCTGATGGCGATGCAACACTAGAACAAATGGCAGATGCGGCACGTAA
>CALDPP010000151.1 GCA_937911345.1 uncultured euryarchaeote | reverse complement strand
AGGTCGCCGTTGTCAAGGATGGCGCAGGTGTGTGTATATCCAGTAGACACCTTGTTGTTTGCATAAGCAAAGGCAGAGCCAGAACCACCTGTCTCCATCACCGATGAATCATCATCAAATGAGTCATTACCGGTTCTTGGACTATTTATCAGATCTAAGTACCCGACTTGAGTCATTATAATCATTAAAATGACCAAAAACGCCGATTTTACAGTTCTTCCATGGCTTACGCTGGACTTCATAAACCGTTATACTGCGAGTAGGTGTATATAGACCGCCCCTATCATTATAGGTCTAGAAATTATTAATCTCCGCTGGTTAATATCAAGCACCATCAAACATATTGATGACGGTTTCAAGACGTCTTGCCTCATCCTCAAGTTCGGACTTGGCCTTCTTGTCTAAATTGACATCTTTGAGTTTCTCGTTGATCTTTTCGAGGCTTGCTTTGGCTGCTTCACGTTCGTCAGCCAAATCCTGGCGCTCTTTGACCATCTGCCTAGTTGCAGCTCGTTGCTTGGTGGCAGCCGCTTGGGTGTAGACACTCTCGGACAATTCAACGGATGTTGGGTATGGGATGTTGATGCCTTCGCTGCTGAACTTAGCGTCAATGTTTCTTAGCAGCCAATCACGAGCTAACTGCTCGTCAGAATAATCCTTACACCAAGCAAACAAACGGTATATCTTAGCGAAATCACCAAGTTCAACCATCAGTACTTGTGGTTTAGGTTCATCGATAATGTATTCGCATTCACGGGCAATATTGAGCATGGTCAACTTGACGTGCTCGGTGTTCTCACGGTAATCGACACCAACATCGATAACGATAGAAATACGACGAGCCATACCATCACCGCCACCACGAGCGTGGTTGATGATGGTTGATTGAACTAGAGTATTGTTTGGAATAACGACCAAGCGCTCATCACGGTCTAGAACCTTGGTTGATAGAATACCAGTACCAACAACTGAACCCCAGGTGCCATCGACTTCAATTCTGTCACCGATTTCGAAGGGACGGTCAATTGCCAATAAGAACGAGTTGACGATGTTACCAAGCGTTTGCTGAATAGCCAAACCGATAATCAACGAGAATACCGCTAAAGATGCTAGTACACCGAACAGTTCAACTCCAACTTCGGTTAGAGCAAGATAAAGACCGCCGAACCAAATCGCAAAACGCAAGGTGAAAGTAATCAGAGGATTACTACCGGATACGGTAACACTTGACTTTTCGGTAAAGCGATCCATGACCATTGGAATGATGTGCTTGATTGAAACGCTAGCAATCGAGGTTGCCGTTAGAATGTATATGGCAGAAAAGTACGGTGCAATGCTGTCATTAAATTCTGCTTGGTCAGAAACCCATAGAGCTGTCAGTTGAGCCGCACCAACAAACAGGAAAAAGTAAGCACGGTTAGCGATTGGACGGTGTAATTTGTCATCCCAAGCGGTGTCGGTTGACATTACAACACGACCCCATGGGCGTACGATTGAATACTTGACGATGTAATAGCCAATTAGCGTGAAGATAATCGACAGACCGAACTTAATCAGTGGATTTAGGTCGTTAGCAGTGTCGATTTGGTCACTAACTGTGTCCATAAAATCATCAATAGCACTCATACACTACACCAGTGACTTGGCCACATAGGCCCCATTATTGAGTGTTTTGCCGATATTTTTGCACATTTTCATCGATAATCACGCTACTGAAAGGCATTGATAAAAATGATTCAATTTTAGTAACAAATAGCCAAAAAACCGATTATGATTGGTTCCAAAATTGTGATTTGGCCCACTTTACCTAATAAGGTACCGGATTACCTTCATAACACAAATGTTGAGGGCTAATCGGTTTTACTCCATGTCTGCACATGACCTCAGGTTTTTACAAATCCAAGTAAACTTGGAGCAAGGTAAAGAGATGCCTGCTGCCATGCTGATGAGTACCATGGACAGCATAGAGTTCGTATCAACGGTATCAACAAACGGCGAAGCATCAGAATACATTTTATGCTTGAGGTATACTGAGACAACAGCATTAGAAGATTTTACCAATAATGATGCATTCGAATTATCTGGAATAATCGAGCAAAAGGAAGGCATGGTGCTAACCAGAGCATACGCTAAGGGTCCAATTGCTATGCTGGTCCACAGTAATCCAGAAATTTGGTTGCAAACCCCAACTCAAGTAACCTCATCAAACGGCTTATTCATGACCGTTCACGGCACAACTAAGGGTTTGAAAAAATTTAGAGACGATGTTAGCGACTTACTTCCACCATCGATAAAAATTAGAATTAGTAAAGATTTGAAGGCTGACTGGATTGCTGCTCCACAATTACCAAATCGCAGGAAAGAAGTGATGGAATTGGCTGTCAAGTTAGGCTATTACAGCACCCCAAGAAAGTGCACACAACGTGATTTGGCTAATGCATTGGGAGTCAGACAAGGCACAATTGCCGAGCATTTGCAATCTGCTGAAAGTATGATCATCCAATCTTGGGCCGACCAAGCCAAGTAATCATGCACCACGAATTGCCATAGCAATTCCTAGTAAGAACAGTAGTGAACCTAGCGTCTTGAATACTATTGCACCCTTGCGTTCATCGCTGACATACTCAACCAATCGACCACCGACTAAAGTCCAGGCAATCATGGCGAGTAAACCTCCAGTTGTGGTAATCGCAGTGATGCCCAAAATGCCAGTCCATCCGCCACCAAATCCTTCCAGAGCCAGCCACATGATGGCAAAGACAAATGCCCATTCTTTACCGTTGATAAACTGCATAAATAGGCCGGTTTTGAAACCTAAAACTGGTACGCTGGTAACATTATAATCGGCAAGTGACATGATAGATTTTGCTTCTACCTCACGATTGATGATTGCTGGATCTAAAGTGAAAATTCGTAATGCTAGGGCGGCAATGAATAACAAACCAAAGTAATGCAATACCACTAATGCAGTGCTATCTTCATCAACACTTGAAACAAGTAAACCACAAATTGCATGTACAGCTATGAAACCAACAACCATGCCTGATATCAATTTGATATTGGCTTTGGGGCCGTGAATGGCGCTGTGAGTAATGCAAGTTATGTTGTTAGGACCGGGAGTTACAACGCCGATACCTAATAGCGTCAAAACCGTCGCCAAGGCCTCCCATTCCATGATAATCAGTCAGCAAGGTAATTGATAAGTCAATCGTATGATTTTGGCAAAAACTTAGCATTTGTTAAATTCAAGCCAAGGTACCATTTTGGTAATCAATAACCGCTTGGTGAATCTCTTGCCGAGTGTTCATGACAAAAGGACCGTATCTAGCGATTGGCTCATTGATTTCTGGTCCGGCCAAAATTAGGAATTCGCCACCAGTCTTAGAAGCGATATCAATGGTGTCACCTTCATCAAGTAGTGCTAATTGACCGTCTTCGACTGTCTTTCCATTGATTGAAATTTCTCCGCCAAACACATAGACCATTGCGTTAAGGTCGCCACCAACCTTGTGATCGACATGGGAATCTTCTTTCATTCGATAGTGAATATACTGAATTGGAATTACCGTATCAATTACTGCTTTAGCACCCATTGCTTCACCCGCAACAACCTTGGCCCAAACCTTGCCGTCGGTTGATTCAACTGTCGGCAAATCACCAGAAGGAATGTCTTGGTAGCGTGGCTCCATCATCTTGTCTTTTGCTGGCAGGTTAACCCAAATTTGGAAACCGTGCATTACTCCGCCGGCATCATAAAAATCTGGATGAGGCAATTCAGAGTGAATTATGCCTCTACCGGCAGTCATCCACTGAACATCGCCGGGATTTAGATCTCCTGAGTTACCGGCAGAATCAGCATGTTGCATTGCACCTTCAAGCATGTAGGTGACTGTCTCGAAACCACGATGTGGATGTGATGGTGCCCCGATTGCTTCCTTAGGACCATAGTTCACTGGACCCATTTCATCGAGCAGCAAAAACGGTGACATTAGCGCACCCATTGCTACAGGCCTTCTTACTTTGAAGCCGCCACCTTCGAGTACGGTATGAGTCGGAACTAATGCTTTGACACTTCGATTTGCCATTCTGTCACCAGCCTTGCGATATGAGCCACCGTATTCAAAGGCTTGCTATCGCCCGTGATACTGGACAATACTAAGTGTTAAATTTGAACGGTTTGAGGGAGAATCGGTCACAATGTCTGAAGCCGTTGTTCTAGAA
>CALDPP010000150.1 GCA_937911345.1 uncultured euryarchaeote | reverse complement strand
AGTTCAGGAATAGTAGTTTCCAATAACAATAGTATCACTATTTCAAAAAATAGTGGAGTTGTGTCCGGAGTTGGAACGATAATCATCATTTATGGAATATTCAGAATGTTTTGGGCACTTGTATTTGCTGCCTTGGCAGATGGTGGCTTAGGATGGGCATTGGCGCCGATAGCATTCATAGTTGCAGCATTATTTATTTTCAGTGGGATATTGATGTCTCAAGAATACAAGAACGGCATCTATACTACCATGGCAGCATTCCTGATTTCTGGAACCCTAAGCATTATTTTTACTGGCGATGAATTGAATCCATTGTCAATTTCTTTTGCTGAAGGTGGCGCACTAATACCACTTTCAATGATGTGTACTTTACTCGGAATTGGAATTGCGGCATTACCATTGGTGTTCTCTGAAGAAGAATTGAAAGAAGGTTGGCCTACTGGAATTGAAAGATTAATCGGCAAAGAGAATCCTGGTAAAAGGGAGATTAGTTGCCCACATTGTAGCAACAAATTATTGGTTCCTAACGATTATTCCGGATTGATTTCTTGCCCCGAATGTGGCAAGCAATCTACTGTTTAATGAAGCATAGTAACTCGGATAGTCACCTAGACTGTGTTCCTTTAGGAATTTATTTCTTGATTAGAATCAAGCACCGCAACTTAGACAATCATCCGGACTGTCTAGGCTGCAAGCAATTGCATCCATACTGCTGACTTCAGCCCTATCAGCTAGACCAGATACGGTTTGATCTTGGGCTTTCTTTTGCTCAACAGTAAACTGAATTGCATCAGCAGCAGCCTTGGTTCTTAGATAATACATTCCTGTCTTGAGCCCCTTTTTCCATCCATAGAAATGCATTGAGGTTACCTTTGCTGGGTTGGCATCAATCATGTGGATATTCATGGATTGACTCTGGTCAATGTAAGCACCTCTGTCGGCTGCCATATCGATGACATTTTTCTGCTTAATTTCCCAAGTGGTCTTGTACAATTCTTTGATATGATCTGGAATTCCAGCAATTGCTTGTATGGACCCTTTGTGTCTTAGAATTTCGTCTTTCATTTCAAGACTCCATAATCCTAGATTAATCAAATCCTTAATCAAGTGCTTGTTTGTTACGACGAATTCTCCTGACAAGGTCCTTCTAACGTACAAATTGGAAGTAAATGCTTCGAAGCATTCGTTGTTACCCAAGATTTGAGAAGTACTTGCTGTTGGCATAGGTGCCAATAATAGTGAGTTTCTCATGCCGTTTTCGACGATTTCAGACTTTAATGAATCCCAATCCCAACGGCCACTGTGCTCGTTCATGCCCCACAAATCGAATTGTAGTATTCCCTCGCTAGCTGGTGAACCCTTGAATGAGGAATAAGGCCCTTCGACAATTGCAGCATCCTTTGATGCTGTGCAAGATGCAAAATAAATGGTCTCGAAAATTTCCTTGTTGAGCGCCTTTGCCTCATCAGACTCAAAATACATGCCCAACATTGCAAAGGTATCAGCCAATCCTTGAACACCTAGGCCAATAGGTCGGTGTCTCATGTTGGAATTTCTCGCTTCTTCCACTGGATAATAATTAACATCAATTACTCTGTTTAGATTACCTGTCACGTGATATGTCACATCATACAACTTTTGGAAGTCGAATTGTTTAGTCTCATGATTTACAAAGCGCGGTAATGCAATTGATGCTAGATTACATACTGCCACTTCATCCTTAGAAGTGTATTCCATGATCTCAGTACATAGGTTAGAGGATCTAATTGTTCCAAGGTTTTTCTGATTAGATTTCATATTTGCAGAATCTTTGTACAACATATATGGGGTACCAGTCTCAATTTGTGCTTCAACTACCTTATCCCAGACTGTTCTTGCTGGCACGGTTTCCCTAGCCAAGCCTTGAGCCTCATAAGATTCGTATAGTTGTTTGAATTCTTCTCCATATGCATCTTGTAAACCAGGACACTCGTTTGGACAGAAGAATGACCAATCAGCATTTTGTTCAACCCTTTCCATAAATAGGTCAGGAGTCCACAACGCATAGAATAAATCTCTTGCACGGAGTTCTTCTTTGCCGTGATTTTTCCTCAAATCAAGGAATTGAATTATGTCTGGGTGCCATGGTTCTAGATATATTGCGATTGAACCCTTCCTTTTACCGCCACCTTGGTCAACATACCTTGCAGTATCATTGAATACTCTAAGCATAGGAACTATCCCGTTGCTTTCTCCGTTTGTACCCTTAATGTACGATCCCTTCGACCTTATGTGATGGATTGATAGTCCAATCCCTCCGGCGCTCTTTGAGATAAGGGCACATTGCTTTAGCGTATCATAAATTCCCACCAAGGAATCATCCTGCATGGTCAACAAGAAACATGAGGACATTTGTGGTGTTGGTGTGCCTGAATTGAACAAAGTAGGGGTTGCGTGGGTAAAGTAGCCCTGGCTCATCAAATCATAGGTTTCTAGGGCCTTCTCGATATTCTCGTGGTGGATTCCTACTGCAACTCTCATCAACATGTGTTGTGGCCTTTCTGCAACTTCCCCGTTTAACTTCAATAGGTATGAACGCTCCAATGTTTTGAAACCAAAATAATCGTAGTTGAAATCTCTGTCATAATCTACATAGCTGTCTAAAGTTTCTTTATTTGCCATGATTATCTCATAAACTTCTTCCGAGATTAGAGGTGCGTGTTCTCCAGATTCAGGGTCAATAAATTCTCTAAGGTCAGTAATAACTTCCGAGAAAGTTCCTTTCGTAGAACGGTGTAGATCATCGACACAAATACGAGCAGCAAGTTTACTGTAATCAGGATGATGAGAAGCTAATGATGCCGCTGTCTCAGCAGCAAGTTGGTCAAGTTCGCGAGTTGTAACTCCATCGTAGAGGCCTTCGATGGTAAGTTTTGTCAGGTTCGCTGCATCAACCCAGTTAGTATCAAGTCCGTTTGTTAAACTTGACAGTTTTTCTAGGATTGCATCAAATCTAACATCCTCTCTCTCGCCTTTCCTATTCACTACCTGCATTGTCATTTTTTTGCCTCCTGTTTTACGTTGCTGAATTGCTCAATATCCTTACTCCATCGCGTACGGTTCAAAAGTCTTCGTCTACCGAGAAGCGTTGTTGGACGCTTCCTAGAGATGCGCCATCCTTAACACCTGACTTTTGATACTCACCAACTCGCTTCTCGAAAAAGTTGGTCTTACCTTGCATAGAAATCATTTCCATCCACGGGAATGGATTTGCTACATTATACAATTTTGCCGCTCCAAGAGAAACCAGTAATCGGTCGGCCACGAATTCAATGTATTGACGCATTAGTCCTGCATTCATTCCGATTAGCTCTACAGGTAGTGCATTGGTTACGAATTCTATTTCGATATCAACTGCTTCAGCAATGATTCTGTGGATGATGTTCTCGCCTGCTCCTTTGATCAGTTTACTATGTAGTAAACAAGCAAAGTCACAGTGCAACCCCTCATCACGCGATATTAGTTCGTTTGAGAATGTCAAACCTGGCATCAAACCAC
>CALDPP010000149.1 GCA_937911345.1 uncultured euryarchaeote | reverse complement strand
ACTGAATTTGTTGACATAAACCTTGCCGAATATGAAGACCACCTTTTCTTTGACAACGAGTGGAATTTACTTTGTACAACAGCAGGGCTAGTAGCCGTTGAAATCCCAATATTTGCTTCGCCATGTTTGGGCGACCCAATTCAAATCAATTATGCCGAGGATTCCAGTAAATTATCATCGATAGAAATAGAAGTTAATGTTGATGAGTCCTACATTGGAGAATCAGTGATAATCGAATTAGATTTACAGCCGATGATATTACCAATTACCACAGCGCCTCTCCACACATTGATAATAGAGATACCAATCAACATTCAAGATAATGATAATGATGGAAATACACAAACAGGTAACAATAATTCAAACAACACTGACGACTCAAATAACACTGATAATTCGAATAACACCACTGATGACGATAACAATAATGTCGGAAATAATCAAACCAACTTCGACATTGATAATGATGGCATTCCAAACTTAGTGGATGACTGTCCTGATACAAAACCTGGTGATACGGTTGACGAATTTGGTTGTACTATAATCGACACAGGTACAGATGATGATCAGCAGAACAATGCAGAACAACAACAAAACAGTGACAACCCTGCAAGCAAATCTGATGAAACTAATGTATTGCTATATGCGGTTATCGGATTAATCATTGTAGCAATAATAGGTGGAGTACTGGTAATTAGAAACAGAAGCTCTGCTAAACCTAACAATTCAGCAATAAGCACAGTAGCAAACCCAGTAATGCCACTTCCAGTTATGCCGCTTGCGCCACTTGAGCCAGTTGTATTACAACAGTGGACCGATGCAAACGGCTATTCGTGGCGGCAAATGTCAGATCAAACAATAATGTGGTGGAATGGCACCGACTGGATACCATATGGCAAAAACTGAGACCCACGGTGAGACTAGAATCCCGATGGTTTGATATCATACACCTCTATCCTCCCCATGCCCTCCGGGGCACGGGATGCACACTCGCTACGGCGAGAGGCGGTGACGCCAATGGAAAACAGCAGAGGAAACTTTAGTCGAGAACGGAAGGCTTTGAGGCCTAGCCAACTGCGTTTGACTAACGATGATGTTTCACTACCACCTAGATTGTTCCATCTTAGAAATCTGCCATGGTTAGATTGTTACAAAAAACAACTCAAATCAGAAAATAAATCGCCAAATACTCAGAAATCATACATCTCCGGATTGAGATCTTATGTCGAGACAATACTGCCTGGTGAAGATGTATTGAGTGAAACTGATTACAACTCAATGACCATCCATGATTTAGCACAACGGATGGAACCATTAAACGGTAGAATTGATTTGTGGACTCACAGCTTATCAGATTTAAGACCAACAACGTACAATGCCAGATTGGCAGCGGCAAGGCATCTGTTGAAGTGGCTAGGCCACAGATGGCCAGAACACCTAACTAGGGCAAGAACTGGAAAAAGACTCCCAAGAACGCTTACTCGCAGAGAATTGACAATGGTATTAGATGCTGCAAAAACCAGTGAAAATCCCGTTGCTTCTGTTGTGGTAACTTTGATGCTTGATACTGGATTGCGAGTCAGTGAAGTATGTAATCTAAATCTTAGTGACATCGATGTTCAAGATAAATCTGCAAAGGTCATTGGTGGTAAAGGTGACAAAGACCGATTAGTGCTCTTTACCGAACGTTCACTGAATATGATTAATGCATGGTTACCCGTTAGAGATTCCAGAGTTAAAGGAGAATTTGATGCATTGTTGCTGAACTCAATTGGCCGCAGAATCAACCCTCGTGGCGTACAACGACTAATGGATGACTTGGCTATTGAGGCTGGTTTACCAAAGGGTAAACTGACTCCACACGTCCTCAGGCATAATTTTGCAACAGGGCTTTTAGAAAGAGGAGCAGACTTGGTTTCTATTCAGAAATTACTAGGCCACAGTAGTATTGCTACAACTCGTGTCTACCTTGAAATCTCAGACCAGACCTTGCGAGAAGTGTACAATAGAGCACAATCCATGAGAACTAGTCTTGCTGAAGTAGATGAGCCGATCGAGGAATTAGTGGAAAATACACCATCAACAAGCGCTGTTGGAATCGAATGACTCTAGTTTGATTTGGCTTTCCTTTTCGACACTTTTTCAGGACCCAGCCATTCACGATGTGGTTTTACTGCTTGGCCTGAATGTCCCGGAATTGGACAATACTTTCCCGACCGACAGCGTGAGCAATTTTCTTTCGGGGGAAGTTCAACCGTCTTTCGCAAGCGGCCATACTTCCTTCTTGGCATGAGTCCAAAGTAAAGCACTAGGTCTTTGAACAATTCGCGTGATTATTTCTTTGCGTTCCTAAACCATGCCATTTTTGACAAAGGCGTGTCTGGAGAAGGTCCTATTTTGCCGCCTTTTGTTCCAGAATCTGATTTGGGTTTGGCTTTGGTTTTTGCCTTGGCAGCTAAATTCTTGGCCTTATCTGTGGTCTTCTTAGCAGCAGTTTGGGTCGCTGCTTTTGCTTTAGATGCTGTTGCTTTTGCCTTTGCCGGTGCTTTCTTTGCTGCGGCTTTTGCCTTAGCAGGTGCTGCTTTAGCAGCTTTCTTTGCTGCTGCAGCCGTCTTCTTTGTTGCAGTTGATGCTTTGTCAAGTTTCTTAGCCGCTGATGCTACTTTCTTTGCTAATGCTGCTTGTATACCGGCCTTTACTAATTTGGCCGCTCCAGCGGTTGCTACCTTCGAAACTGTATCCAATTTCGCATCAACTAATTTCTTTGCAGTTGCCGCTCCGACACCTGGTATTGCAGTTAACTTACTAGCCTTCGATTCTTTCGCGCTCGAACCCATGGTTTCACCTAATACGGCAGATGATAAGTAACTAATGAATTCTTTCACTACACACAACGTTCCGTTTAATTCATGTTTAATTGATAGTTACCACCGGTTATGCCCGGATTTAGTAACAACGGAAATGTTGTGCTAATCGGCCAAGTTACCAAAGCAAAATCAAACCATAGAGTTGAGAAATCTACCCGGCTATTGCGTAATGACAGATTTCCAGGCGACACTAATGTGGTTTACCTAGGAAACATCGCTTCAGCAATCATTGCTTCTCTTGAATCTCCTGACACTCCGGAATTCCTTGAAATGCCAGGATATAACGAACAAAAGTGGCGATTAAAGACTGTTAGCGGACCACTTACAGTAACGATAACCTCAGATTCATATTGGGGTTTTGGCTTGTTAACCTCAGGCTATCTGAATGTTATTCAATTAAACGGGCCGGCGAGTGTCGTTGCAAGGCTAGTCTTTGACCTAGTTGCGTCGTCTTCATGGCAGCCATGGCGATTTAAGCACAGCAGATCTGCAAAAAAATATCTTGCGAAATCATTCCCGGAAATTACCATTGAAAGCAACGAAAAAGCTTGGTCGAATTTGATTAATGTATGTAAGGATGAAACCAATGAACTAATCGTTGTAATGGAAGCGGCAATAAACAATGTTGAGAAGAAAATACGTGCTATTGATGAACTTGAAGGTTGGTCGAAAAACAAAGCAGAAGTAAGTATTGCTTCAGCAAAATATGACTTAAACATCGCTAGGGAGGCTCTTCAAGATCGGAATATCCCTAGCGTGGAAAGAGCAATAGCGCGAATTGAAGCAGCATTGATTGAGTCTAATCCAGATAATGCCATGAATGAGGAAAATAGCGGGTTTGTTATTGACAAAGATTTAGCATCTATACGCTTCGACGAAGACTTGGTGATCAAGCCAGCAGAAGATGAGTCAATTCCTTTGCTTGACTTGACTGAGGCTGAATAACGACGATGTTTGCAGAATATTGTGACGCGTCGCGTTGATAAAGGGGATGCTACTCGGATGGTTTGATTGAAATGGCTTCAAAGAAGAAATCTGAGGGTAGTGGAATTCAGCAAGCAGCTGGACTTATTCGATATTTCGACGAAGAATCTGAACACGCTTGGAAGATTACACCTTTCCAAGTATATGCTGCTTGTATCATCATTGGAGTATTCTTTTACTTGGTAAACCAAGGTGTCGTTTCAGCGATCTGGAATCTCTTCTAAAGCGGCCTAATCATAACGATTTTGTTTTCCAAAGTCGCCATTTTCTGTGCTACTTGCATTGCTGTTTCCATACCGGCAGTGGCGCCAATTGTGGTTGAGCCTGCTGAGTCATGAACAATAAGACGATGAGTTAGATTTTGCAAGACACCTGCTTCAACTCTTTCGAAAACCCAGTGTTCATCTTCGATTCTAATCATCGCTGGAACATCAACAAGTGGACCCATTTCGTTGCCAATTGCTGTTGTTCGTGTTTTCAACCCTCTAAGATCTCGTATTGGATTCCAATTTCTAATTCTTGTTGGTGCTCGTACTTTCTTCCTACTATCTATGCCGCCTCTAAATGCTCTAGTCATAAGGGTCCCATCCCCTGAAGTCTTTGACTTCGTTTCAAGGATTTCTCTTTTATTAATAAGAAGCGCGATAGATTTGTTTAATTTATATGTGGTTTATCCATCAAATGATTAAGTCAATCATTAGTAATTGTTTGGATAACAACGTTACTAATTATCATTGGTATGCTGCCAAATAGTAGTAAATTACTCAGCATGTCCTCAGTCAAAGAAGTGGTAAAAATAATGCCAATCGTGATTCCAACTAAAATTGCCATTCCTAATTGTGATGGAGTTTTGGCATCTTTCTCAACGATATTTGGCATGAGAATAGATAACGAAGCTACTAGCCAAAGCCCGGGTATGATGAAAATGGCTAAACTATTGAACCAAAAAATAAGCGCTGGGGCGAATATTAGGGTAATTCTTAACCACCAATATTCAGGTCTTGACGCAGCATCGAAACCATACCTTGGCAATAATTGAGTAAATGACACCATTATCACAAATGATGCCGTTAACCACAATGATTCTTCTATGAACCGATTGCCGGAATCTAATTCGCTAGTTTGCCGCAGAACTATTGAAGTTACAAGAATCAATATTAGTAGCGACAAAACCGATATCATGGCAAAGGAATTTGTCCTACCTTCACCAACTCTCAGCAAGTTGTCTGAGCGCTTACTTGGCACGCAGATGAATGCTAAAATCAAGGTTTGCGATAGAAAAATTATGGTTGCAATAATCTTTTCATTGCCCGGCTGTGAAATCCAATTTGTGTCTAAATAGTTGCCTTGATGTAATCCAAACATCAACAACCCAGAAACCACGTAAACCTTCACAAGTGCCCTTTTTTGTAGCACTATGAAATGTTCATCAAGATTATGAATTGAAGCGATGGCAAACAATTCTCCACTAAATGCAATCATCAGGGTAGCAACAACCACCATCAATATGCTATAATCGCCATCCGCAGACATTGTTGATTGCAAAGGCAATGATTCCGGAGCATAATAATTTGATTCGGGAAAGAAGATCCAAAATGTCAGCAAAGTACATGCTGAAACATACAGCATGACTCTACTTTGAATCGCTTTCCTTACGGTTAATGGTGCGTGTTTCATGCTTGGTAAATTAATTGTCCAAAGTGCGAAAATCAATAAGAACAACAGCGCAAACTCGCCAACTCCATCACCGGAAATCAATAGTTTCAGATAGCTAAAATCGTTGTTTGTACCTTGCAATCGATTGGCAACCTCGATATGATTAACATCTCTTTCGACGATTGCCCTTGCCCGAGTAATCATTAGCCAAGCCACCATCAGTATCGGTATTATTCGATAAGAACTAATCAATCGCTTTTCGACCATTGGTGAAAATCGCTGACAATATTGGTCGACTCTATTTGCTATCAGCCAAAGGCACAGAAACAAAATTAGCACTGGGAAGAACAGTGGCATCGTATCCCCCAGCATGATATCGCTACCAGCATTAAGCCCTTGAGGGTGGCGGAATCAAGATAGGGCAGATGCCCGAGGCATCAACCATGGGGTATGACCTTTGGGAGGAGGGCGAGTTGATGTCCCTTGCCAACCAGTCATTACTGGCAAAATTAGCCTCTACCCTCGATATTGATTTGTCACGCTGGCTTGCATCCGCAATTTCTGTTTTGCCTGAAACTCTCAGAGTAACTAAGGGTCGTAGTGACCGGGATTGGACGGTGAATGAACTAAGAAAAATGGGTGGCAAACCAATCCCATGGATGCCGGATGAAAGCGCTTGGCAAATGCCGTTTGCTAGAGGC
>CALDPP010000148.1 GCA_937911345.1 uncultured euryarchaeote | reverse complement strand
CATCTAAGTTGACTCCTACACAAAGAGCACCAGACTGTTTCGCGACATCAATCAGGCCAGCAGCAGGATAGACGTGACCACTAGTTCCAATTGTCATGAAAATGTCACATTCCTCAACAGCAGCATAAATTTCTGGTAGTTGAAATGGCATTTCATGAAACCAAACAATATGTGGTCTCAAACGTTGATTCGAACAATTTGGACATGGCACATACTCTGAAGTCAAGTGTTCTTCCTCCATCATGTCAAATGTTTCATGACATTCTTCACAGCGCAAAATTCGCAACTCTCCATGCATATGGATTAGATTTTTAGAGCCAGCCCGCGAATGTAAATCGTCAACATTTTGCGTAACTAACAGTAAATTATCCCCTAAATACTCCTCAAGAGTTACTAAAGCTTGGTGAGCAGGATTTGGCACAACTTGTTGCAATTGACTGCGTCTACCCTGATAGAAATTCCACACAAGTTCTGGGTCTCTTTCCCATGCATACGGTGTTGCCACATCTTCTATTGCGTGATTTTCCCATAATCCATCAGATGCTCGAAAAGTCTTGATTCCTGACTCAGCGCTAATTCCAGCACCCGTCAAAATTACAACCTTGGTATCAGGACTGAACTCGACCATGACTCCCCCGTGTTGTAATTCGACTTAATTCCTGTCTATGTCTTCGCAATTTGAAATAGGTTAGAAAATAGGTATGTTCACGTAAATTTGTTAGGGATTTATTATATGTCAGATAGGTAACTTAGGAACGATGTTTAAACAAATAAACTCAATGCCAGCGAAGGTTTGCTTGGCGCTATGCGCTCTAGTAAGCCTGATTTATTCTCTGAATTTTATGCTCTTTGCTGATTGCTATGTAATCGGTGGAGATGGCTGTTTCACCATATTGTCAAACGATGCAGCAGAAGGTACCCAAGCTTGGGGAAGGGGAGGCCCAGAAACCGGTTTCAATGGAGTGCTAATGTTTGGCATGTTCCTTGCCGTAATGCTGCTAATGAACGAGGGCGCTAAAGGAATGTGGCGTATGATGATTCCAGTAATAATTGGATTCTCCGCACTAACCGCATCAATTTGGATCCATGGCGATTTCACCGATGCTAGTGAAACTCCAAAATATGCCACTCTAATCACCACTGCACTGTATACCGTAGCGTATTTCTTACTCCGAGACGAGGGAGTCAACGATGGCCTGAGTGATTACAAACCAGGAATCAATGTCAAAGATAAGTTTGCATTGGTAGCCCTTGGCATATTGGTCTTGACTGGTCTATTTTATTCACTAAGGATGATATTTACCCCAGACAGCGTAATTAGTGACAATTTCCCAGACATTGCTCGTGATTTGTACACCGCTACAGGAACTGATGGTGGAATGGGGGTTCCATCAGATGCGACAGTTGCTGTATCTGGAAGTCTGATTCTAATTTACACATTGTGGGCCGGTTTGGTGCTTACTGAGGGAGCATCTGGAAAGTGGACTATAATTCACCCCTCCATGTTTGCTTTCATGACAGTGGTTATCGCTACTTATGTTGGCCTTGTTGTAGGTAATGCAAGAAATGCAAGTGATCTACAGCAGATGGATGCAGTAACTGGTGCAGTAGTCATGCTACTAACTATGCTGGCTTACTTTAGACTTCGAGATGAAGGAATGGAAGACAACATGACAATTAATGGTGAACCAGTTACAGATCCACACCTAATGTCGAAGATGTTGCCAGTATTTGGCCTAGTTGTTGGTTCAATCCTCGCAATTAACGGCTTGATGTTCTGATAGCAATCCTATTGAAGAGCGGCAGGTAGGCCTCTGCCATGAGAGGTAGAGCCTTGCTTTTGGTTGCTTTGATGGTGACAATGTCATTATCGGGATGTTTTGGTAACGAAGAGATAGTAGAGGAGCCAGTAGTTGAGGAAGTTAAGGATGTTCGAGTATTTGTGACCGATAAGACAGGCGAATCGGTGGATGTGCCGGCGATTGACATGACCTTCCAATTTAGCGACGTCGGAGAAACTGGGAAAGAACCTAGCATTGGAATGACTTCAACAGGCTGCATATTTTTCATCGCCATGGAGAAGGTAATGCGTTCTTGTGATTATGGAGAAACTTGGGAAGAGGTTCAAGGGCCAGCCTGTTCATTCACAACAAGTGACCCGTATGGGTGGGTTGACCCAATTACCGACCGAATTTTCAATGTGCAAATGCAAGGACTAGAAACTTCATGGATTTGCTGGAGCGATGATGATGGGGAAACTTGGGCAGGTAATCCACATGATTCAGGTACCACACCGATTAACGACCACATTAAATTGGCTAGTGGTCCATGGACTAGCGCAGGGTATGGAGCTTTAGGGCAGATCACTAGTGGGGCAGTCTATGAAACAGCAGTATACTACTGCTACAATAAAATCGTAGGAATATTCTGCTACACTTCATTTGATGGTGGAGCTACCTTCGAAGCAGGTGGGCAAATTATCGGTCTTGCAACAACAAATGGCGGCCTTCATGGGGCCATTTCTACTGCACCAGACGGCACTGTATACGTCACACCGCGTGTTGAAACACCTTCAGTAATTGTTTCCAAGGATAATGGCTTTACTTGGTCAACAAGAACAATGGGTGAAGATGTTGGAACGCCCTATCCGCGGAAAAATTCTGAGATTTCGACTGACACGGAGTCTAATGCATATCACGTTTGGACTGGCGGTGATGAAGGAGTTTACATGTCTCGTTCAACTGATTCGGGCGAGACTTGGGAACAAGAAAGCATTCGAATATCCCCGGTTGAGGTAATTTCCTCGGTGTTCCCGCAGACCGATGCTGGCGACCCGGGAAGAATTGCTGTAACCTATTTGGGTAGTGAAAACTCCTCTTTGTTGAATCAATCAGATATCGATGGTAACCCTTGGGATGGTAATGCTCACTATGCACCAAACAATGTTACCTATCATCTATACATCACTTACAGTTTGAATGCTTTAGATCCGGAACCGACTTTCCATACCTACCGAGTGACTGATGACCCGGTACAGGTCGGTTCAATCTGTCTAAACTCTGGTGATTGCCGAGATATTGGCGGTTCAAACCGTAACCTGCTAGATTTCAATGACCTGCACATTGACCGTCAAGGACGGGTATATGTTGCATTTGCTGACGGCTGTACCGGTGAATGTGCGGCGAATAACAACTCCACTGCTGAAGATTCTAGAGACGGTAGAGGTGCAGTTTACTACCTCGCTCAAGGCCCTAGTTTACTAATCGATTTTGGTGAATTATATCCGGTTATGGCTACGCCTGAGACCGAAACACAGTTGACTTGTGATGTCGATATTCAGTGTGCTACTGTTGAGCGAAATAACGAACAGGATTAAGCAGCTATTGCTTTTGTGTTAATGTTCAATCTCATAGATTGAAGTAATAATTTGAATTCAATTCTCGCTTTAGCGATTCTGATTTTGCACTGCTTAATTCGGATCTTATGACCTTCTTTGGTTGTCTTCCAACCGTTCTTTGTTTGAGATTTCTTTGATTGCTTGGCAATTTTATACTCCTTCCTTCGCTCAATCAATTCATTGAATCCATTACGTAATTGTGTTAGACATTCACTGAATTTTTCTTGAAATTGATTTTCGATTTCATTGCCTTCAGCTTTCTTTTGGAAGGTTCTCTTCATTTTCCTCGATTCAATTACCTTTGGAGGAATCTTGTGCAAATCTCGAGTTAATCCAACCCAAGATGCAGACTTTATCAACCACTTTGATGGATCCCAGTGATACCATTTGTGGCCATTACGGTAATCTGCTTGGAAGGTATGGTGGAAGTTGTGGTAGCCTTCTCCAAACGTGAATAGAGAGAGTATCGGCGAATCTCTTGAGGTGTTTTCCGTAGAATAAGGCTGTTTTCCCCAAGTGTGGGCTGCGGAATTTATCAAGAAAGTTCCATGGTGTACAAAGACAACCCTAACAAATCCACCATAAATTAAGCCTCCCAGGAAGCCATTAACGCCACCAACCCAAGCATATCCAATCAAACCAGGTGCTAAGATGCCAACTAGAAATCCGATTAGGAATATGTGTCGGTCTTGCCAAGCAAGGATTCGGTCTGCCTGCAAGTCTTCGACATTTTCAACAATCTCTTCACCCTCATCGACCATTACCCAGCCAATGTGAGCCCAAAAGAAACCTCTAGTGACGGAGTATGGGTCTTCTTCTTTATCGGTCTTTAGGTGGTGTCTGCGGTGGTCACTGCACCATTTAATCACCGAATTTTGAAACGCTGCAGCACCAAAAAGAGCGTAGAATAATTTTAGTGGCCAAGCCGCTTTGTGGGTTCGATGGCTGAATAATCGATGGTAACCAGCGGTTATTGATAGTCCCGAAGCTAAGTAAAATGCTACGAAAATTATTGGTTCGAACCAACTTATGCCATAATTTAGCGAGTAGTAAATGAATGACGTAAGCGCTAATATTGGCATCCCGATCAAGAACGCAGAATTTACAATATTGATGCTCGATGGCTTACCAACATGTTCGGACATGGCACTAACAAATCTTTCACCCGTTTGAGGTTATGTCTTTTATTTTAGACAATTTGTTCGGTTTTTGACATTAATCATAAGCACGAATTACAAAAAAATCTATCCGATTATATCATAAATCTCGTTTTACTTGTCATCCCTATGCAAGGTGGGGCGTCAGACTCTGTGGTGATGCCGCAAGTGGTGATATTGGCTGGCGGTCTTGGAACGAGATTAGGCGAGTTAACTCAAAAAATGCCGAAATCCCTTGTCGAGGTTTATGATAAACCGATTATTGAACACATTCTTGAATGGATAAGTGGACAAGGGTGTCACAGAGCACTAATATTGACCGGACACCTTGGGGAACAGTTCAAGGATTATACTCACCCTTCAGTATCACTAACTTTTGTTCAAGAAGACCAACCACTAGGAACTGGAGGTGCATTATGGAATGCAGTTGACTTTCTGGAGCAAGAGTTCATACTATTATGGGGTGATGATTTTCACCCGATTAATTATCAAAAACTAGTCTCTAGACATCGTGAAGATGGCAACTTGATGACGATGACTGTAACGGAGTCGCATGAAAGCATGAATCTCCGACACATGGATGGTAAAGTAATGCATTATGACAAACATCAAGACTCGCCCGACTTCAATGGCTATGAAGCAGGTACAAGTGTAGTCAACAAACGAGTAGTCCTATTGTTTGGTCGCGATGGTAAATGGAGTTGGGAAGAGACGGTCTATCCGAAAATGTCCGGTAAAATCGGCGCACATTTAGATGACACAAAATTTTGGGACATGGGAACTCCCGAAAGGTTGTCGAAATTAACCGAGTTCCTCAAAAGTGAAGGAGCCTGAACTGATCACAAGACTAGAATTTGGTAATATATCCTCATTTGCTACAAGCGCAATAACCATGCCACCAAATCCTCCACCCATCATTCTAGCACCTAGAACCCCATCAGTTGTCTGTATTTCCTTGACCAGTGCGTCAATCTCTGGCAAACTTACCCCTAGTTTGCTCAAAGATTCATGTGAATCATTTAGCAATCTTCCTAAATTAGCAGCATCAGAATTTATGGCTTCCATAACACGCTTATTTTCTTCATCAACGTGTGACTTTAGATGAGTTATATCTGCTTGATAATTTACTTCTGATAATTGACGGTGAATGCCCGAATCAACTAATTTGAATATCCATGACTTGGGTAGTGGGATATGTTCAACCGATAAATTTGCAAAATTTATTTTTGTAGCGTGATTTTCTTTAGCATAAACTATTGCTATTTGGTCTAATAGTCCACATGGAGTGCCAAGAATGTCATGCTCAAGTTGTTGGGCCTTTTGACAAATAACCATCTTGTCTTGATTTGGCTCAACCCCGACGACGATTGCGATACAAAGAGCTGCAGATGATGACATTCCTTTGCCAATTGGTATCTCGCTAGTTATCGTCAAATCTGCCGGATAACCACCAGCGGCTTTCCATAATGCAACTATTGTGTCATCCCCACTGAAATCTAATTTACGCGGCTTTATCACAAGTTCTAGTTTCTTATTTACCGCAAATGGCAGAGCAAGACCATTTGCGTAATCGGTATGCTCGCCGATGATATTTACCCTTGCGGGGACAATCACCCTTCGATACATAGTACCACTAGAGGAAGGAGGTATTTGGTGGTTGGTGAGTTGACTATCTGATGATTTCAAATTGATCGTATTTGTGAATTCCTTTCCCTTGTTGCCATATACGTCTGAAATCTAATCGAATCAGCATTGAAAATAACCGCTTGATTGTGTTGATTGAGAGGATAAAATATGTCCAAAAACCAGGCCATTTAGTTATCTTGAATTCAAGAGAATGGAGCACTCCGGCCATTGCCGGATTTTTTGTACAACAAAGAATCTTATTGTGGTCAATTTTTTTTACTGCTTGCTCAATTAAGCGCTTACCATATCCTTTGTTACGGTATTCAGGGTCAACTAGTACAGTTGAAATTTCAACATGGCTGCCAACCTTACGCATCTCTGCATAAGCCACTATGCGCTCTTCATCATACAATTTTACACAATTACCGTTGAGAAATTTAGTCTCGGATTTTTTGCTTCCCGGGGGTCTAACTTCTTGCTCCATAGACAACATCGACCGCAGCCAATCGACATCTTCCATGTGGCAAGCAATGCAGCCACTAATAAAGCAGTTCTGCCTACTTATCGCTTATTTCTAATCGACCAGTTTTTCCTCGGCAAACCCTCCAATGCCACGCCGGTTAATGCTCCCCAGACATATGGCTCGGAAATCTCGAGTAACAACAAAGCTATCATTGCAAGAGTAGCAAGAATCCAATGATGTATCCACAGTCCCTTGAATTTCAAGTGAATCTTGGTATTTTCAGTGACGTATCTAGCAAACGCAAACGCAAGTATTAGCGAAATTGAGTAATGTGCAAAATCCATCAAATCCCTCACAATGGACTGTTGCATGATGGGCAGAAATTCCATTCAGGTTGCGTTACTACACCACAACTTGGACAGAGATTGGATTTTTGTTCACCCATGATTACGGAATCTTTGACAACCGAATCACCTATTTGGCCAATTTGAACCATTGGCTTATCATTCTCAAGATACGTTTGCCTTATTCTGCCTGCTTCTGCGAACAGTCCAGCCTTTTGATACATTTCAGCTGCCTTAGCAAAATCTCTTGCGAGTTCGAGATTCTTGGCTTCTCGAGATAGTCTGTCAATCTCATCCATTGAAGGGGCGCCAGTTTGACTTGGTTTTGTTTGAGTAGTCTTGTTAGATTGCATGTTTGATTGATGCGATGGTTTGTTACGATTAGTGTCTAGCGGCATCCTTCCTGTCATGGCTGGATTAACAACTGCGCCGGTGCGAATCACCTGTGTGTTCGGTTGAACCATTGTGGTTTGCGGGACGAAACCCTGGTTGACAATAACAGTCTTTGTTGACGCATTACTTGCCGATAGAGCGACTATGCCGACAATTAGTGAGCCGCAACAGAAACATCCACTAAATGCTCCAATTAACTCACTCAAGTCATTATCTGCAGTAGTGTCAGCACATTCATCAGTATATTCACCATAAGTGTCGTAATAATCCCAACATTCTTGTAATTCATACGGGTCTCCTTCTAGACTTGAACTGACCATTCCTAGCAGCGCAGATGCAGCAAATAGAATTGCAAACAGCGTCCACTTTTTACCGCTACCGCCACTCGACTGGACGACATTTGGCATAATGATGTGTTGTGCCACGAATCTATGAACGCGGACTACCATTTTATGCTAACCCCGATTTATGTCGTTTTTTAGCATCGGTCTTTTGTGTGGGCGACATTTGGCAGTTGTATGGACGAGTCTCCTTGGTGGCCAAGCGGAATTGTCACTGAGGACTCTCAAGATATTTCCTCAGGCCGAATTCAGACCGTATTTGGCACTCTTGAAACATGGAGCTACCAGGAGTGCTTAGCTCCAAATTGGTGGCAGAAACCTCCTGAAGAAGGAATAATCTGGGGGCAGTGGCCAAAAGTCTCGGAAATTGAAATTTTACATCAAGATCGCAAAGGCTACTTGCTTCGCATAAATGAAAAACAAATAGCAAGAGTAGTTCCATTTAATTTAGGCAATGATTTGTCGAGGCTGATGCACTATTCGCCGTGGAGTGATGCTTTGAAAGGCCAAATGATAACACTGCCCAGCATGGTCTATCACGTCAAGAATAACGACCGAGTAATAGTCTACAACTGCTCCGATGTGGCAATAAATACAGAGGATTTTGATAGCGATAAACTCGCTGCTAATCTTGGAACTATTCATAGCGCATTGCATGATTTTGCAACACCAAATACTGAACGTAGATGGAATGACAGGCTGAAGGATATTGAGTCTGAATTGAAAGTCACCACATTATGGAGGGCGCCCCATTCAAAGTTTACAGTGGGTTTACCAAGGCTGAATTTGGACTTAGCATTGTTATGTAAAGAACAAGACGAGTTACTTTTCATTGCTGATGTTAGGTCTCCAGTAGAACACTTGATGTGCCATGCAGACCGACTTCCAGGTTTAGCCAATTTGATGCTCATCGAGCAACAAATATCCTTCGCCAAAGGAATGGATGAGGATGATAGAAAATCAATGCTTGAGGCATATTTGGCCGAAGCACCAAAGTCATATTCGCAGAAAAAGGCCGTCTCAACCTTGATGGGTGGGCCATGGATTTGGCGCTATCATGCTGTGCTATTTGCTATGGGAGAGGCGAGATTTTTTGGTGATGAAATTCTAGGAGGAAAGGCACAAAAATGGCTCAATGATGTTTCAAGAATTCAAGCTCACCTAGGTGTTCTTCGCTTATGGAAATCGGGATTGTGGGGCGGAATTATTGGCGCCGTAATCGCATTTTTTGCTTGGCGTATGGAGTCAACGTCACCTACACTGGCAGGAATCGCTGGAGTCATTTGTTTGCTCGGTGCTTTTGCCTGTAACATGATTTACTGGTCTAAGGATCCGCAACCCTACTAGTTACTCTGCTTTCGAATTCTATTATCGTAGAAACTCAACTTGTGCTCCTTAGCGAGCTGCATTATTTCCAACAGGAATTTTTCTTTTTCTTGGCGTTCATCTGCTCCACCTTGCACATCCCAATACAAGTTCAAGGAAACATCAATTGATGTTGCTGAAATATCGCTGACTCTACACCATGATGAATCTTCATTCATTGTTGCAGCATTTTCCTGAATTGAATTTAGTACATCGTCGCGAAACGCCTCCACTTCATCAGGGTTTGAGTTGATGTCAAAATGCAGCATAGTTTGCCATCTGCGCCACCTTCGCTTGCCATAATTTTCTACCGGTGTGCTAACTAGATTGGCATTTGGAATCGTGATTACCGTATCTATTCCAGTTCTAATTAGTGTAGTTCTTAGATTGATTTCAATAACCTCCCCCTCTGAGGTTCCGACTACTACCCAATCTCCGACTTTGAATGGCCTATCTAGTAATACCGTCAGGGCACCAAAGAAGTTTGAGATCGTATCCTTTGCAGCAAGGGCTAATGCAAGTCCAGAAATTCCTAATCCAGCAATCAGCGAAGTTAGGTTTACCCCTACCGCATCGGCAATGAATATTGCACCAATAAACACGATAAAGAAGCGCAAAACGCTCTCTAAAGCACTGACTAGAGTCTTGTCTGTTCCATCACTAACTCCGTCAGAATCTAGCATTGTAACTACATCTTGCACTACATTCACTAGTCTAAATGCCCAAACAACTACTGCTAGCGCAATGATGAACTGAAATACATTTGGCAGAATAGTCAACATGACATCTGGCATCTCATATGTTGTTGAACCACTCTCGATGGAATTAACCAACTGTAGTGATAGAATGTACGATACACACGCACCCAAAGCACTTCCAAGAGCTTTATCAGATTGCTTTACAGTCTTAGTTTGCAAATTTTCAGAGCGGATTATTTTTCTCAGTAACGATGGCGCGAAAGCCATACTCAAGAAGCGAACAATAATTCCAGCTAAAATTATGCCTAGAATCGCTAAAACTGTCATCTCGTTTATTCCAACAGACTCTGCGGCCTGATTGGCAATATCGTCTTCGACCATGGTAACTCGATAATGTCGATGTTTTAGACATATTCTACGATAAAACCAAGGCACGGTTTGATTCATTAACTGCCAATAAAGGCCTCAGTTCATGCGCTTATACCACAACCCTAGATGTTCAAAATCAAGGCAGGCATTTGCACTATTAGTTGAGAGGAATATCGAATTCGAGGACTATCGCTATCTTGACAAAGGCATCTCTCAAGATGATTTGAAGCTTTTAGTTGCACTTGAAGGTGTGATTCGGAAACAAGAAGTCGACAAATCGCTCGGTTACGACTTGAACAAAAAAACAGATATTCACAAATTATTGATTGATAATCCAAAGGCATTAGAACGTCCAATTTTGATTAACAATGGCCACGCAGTAATCGGAAGACCTCCTGAAAATATCTTGGTTTTACTTGATTAGATATCGTACCATCACGCGACGGCTTCAAGAACTCAAAGCACTTCGCTAACACGATAGGATGTCCGCGAATCGCAAAACTCCCATTGTTGCCCTTAAGACTAGACCATCTTTTGGTTTCCTAATTTGTCTACCATTGTTGCTTTCACTGCTAACTCCAATGGTTGCATCTACCATCGCTCAAGATGAGCCTTCTGGTTTAGAGCCAACTGATATTTGGTCTGACGATTATATCGATACAATATTCCCATGGGCGCCAGCAAGTGACAGAATCCTACAATTCAAAGAGTATCATACATACGAGACAATGAAAACTCGTATGATGAAGTTGGCTGAAGATAATCCGGACATTTTCGAATACCACGAAGGAATGAATGGCGGAACTAACGCCCGCGGCGAAGAAGTAACCGCTGATGCCTACGAAGGTTGGTATTACGGCCACCAATCACCTTGGATGAAAATCACTGAGAATGTTCAAGGTGGAGATTACAACGCTTTCGTTGGAGATAACGGCAACTACCCAGAACGACATGACGTCATGATTGTTGGTAACCACCACGCTCGTGAGTGGATGTCATATCAAGTTCCTATGCTCCAGTTGGAAGTCATTGCATTTTCATACAACAATATTGGTTACGATAATGATGGTGACGGCTTAGTTGACGAAGACACTTGGGGTGATTCAAATGGTGACGGTATCTTGGATGATGATGGAGACTGTCTTGCTTTGGCAACCGAGTATCAAGATTCAAACGGTGATGGTGTCAACTGTGGCCCAGGCGACCACGGTGTTGACGAAGATTATTCCGAACAATGGATAACCGACTTGGTCAATGCTCGAGAAATTTACATCATTCCGATGCTCAATGTAGATGGTAACATCTACGACCGTGAAGTATTCTGCCCAGCACCTGCATGGGAATCTTGTCCAAGCGGTGGCTGGAGAAAGAACTTGAGAGACAATACATTCACTGGCGTAACTCCGTTACCTGACTTGCAAGAGGAAGTAGACGAGGATTGCGATGGTGTTGACCTAAACCGTAACTACCAATTCGAGTGGGGGGCGCCTCTGGGTGCAACAGGCCCACTAATTCCTGGAACCTGTTCGCCTGCTGAAGGAGAGCTAGATGGTTCCAACAACGATGTCTACAACGGACCAGTCGACGACCGAGACAACGATGGCGACGGACAGGTTAACGAAGATCACGTTGACGGTAAGGACGATGATGCTGATGGCGTAACCGACGAAGATTGGTGGGGCGGTAACTCCGAACCAGAAACCAAGTTTATCCAAGATTTGACTGAGATGAACGATGATACTGGCGATGGTGCAAGTGAATTCAAATCGACACTAACTCACCACTCATACTCTGAACTAATCCTGTGGCCATGGGGGCACTGCACTGATTGTGAAAGTCCGGACCATTCTCAATTAGAATATCATGGTCAACAAATGGCTGATATGACTCTTTATGCCAATCTACAGTCATCTTCCCTGTATCCTACTTCGGGTGATTTCTGTGACTGGCATTATGGTGTTCATGGCTCATACTGTTACACCTCAGAAATCGGCACAGCATTCCATCAGCACGAAGATGACATCGACCACATAGCAATTAGGAACCTTGGAGTAGGATTCTACATCGCTGAAATTGCCGATAATCCAAGAGAGCGTGCTGATAATGGAATTGCTAATATCTCCCGCAATCAGAATTTGCAATTACCAGCAATGGTAAACGTGCCAAGTCTTGGCAATATACCAATTGACATGTGTGTGGCTAATGGTTTCGCATATTCGTTGAAGACAGATGTCTCCCACGTTATGTACAGAACTGT
>CALDPP010000147.1 GCA_937911345.1 uncultured euryarchaeote | reverse complement strand
CAGGGATGTTGCATTTGGGTCATGCCCAACTTCGAGGTGATTTATCCCTTCAAGATGGATTGAATGTCAATGTAACAATCCCAAAACAAGTTACACGGGTAAATTGGTGGAAAGATAAGCCACTGCCATTAAATCAACTTGATTTTATTGTTGGTGACCGGAAAAGTGACCTTGGTGCGGGTTGGGCTAGAGGAATAAGACTCTTCAAAGTTAATCCAAATATAGGTTTGGCCCAAGTGATAAACAGAGTTGTTGATTTTACAGATGATGGGGACATTTTCCAACCTGTGAGGTGATTAGATGGGTTGGCTTGGTTTAGACGATACAGACCACATTGGGGGCGGTTGCACAACAGATGCTTTGTTCGAATTAATTCAAAACCTTCCCAAACAATATGTAGTCAGTTCGCAGAGATTAGTTAGATTATACCCGTTTGCCAAGCAAAGGACTCGTGGAAATGCTGCTGTAGCAATCAAAATTGAGGGAGATGACTATACTGAATTATTAGCCCATTTAGACAAGTGGTGGAATGAAAAAATTGAACCATTGAAAGGGAATTTAACGGAATCAGAAAATTATCCAAGAACCCAAAGCCCTACAGATCCAGGGATGGTATGGTTTGAATTACAACCAAATGAAGATACATATTGGAGTTGTGTTCGTAATGAGATTTCAATCAACGACATACCAAATGCTGACAAATCATGGGGAGGGCACGGTATAATTGGCGCAACCGCAGCCGTATCATGGCCAAGTAGGGAATTTACCTTTGAAGCCATAAGTTGGCGTACTAACGATTCTGTAAATTCGGGCAATTCTAGAGTGGTTGATTTAGATAGAATTGCAACGTTAGACAACGACCCTGATACATTCATGTCAAGAGATTTGAGATCTAACTCAATCCTGATTTCACCCAGAGGTAATTGCCCGGTATTATTTGGAGTTAGAGCAAAAACTGAGCTTGCTGCTAGTAGAGCGGCTCAATACCTACTTGATTCACCAATAACTGAGTCTGTCAAGGGATATATGGTATTCCAAACCAATCAAGCAACAGATGACCACCTTGGCCACGACTCTTCGGCCATTGTGGACCATATTTTAGTAAAGCAACGTGGAACCGTCAAAATAAGCTGTAACAACGACGTTGATTTAATGGCATTTGCTGAATCTGGAGATATCAAAAATTTAGCGCAATGGTTGGAAGAAGGCGATGAAATCGAGTACAACGGTTTAGTTTCCATGGACAAAACAATACACTTGGAGCGATTAAGAGTTTTGTCGAGTGCTCCAAAAAAAGTGCGTCCAAAGTGCAGTAAATGCAACGTAACGCTGAAATCTATGGGCAGAAATCAGGATCTTAGATGCCCGAAATGTAAAACACGTAGTCCAAGTCTTTGGGAAGAAGTAAATCGAATTCCACCGTTCAGCGATTGGGTTCAGCCGCCAAGTGATTCAATGAGGCATTTATCTAAACCAATAGATTGGAAATGAACATAATCAATTCTGTCAAACACAATTTACAAAAGTATACCACCTTTAGGCCAATCATGGTTGATGAGAATACAACAAAGAATGTTGCTTACATTATTTTTGCCATTTCATTTTTTGTGATGATCTACTTTATCACGAAGCAAGCAAGAGAGAATAGGTTGACATCGATTGACGAAAATGCTCCGAAAATTGCTGGTTCAGACGAACTTTCTGGTGGTGCAAAAAACCCTCAACAATTTGATGAACCTGACGATGATGCATTGGAACAAATGGCAGAACTTCTAGGGGAAGACGAAGATTAATCGGCCAACTCCAAGCCATTCTCCATAATTTTCAATTTAGTAACTTCTCCATTACATATCAGTTTCCTGTTATTGCCACTAGTAATCCTTGATAGTGTCCAGATTTCGTATCCATTGTTGACAAAATATGCCTCAGCCCTAGCGAAAATATCCCCGTCTCTTTTTCCACTAGCGTCAATACTACCCTTACTAATCAGAAGGATTTTGATATTTGGATTGACTGATTTGCTCAAATTTGAAACCAGTTCCAGTTGCTTTTTTGGTATTTTTCCACTAGATTCACACCAATCATCTAACACGATAAGTTCAACAGATGGTAAAGTAGCGGCGGCAGATATTATCGCTTCAATCGCTTTGTCTAAAGCTCCAGCAATCATCATGGCATGAAATCTCGATGAAGAAACTGGCGAAAGATGACTAAATAATTGAGGAAATCTATCCGGATTTGGCATATCTAATCCAACCCATAATACTCTGCCACCACTTTCAATTACATCTGCAGAGATATGCAGTCCTAAAGTCGTCCCACCCACACTGCCCTCAACTGCCAAATGAATTCGGTTTGAGTCAGAATCTGCACTCCATCGCATAAATCAACTCTAGTGCCGATAGTGAATGACTATTTTGGTAATTCATAGTAACATTATTTGACCTATGAATATGACCACTAACCATGGCTGGGTCAGATAACGGGGCGGACAAGGGGATTGAATTCACTGTAAAAAAAGGTGAAAGGATTCCAAGAAAGCCTTTGGGTGAATACTCAGAAGCAGATAGTTTGGGACAAGCAATTTCTCGTGACGGTTTTCTTGGCACCGCAATGGACGACAAAAATCAGTATGGGCCTGTATCGATGATGATTTTACTGCTAATTGTGGCAACTATCACTGGGTTAGCCCTAAAATTACTGAGTCGTTGAAGATATTTCTCCTGATTCAATTGGAGCCATTGCAATTCTAATGAACAGAATAGCAAGTACTGTT
Organism: uncultured euryarchaeote; assembly: GCA_937911345.1. Taxonomy (GTDB): domain Archaea; phylum Thermoplasmatota; class Poseidoniia; order Poseidoniales; family Poseidoniaceae; genus MGIIa-L1. The sequence continues at coordinate 34,737 of CALDPP010000147.1, read as the reverse complement.
GATACCAAGAAAAATATCCCCACGTAATTTGAGATATTATACCACATCATCCCCACTCCCACTAGAGAGAGATATGCAACTAACTGACAAACAGCCGATGCTCTATCTAATCGGTTAGTCACTTCAACACTCAATTTACCATTATTCTCCAGCATATAGGTGTAAATGAGAAAGTAGATTCCTTGAAATGGTAAAGTAGCGGCAATTATTGAAAGTGCTATCTCACGAATTTGTTTGGGATCTGATTCTTGCTCAATCCCCTGAAACAGCATCACCGCAGTGTTAGTCCCGAGTAGAGCTGCCATTATTGTCCAGCGTTTGTCTTGTGAGGAAGTTCTGCTTTCAACATTCACGGACTTATCGGACATGTCTGCAATTTGGTTAACAGGGGTTTCAAATTTTTGTTAAATTCACAAGAAATTATCTTGTTTTGACATACAAAAATATCTGCGGAACGCATTGTTTTGATAATCGAAATGTTATAGGAGGTTGTTCATGACCAATGCACATGGCCTTTTGTCCACTAGATTACCGATACGGCGATGAAGACTTCAAACATATTTGGTCAGAACTCGGAAGACACGAAAGACAACTCGAAGTAGAAAGAGCACTAATTTGGGCTCATATGCAACTAGGAAAAGTTTCCAAACAAGACTATGACGCTGTTGCTGCAATAGCAAACCCCAATTCAGTTACCAAAGAGCGTGTATCAGAAATTGAAGCTGAGACTAGGCATGACATAATGGCTCTAACGAAAGCAATGGCTGAAGCGGCAGGTGAAGCCGGGTGGTGTATTCATCTCGGAGCAACATCAAATGATATTGTTGATACTGCAGTGGCCTTGCAGCTGAGAGACAGTATTGTTTTACTAAGGAAGCAACTATGCTCTCTAATCGGTGTTTGTGCCGATGTTGCTGAACGGGAAAGAGATACTGTCATGTTAGGTAGAACACATGGACAAGCAGCTGTACCAATCACTTTTGGACTAAAAGCAGCAGTATGGCTTGACGAATTACGTAGACAACTAGTTAGATTGGATGAAGCATCACCAAGAATAGCAGTTGGGAAATTCTTGGGTGCTGTTGGAACAGGGGCTGCTCAAGGAGATAATGCCAGAGAATTACAGAGACTTATTTTGACTCACTTGGGATTAGGCGTGCCTTTAGCAACAACACAAGTTGTAGGTAGAGACAGATATATTGAGTATGTTTCTTGGCTAGCAAATGTTGCTGCATCTTGTGAAAAGATTCTCCAAGAGATTAGGAATTTACAACGCTCAGAAATTCAAGAGGCTGGTGAGGGCTTTGATATCAAGAAGCAAGTTGGATCATCAACCATGGCTCACAAGAAGAATCCAATAAAATCTGAAAATGCCTCCGGCTTAGCCAGAATAGTTAGGTCAATGATAATACCAACTTATGAAAACGCATTATTATGGCATGAGCGTGATTTAGCAAATTCAAGTAGTGAAAGATTCACATTATCGCATGCATCAGCACTCTGTGAAGATGTAGTCTCCAAAACTCGACAAGTTTTGACTAACATGTGGGTAGATAGTGATAGATGTCTTGAAAATATAAAATCTCAGCGCGGTTTAGTTATGGCTGAAAAAGTTATGATTGAATTGGTGGAATATGGAATACCTAGGGATGAAGCCCATGAAATACTTCGTTCAGCATCCTTCGAGGCGGTTGACAAGAAAATAGAACTAATTGATGTATGTAGTAGAACCCCAGAAATAGCTGCTGCATTTTCTGCAGAAGAACTAGAGGCCATGTTTGACCCTATGAACCACATTGGAGTATCGGGTGAAATCGTTGATGAAGCTGTCGAATTAGCCCGTTCAGCAATCTCATCTTGAACTAATATTGCTGATTTTAAGTTCTCCTCTTCTGCCATGCCACTCAGTAGAACCAGTGACCACTATCTTCCCATCAAAATGTGGTCCATAGACAACTAAAGTTTCATACTCTCCACCTTCTCCATCAACGTTAAATCGGTACTTCTCCGACAACTGGATAATCAATTCAAGTGATTCTTCATCGAGTATTTTACCAATCCATTCCTCGGTTAATCCATCGCATGCTACGCTTGTTATCATGACACCAAATCCGTGTTTTACCAATCCCGAAATATGGTTCAGACCGGACTGGTGCCAAAGAGGAGTGTAACTTATAATTCCTAATTTTTCACACATTCGCTCAATTCTACTTTTTTGATAATCGCTTCTGAGGGCACCACAAACTAGTGCATCGATTGCTAATTTTGAAATTGCATTTTCCAAGTCGTTAATCTCTTCATCTTCTTTGCCTTCAGTATCTACCGATACCCATGGGATTTTGGCGAGTTTAGCTTGATGTTGGACAATCTCAGTGCCTGGAATCTGAAACATCATCGAGTCATCCCCTACGACTCTCATCGTTACCAATGCTGCAATATCCCATCCTTTGCAAATAGCCCACCACCAAGCTGCGGCAGAATCTTTACCGCCAGAGGAGAGTATTGCCACTCGCATTGAATGGCCCTAAATCTAATTACTCAATAATTTGATTATGTGTTCGTAGGGATTATAATGGTCGCTAAATCTGCTAAATATACCGAAGCCACGGCATGAGTTGTTACCCTCATACTCATAAAGTGTCGGCCGAAGGAACATACAGGTGAGATAATGCAACCAAGTGGAAGAGGATATGACCATGGAATCACAACTTTCAGCCCAGACGGAAGACTATTCCAAGTAGAATATGCTAGAGAATCGGTCAAAAGAGGTACCACTACTGCAGGTTTGAAATTCAAAGATGGTGTGGTATTAGTCTGCGATAAGAGAATTATAAGCAGATTAATCATCCCAGAATCTATTGAAAAAATGTTCAAGATTGACAACCATGTGGGTGTTGCAACTTCTGGTTTGATGGCTGACGCAAGACAATTAGTCGCTCGCTCCAGAGTAGAAGCCCAAATTAATCGAATCACTTATGGAGCAACTGTTCCTGTTGATGTTCTAGTAAAGAAAATATGTGATTTTAAACAGTCATTCACACAATACGGAGGTTCACGACCATTTGGAACAGCGCTGCTAATCGGCGGGGTTGACGATAATGGAATACACCTCTATGAAACAGACCCAAGTGGTGCATACCAGTCATATCATGCTGGAGCGATCGGTAGCGGCAGAAACACTGTTATCGAATACTTCGAAAAGAATTGGAAGGAAAACCTCACCCTAAATGCAGCTATGAAATTAGGGTTGGAGGCACTTAGGAACGCCAATGATGCTGAACTAAATAGAGACGCAGTAGAAGTAGCGGTTATTGACTCCAGTGGTTATAGATTCCTTGACCGTGAGGATGTCAACAAACAAATTGACAGATTAAAACCACTCGAAGAGTGACCGTCACAATCAATAGTTGCCCATGCCATGGGCTAAATGAGGCAAGGCCATGGTTAGTTTAGATGATGCTGTTCTAGCACGTATGGAGAAGGGTGGCAAGAGATATGAAATTCTTGTTGACCCAGACTTAGTTGACAAATTCAAGACCGACCCAAGTAGTGTAAAAATTGATGACTTCTTTGCGATGGACGAGGTTTTTCACGATGCAAGAGGTGGCGAAAGACCTACTGAAGATGCAATAGAGAACACGTTTGGGACACAAGACATAGTCGAAATAGCCACAGTCATCTTCGAAAAAGGTAGTATTCAATTAACAACAAATCAAAGAAAGGCGATGGTTGAACGAATGAGGCAAAAAATTGTTCATCACATACACAGCCAGGCTGTAGACCCAAAAACCAAAAGCCCACACCCAAAAACAAGAATTGAATTGGCTCTTGATGAATCTAGATATTCTGTCGACCCATTCAAGAATTTAGATCAGCAAATTAAAGATGCAATCGATAAACTCAAACCGCTAATTCCTCTTTCATTCGAAACAACTAGATTGGCTTTCAAAGTCCCGGGTTCGGGATATGGTGGCGCTATGCGAATACTGAGGCCGTTCCAGATTAAGGAAGGATGGTTAGAGGATGGTTCGTGGGCTAGTGTTGTTGAAATTCCGGCTGGCATGAAAGGCGATTTGATTGGCCAAATAATGAAAGTGTCCTCGCAAACAGAAGTCAAGGAAATGTAAATCTTAGAACCTAATACAAAGGGTTGAGTTTATCATGGGTTGGCTTGTCGCCGGTTCGGAGAGAAAGAAATGTCCCAAGGTCGAAGCGGCGCCGAGCAGCGCCTAGTGACCCCGGGAATGACCATTGGGTCATTGTCCGGGATGCGTGTCGGAAGTGGCGCAATCAGCCAAAACGACGAAATTATTGCAACTAAACTTGGTTGGGTTCGTGAATCAAACGGAACAGTATCTGTTGACCCAATCAACAGTCCATACTTACCACGCTCTGGAGATTTAGTTATTGCTCACGTTGCTGAAGTAAGAAATAACCTATGGTTTATGGATATCAACGGTTCATTCCAAGGATTACTTCCAATGTCTTTAGCACCATGGAAAGTTGAATTCGGACAAGCGCGTCAACACATGGATATTGGCGATGCGGCACTCGCTCGTGTCCAAGAAGTGGATGAATGTCACAATGTTGTACTAACAATGAAGGGAGTAGGATTACGAAGACTATCGCAAGGTGCAGTCGTTGAAGTACCAGTTAACCACCTCGATAGAATAAGAGGAGACAATAATTCTAATCTAGACCGGATGAAAGACACCAGTGATTGCAGAATCATTGTTGGCGAAAATGGTCGTGTTTGGATAGATGGTGATGACAACGGGATTTCTTGGACTAGAGAGGCTCTAGCGATTGCTAAGCAACATGGACACAAGAAAAATTTTGATTCAATCATGAAAAAACATGAAGGAAGTTTTACGAGAAAAGGTGATGCTTGATGGGCGGATATGGAGATGTACAATTACTACGAGATGATGGACTTAGACTAGACGGAAGAAAATTGGATGAATCAAGACCTGTCTCGATTCAAGCGGGAATACTACCTGCTGCAGACGGTTCGGCTATTGTCACACACGGGCTAAACGTAGCAGTAGCTGCGGTTTATGGACCAATGGAAGCACACCCTAGAAAAATTCAGCGACAAGATAGAGCGGTGATTGATGTGCGATACAACATGGCACCGTTCTCTACTAGTGATAGAATTAGACCTGGTTTTAATCGTCGTTCAAGAGAAATTTCTAAAGTCACTGCAGAAGCACTGGAGTCAGTAGTCTTAGTCGAGAGATTTCCTCGCTCGAAAATCAGAGTAGAAATTGAAATCCTAGCAGCAGAAGCAGGAACTCGATGTGCTGGAATAACTGCCGCTTCTGTGGCTCTAGCAGATGCTGGCATTCCAATGAGAGATATGATTGTGGGAGTAGCATCTGGTAAAATCGAAGACACCGTGGTTCTCGACTTGGATAAGGCTGAAGACAACTATGGACAAGCCGACTTACCTGCAGGTATTTTACCTAACACCGGTGAAATCGCATTTTTACAAATGGATGGAGATCTTTCTCCAGAAGAATTTGACCTTGCCATGGAATATAATTTCAAAGCAGCGAAAGAAATTCATGAAATCATGGTTGATGCACTAAAAGCAAGATACGATGGAGGTGACAACTGATGGTTGAACTAGTCCCAAATTTACTACGTCAAGAAATGGCCAGACTTGCCGAACAGGATGCTAGAATTGATGGCAGAGCAAGGTTTGAAGGAAGAGAAATTATCCTCGAAACTGATTGCTTGTACAATGCAGAAGGGTCTGCAAAAGTCACAATGGGCAAAACAGTGGTCTACGCCGGAGTTAAATTCGAAATTCGAACTCCATGGCCTGACCGTCCATCCGAAGGTTCGCTAATGTGTGGAGCAGAGTTGAGACCAGTGGCTCATCGAAAATATGAACCTGGCCCACCTTCACCGGAATCCATTGAACTTGGCAGAGTTGTTGATCGAGGAATTAGAGAATCTGGATGCATTGACATGAACAGTTTGTGCATTATTCCCGGCGAAAAAGTCTGGGGAGTAATGATTGACATCCATGTGCTGTCTGATGGTGGAAATATATTCGATGCATGTGGTCTTGCAGCAATCGCTGCCCTACGCACAGCAGTTGTCCCAGCTGAAAGGTTTGATGTGGGTGAAGATTACACACTTTCAGTCAACGGAACTCCAATTATGGCTTCATTTACTAGAGTCGGTGGAAGATACATTTACGACCCTTGTGAAGAGGAAGAATTGGGCGGAGATGAGCGAATTCACATCACTATTGGAGATGAAGGACACCTTCACTCACTACAAAAGGGGTTAAGAGGGGTATTCACGCCGCAAGAATTCGCAGAGATATTCGAGGTAGCCCAAGAAAAGTGTGCAGAACTAAGAAAAATCGTTGCAGAAAAGGAGGCGAACTGATTGGCAAAAAGAACCCAAAAGGCAGGAGCAACCGCTAGATTCGGTGCAAGATACGGTGTTTCAGTAAGAAGAAACTCAGCATCGGCTATGGCAAAGAAGAGCAAGAAATATACTTGCCCGGTTTGTCAATATCAAAAAGTTTCAAGAAAGTCTGTCGGCATTTGGCAATGCAGTAAGTGTGACTACACATTCGCAGGGGGCGCATGGGAGCCATTTACCCGTGCATCCGACGCAAACAGCAGAATTATGCGCAGATCTGTTGAAGGTGCTACTACTGCTGACATGGCATACATTGCACAACAAGCAGCAATGGACTATGAGAGAAGTTTGGCTGAGTCTGAAGAAGAGTGATTCCAGAGAGGGACCTATATGTCCACTGAATGGAAGTTAATCTTAGAGGCACAATCAAGCACTAGGGAAAATACTGAATCACTAGCTGCTGCATTAATTACAGATTGTGAAATAAATTTCTATGGTGATACGTTTTCTATCGAAATTGTTGAATCAAAAGCAAAAGATTTGCGAGCAATGTGGAATACTAGAGTTCGTGGATTGATTGCAGTTGATTCTCTAATAAATATGATTGATAATCTAGAGTTAAGCGAGGATTCATCAACAAGTAGTGGTTGAGAATAATTGGTGAGCAGATATGAGTGAGATGGAACAATTTCAAGTCGTCGTTTCTGAGATACAGGCTACACGTCAGCAAATGGCAAGTCTTAATGCTCAAATTCTTGAACTAAAAGCGACCTCTGATGCAGTATCAAATCAGCCAAAAGATCTAGCGCTTCACCAACAACTAGGTGGAGTTTTAATCGAAGTTGCTGACAGGAAATCTCTCGTTGAAGTTCTCGAAAATGATATCAAAACTATTTCCGAACACCTAGAAAGGCTGCAGACAAGAGAAACTGATTTGATGAACTCATATGAAGAACTAAAGAAAGTTCTAGAGGGATCTAATTGATTCAAGACACTGGTTCTGAAAGTGACAGCCTTGTTACTCTTAATGACTGGATAGAGAAAGCATGCTCAAATGGAGCAGTCCCAGTAATAACTGGTATGAATGGGGATATGGATACTGTTGGTTCTGCAATATCTCTAGCTGCATCAAATCCTAACATGATGGCTTGCGGTTTGCATTTGGGCAGGATTTCAAAACGGGTATGCGTTGAATTAGGCGCACCATTTAGAAAAATAAGCAATAGTTCTGATTTGCCAAGTAATATTGGTGGCATAATAATTGTTGATGCGGCCTCAGAGAGCCAAATTGGTTTTGATTTACCAGAAGGCATACCAAAGTGTATAATCGACCATCATGAATCTAATAGTTGGCAGTTTTCAAATTCTGATTTGATGATAAAAATGGACGTTTCAGCAACAACTGAAATCATCGCAAGATATCTCATAAACCATTCGTCAACTACATTAACTGAACCTGTCAGAAAATTGTTACTTGCTGGACTAATTACTGACAGTGGAAGATTCAAACATAATACGAAGCATTCCTTTACTACTGCACATGAAATCCTCAGTGATTCAGAGATAGAATATGCCAGTTTTGTTGAATGGTTGGAATCAAGTGAAATTAATTCTAGTGAACGTGGAAGCCTACTAAATGGAATGCAACGTGCGAAGGCTACTGAATCGGGAGATTGGTCAATAATTCATTCGTACTGTGGTACTCTTGAGGGCAGACTTGCAGGTCTATTGCTTGGGATAGGGCATGACATATCGTTGGTAAGTAGAACTCGTAATGGGGAAACTAGACTTACAGCAAGAGCAACAAAAAATGCTACTTCACAAGGAATATCTCTCGCTGAGATAATGACGAGTATTGCACAACAAATTGGTGGCGAGGGAGGCGGTCATGCAGGAGCCGCTGGATGGACAGGAAACGTCGACAGAATTACAGCAGAGAGTTCATTTATCTCCAATGTAGCGAAAATTCCACGGGAGAGTAAGTAGTATGTCTGATATTGAAGTTCCTAATACACCTGGTAAATTAGTATCTAAATGGCGTTCTGAAGGCCCTGTAGACCAAGTCACTTTATCCCAATGGAAAGACGAGATGGCTATTGAATCATGGCTAATGATTGCAGAAGCTGCACTCTTTCTTGATGCTGCTGAATTATTCGATATAGTTGCGTCAAATTTGTCGCCTGCTGAGACTGCAACAATTGGTTTAGTAAGAAGAAGAATGCTTGGCGATAATAAATTGGAACAGGCTATTAACGATGCGATCAAGATTGCCAAAGAGCCTGAAACTAGAGACTTAAAATTAGAGGGTAGACTTCGCATGGAGAGAGGATTGACTAGATTTGAAAACGGTGATATTGAGGGCGCTAAAGATGATTTAGAGTGGGCAGAATTAAGACTAAAATCTGTTGCTAAGGCTAGCCGAGACCATGATTTATCGCTACTAAATAGAGCTGCATTATTGATGGCAACAAATGCACCACTAATGGCTTTGAATGTCTACTCAGAAATTACCAGAGATGGTGATCATGCAGATGAAACAATTGCAATTTCAAGACTAGGTGCTTCAAGGATAAGAGCATCGCTTGGCCATATGTTTGATGCTGCTAGACATGCATGGAATGCTCACGCACATGCCATTAAAGCGTTTCAAACTAATATGGCGATAGAGGCTGGAACCCTATTCCTTGAACTATCGTTAGGTAATATCCAAGATGACGCTGAAAGAATGATGGAACAAGTCAAGAATGCCAAGCCAAGAAAGGTTGAGGAACCTGAGCCAAAACTTCTGGTTAATCCCAAAGACATCAACGGTGTGTTCAACTGGTGTTTTGAAAACCTGCCAAAAACCAATTCTGGAGAACACAGACCCGATTTGAGAGCGATGGTTAGTATTGCCAAACATTTGGATAAATTAGATAGTTTCAACAGCCTATTTGCTGAACCCGATGAAGTAGAGGATGCAACCTTAGCCGCAATGATTCAAGTCTGTATTGATGACGAGGAACATGTCAAAAAATGGGGCGAAAGATTGTCTGTACTGACGCTTATTTGACTGAATTATGCCAATTATCCAAATCAATGAACTCCTGTTCAGTCCACATAATCACAGGAGGAACACGATTCCACCAAGCAATTTCATCTACCTTTTCATCAGCCACATTCCAACTTTCGGTGTTTGGTTTAGAATTTGTCACCGCATGAGCAACCCAGCCATTTGGGTAGTATTCCTTATTCCAGGTAATTATTTCAACATCAAGTCCTGTTTCTTCCAGTACCTCACGAATTAGTGCTTGCTCAGGAGATTCCCCCGAGTTTAGATGGCCACCTGGTATTTCCCATCCCCGTTCAGGATGTCTGACAAACACTACGTGACCTCCAGTCTGTAATGTTTGAGAAGCTTCCAGGCTAGAAGTAATCCATGCTAGGACAAATTTTGGCATCATCTTAATTCAATCCAAGTCTCGCTTCATTAAGGTACTCTAGTGCCCAATCTTCACCTTGAGCAACCAACCTTCTGGCGACGAAGAACGCTTCAGAGTAGTCTTTTTGATTTATTAGGCGGATTAAATTCTGTTCATCTTTACTGAGATTATCGTCACTAACCTCTTCTACAACTTCAGTAGTCTCTTGGATTGATACTCTACTGGCGAGTGCAACCATCTGAGACAAAAATTCCTCTCGTTTTGATATTGGTGGTTTAGTCCATGCTTGCTTATTGTTGCCATCCATTTTGTTTGTCAAACGGTTCATATATTCATCTCTCACATTACTATGACTGCGTAATGTTTGCACATGATCGTAACAAATCCATGCTTCCTCCGTCCTGTTCAAGCGTTCATAAAGCCGACCAAGTTCATGCCACAATTCATGGTTCTGTGGCCGGTGAGCGAGTAAATTCCTTGCAAGTTCTATGAATAATTCTGTTTGACCAGAATCTCTAATACGTTCTATTCTTCTGCTGAAAATAATATTTGCTCTTTGATCTCTGAAATCTAGTCGCTTGCAACGTTCAACAAATTCTTCCAAGGTGCCTATTTCCGCTCTTGGTGAATTTAATTTGTCCCACCATACATCGGGATTAAGAGGGTCCCTCGCAAATGCGGCCTCTAATAATTCCAAACCAAGTTTGAGAAAATCTACATCCTTCAATTGCTCGACTTGCTCGGGATCTCTACCCAATATGGAGAATAAGTCTTCAAGAACAGCACTAAGTCCTTCTGAATCGCCAAGAATCTGCTTAATGTCTGCTAAACAACGCCAATTTTCTTCATCAGTAAAATCATACAATATTGCTTGGCGTGCACTTTGCTCAGCCCAACCAATATTATCGGCGAATCTGCCTTCATCCATCGATGCTAACTTGGCAAATTTTCTTGCCTGAGAACGGTACCTATTACCTAAGTTTCTCCTCGGATGCTGTAAGAGGTCCTTACTGTCCTCCATTTCAAATCACCTTACTGAACTGACATAAATCCGGACTTATCTGCATCAAATGAAATAGTAGCATCAAATCCAACTTTAGATGTAGTACCATCGGGATTTCTAGATGGGTCTAGTGAACTACCTTTTTGATTTGACAGAATAATTGTATCTTTGTCTGGTTGCCATCTAGTAACCATTGCCCATTCTACACGTACTGGATCAGCTATATCGATATCCTCATCGACTATTGTGACCATTTTCATACTTCTGTGACCAGCGAGTGCTGCTTCTATTGCCTTGATTCCATCATCAGGGTTCTTTTTACGAATTTTTACTACCGCAGCAAGCCAACCACAACCTCCTTCTGTCATATGAACATCAATGCATTCACAGACTTTAGAAACAGCATCTTTGATGGTTGGCGACCTTGGTAATCCCATCAATGTCTTGTGCTCTGCTTCACCAGGTATTAGTGCATGGAATATTGGATTATCTCTGTGAACCAATCCATCAAATTTGATAACTGGTTCTTGACGCACATCATCTACTGTTCCAGTTATGTCCACATATGGTCCCTCATCATCATTATCAAGGGTAATCTTACCCCAGAAAACATATTCTGCTGATGCTGGAACTTCGACACCATTGGCCAGTTTTGTCAATCTAAGTGGCTGGTTGTACAATTTCTCATGCAATGCAGCTGCGATACTTAATTCATCGATATTGTCATCAAATGACATTGCTGCTGCTAAGAGAACTACTGGATCTGGTGCGTTTACTACTGCAATGTCGACGGTATCTCCGTTTGCCCTTGCAGTCGTCATCATTGTGCGCAAATGACGCGGCACTAAACGCACTACTGTATGATTTTTATCGCGCAGAAATTGTCTGTGAAAAGACATATTTCTGATGCCATTATATTGGGCAATTATAACGCTAGCTGATGAATATCTACCTCTATCCTGTGGCCAATGATGCGGTATAGGAATTGCTTCCAAGTCAACTGAGTCTTGTTGGTTCTGAAAACACTCGGCTTCCTTTGCGTCTACTATGATAGGTTCACTAGGATTTTCCATTGCCCATGCAAGTGTATCAATGTACTCTTCCGGTGAAATTCCTATTGCTGCACATAATCTCTCTCTGGTAAGGAGATTTACTGCCGCTTTGTGGCCCGGAGTTTCCAAGATATTTTCAAAAACCAAAAGAGGATGCTGATTGGCTTTTGAGTATTCCCACATACCGTGTATTAGACTGATTGGCTGAGATATCGTTTCAGCGGCACCGAGATGGTCTCTAAAGGCCATAAACAGGCCACATTAATCAATGGCTTAACCTTTGATACTAAATGGAAGCCTGTGGAGAGGAAAATTAGTTGTGTGACATTAATCCAGTTGGCGACTTTTCGCTAGTTCAAGGGTCGTTGTTAAATAGGGGCTTCAAGTCGGCGAAGTGCTTCAATGAGGTGTATCACATGGGTAGAGGACTATTCGCAGGTGCTAAGATGGCTAAAGACCGACAGAAATTCCGTTGGTCAGATCGAAGATACAAGAAGCGTATGCTAAAGTCAAGAGCTAAGCATGACCCCCTTGCAGGTTCAACACAAGCTAAAGGCATTGTAGTAGAAAAAGTTGGTATTGAAGCCAAACAACCTAACTCAGGAATCAGAAAAGCTGTTAAAATTTCATTAATAAAAAACGGTAACAAATTAACTGCTTTCGCACCCGGAGACGGAGCGATAAACTTCATTGATGAGCATGATGAAGTGATGGTAGAAGGTATTGGTGGCCGCATGGGACGTTCATATGGTGACATCCCCGGTGTAAGATACAAGGTAATTCAGGTCAATGGAGTATCCCTTGACGAAATGGTTAGAGGCAGAAAGGAGAAGCCTGTTAGATGAGGTGTATACTATGTCAGAAGCAGAAATGGAACAAGACACTACCACACAACAAGAAGAAGTCAAGCCTATTGCGGGAATCGGCACCCTCGTATTCGGAAAATGGGATGCTTCAGAAGTAACCTGCAAAGATCCAGGGCTAGCTCCTTACATCAACCTAACAACAGTCGGTGTCCCACACACTGGTGGAAGACACGCAAATGCATGGTTTGGTAAAGCAAAATTATCCGTCGTTGAAAGATATATCAACAAATTGATGAGAACAGGCCCATATACTGGAAAGAAGCAAGGCGCAATGAAAGCTTTCGAAACTGCTCTAGACAGTATTGCTGAGAAGTCTGGAGAAAACCCTCTGCAGACTTTCGTTGATGCTATTTGTAACGGCGCACCGATGGAAGAAATCACCAGAATTAAGTTTGGTGCAGTTTCACAACCTAAAGCAGTAGATTCATCTCCTTCAAGAAGACTTGACGTAGCTTTGAGAAACCTTGCTAAGGGAGCACAACAAGGCACTCACAAGTCTAAGAGAACACTAACAAGTTGTATTATCAATGAACTTACCAAGGCATCTAATGGCGATGTAACATCCTTTGCAGTTTCCAAGAAAGAGGAATTGGAGAGAATTGCAGCCTCTGCAAGATGATTAAATTCATCAATAATTTACTGCTTAAATTTAAGTAGTTCATTGCCTACTGCGGACTATGACATTTTATTTTGGATACGGCTCTAACCTAGACTTTCAAGACTGGTCTGACTGGTGTGCAAAGAGGGACGCTGCACCTCACGGATTAGTCGAGCACCAGCGGGCATTTTTGCCGGGTTATAATATCAGTTACAGTCACTATTCAGTTTCGAGAGAAGGCGGTGCTGCAAATCTCTATGACAATACCCACGGCCTCTGTGGGACATATGGAGTATTGTTCACGGTTGACGAAGATTGCCTAAAGTTATTGGACAAAAAAGAGGGTCATCCACGCCACTATCGTAGAATGGATGTTGTTGTAATTGCGGAATCTGGCGAATATATTGAAGCAATAACATATATCTCAAGTAAATATGACGGTGATTCATATTTCCTACCCAAAGACGATTATCATAGATTGATACACACAGGTCTGTTGGATAGACACATGCCAACTACTGCAATTGACTTGGCACGGCAAGACATTGATAATTCAAACATTGGTTTCATAATTGCGTATGGAACATTGAAAAAAGGTCAACTAAGGGAGGGGCTGATGCCTGGAGATTTTGTTTGTAATGGATATATCAAAGGAGATTTGTATGACTTAGGGCCATATCCGGGCTTGGTTGATGGAAATGGCCGAGTCTTTTGTGAGGTTTATTCAACCGAGAACCTAGTTGAAGATGCTCGATTACTTGACAGGATTGAAGGAACTGATCTAAATCCACCATTATATCAACGTAGAATAATTCCTGTTGAATGTGATGATGGGAAATTGAGATATGGAATTTGTTACTTTTACAACGGAGATTTTGAAGGGGCTACAAAGATTGCTAATGGGATATGGACTTAGTTTAGAATGAAGTAACATTACCATTACATGCGAGTTGCTTAAGAACCCCTTTTTAGTGGCCAACAACATCGAGAAGTGGTGAACACATGGGCCGAAAAGAAGACAATATCAAGAAAGCAACAGAAGTAATGCACGTATTACCACAGATTCGTAATCTGTGTATCGCTGCACACATTGACCATGGAAAGACAACACTGTCCGATAATCTGATTGCTGGCGCAGGAATGATGTCTAGTGATTTAGCCGGCGCTGCACGTGTCCTTGACTTTGACGAGCAAGAATCAGCACGTGGAATCACAATCAACGCTGCATCAGCATCTATGGTTCACCAAGTTGAAGGCACTGATTACCTAATCAACCTAATCGATACACCAGGTCACGTTGACTTCGGTGGAGACGTTACAAGAGCAATGCGTGCTGTTGATGGTTGTTTTATTCTTGCTTGTGCTGTTGAAGGCCCTATGCCACAGACTGAAACTGTAGTTAGGCAAGCACTGAAAGAGAAAGTTAAGCCTGTTCTGTTCATCAACAAAGTCGACCGACTTATCAACGAATTACAAGTTACTCCTGAAGATATGATGGAGAGATTCAAAGGTACCATTACCAAGGTTAACAAATTAATCAAGCAATTTGCACCTGCTGAATTCAAAAAGAGTTGGCAAGTTAGTGTCGGAGATGGAACTGTGGCATTTGGCTCAGCTTACCACAACTGGGGAATTACTGTACCTTACATGCAGAAATCCGGAATATCATTCAAAGACATTTTTGAATATTGTAATAATGAACAACAAAAGGAATTGGCACAAAAAGCACCAGTACACGAGGTTCTTCTCGACATGTCAGTTACTAAACTACCAAGTCCGGTTGAAGCACAACCATACCGTATTCCAAACATTTGGACTGGTGACCTAGATTCTGCAGTTGGAAAGTCAATGATTGGTTGTGATCCTGAAGCAGAATTAGCCATGATGATTACCAAGATTTGGATGGATCCTCACGCTGGTGAAGTTGCAGTTGGTAGAATCTATTCTGGTGCAATTAGCCAAGGTGAATCTGTTTTCGCTATCGGTGCGGCCAAGCCAGAGAGAGTGCAACAAGTCAGCATGATGGTCGGTGGTGACCGAATTACTGTACCAAAGGTTGTAGCAGGAAATATTGCTGCACTGACAGGTATTCGATCTGCTGCTGCTGGTGTAACACTTTCCAGAGACAAAGACTTCACACCATTCGAAGCGATTAGACACTATTCTGAACCTGTAGTTACTGTCGCTGTCGAGCCAAAGAGCATGAAAGACCTGCCTAAATTTATTGACGCACTAAGAGCTTTAGCAAAATCTGACGCATCTCTACAAGTAACTACCAATCAGGAAACTGGTGAGGCTCTATTAGCAGGTATGGGTGAATTGCACTTGGAAATTACAGTTTATCGTATCGAAGAAGAACAAAACATCAAGGTAAAAGTAAGTCCACCAATCGTGGTATACCGAGAAGGTATCGAAGGCAATAATCATGGAAGACCATTCGAAGGAAAATCACCGAATAGACACAACAGATTTTACTTTGAAGTTGAGCAGTTACCTGTTGAAGTTGTTGAAGCATTGAAGTCAGGTGAACTTGGTGACGGCCCTGTTAGATCTAAAGATGCAAAAGAAGTTGGAAACAAATTCGGAGAACACGGCATGGACAAAGATTTGATGAGAAAGATTTACGCCATCAAGGGAACAAATGTCTTAGTTAACGATACTAAAGGTATCCAAAACCTGCACGAAACAAGAGAATTGATTATCGAAGCATTCAATGAAGTGTGTGTTAAGGGACCAATTGCTGATGAACCTGTTCAAGGTATGTTCGTCAGGCTTGTCGATGCTAAACTGCACGAAGACGCAATCCACAGAGGACCTGCACAGACAATTCCTGCAGTAAGAAATGGTATCAAGGGTGCAATGATGAGAGCTAGAACCATCATCCTAGAACCAATGCAGAAAGCGTTCGTATCAGTGCCAAATGACTGGCTAGGACAAGTAACTAGAGAAGTCACCAACAGAAGAGGTATCATCGAAGATATGCCTTCTGATGGCGATGTAACAACTGTTGTTGGAATTATTCCAATCGCTGAAACCTTCGGTTTCTCCAACGACATTAGAGCCGCATCACAAGGAAGAGCTGTCTGGAATACAGAGAACCTAGGATTTGAACCACTACCACCTCAACTATTTGAGAAAGTGGTTGGTGAAATTAGAACAAGAAAGGGTCTCAAACCAGAACCAAATCCTGAATCCTACTACTCCGACTGAGCACTATGCTAGCCAAAGTTACTGGCTTACACACCTCTGACGGCGGAGTGCCAAAACTTCCGGTGGAAGTTCTAGAAATTACCACTAATGGGTGTATAGGCGATAGCCAAAATGATCTCAAACATCATGGAGGAGTTGAAAAAGCTGTTTGTATTTTCCAGCAAGAAATTATCAACGAATTAAATCAACATGGACACCCAATATCGCCTGGGACCACCGGTGAAAATATCTTAATCGAAGGAATTGAGGTGGGACAAATTCAACCTGGTTCAATCGTTAGGTTTCCTAATTTAGAATTGGTAATTACTCAAGATGCACCACCTTGTAAAACCATAAAAGAATCATTTAATGATGGTTATTTCAATGCTATTTCACACAAAAAATTTCCACATTTTACCCGCTGGTATGCGAAAGTAATCAAAGAAGGTAAGGTAGAAATTGATGATTCAGTTGAAGTTATCAACTAATTCTTTTCAATTGATAATCTGTTAATTCCCTCAAAGCCAACAATGCCGGGCTCTCTGGCAACCGATCCAGACACGCATGGGCATTTTTATGATACATTTCTGCCTTCTCCCGAGCGTAATCTACCGAACCAATTTCATTAAGCGCTGCTAAACCTAAATCAATTTCTGCTTGAGTTGCAGAATCGCCTTTACCAAGTACCGCTTTCAAATTATCAAGTTCCGGGGAATCTGGTTGTGACAGAGCATGGATTACCATGAGAGTCCGCTTACCTTGTGCTAAATCAGAACCTGCAGGCTTACCTAATGTGTCAGAATCTGATAAAACATCAATTAAGTCATCCATTAACTGGAAGCATAGTCCAACTGCAAGACCCCATTCTGCCATACACTCGATTGTATCATCATCTGCTCCCGACATTCGTGCACCGACTTCTGCACAAGTAAGGAACATAACAGCAGTTTTACCCTCGATCATCTCGAAATAGTCTGCTTCTGAGACTGCAATTCTATCCTCGAATTCAATATCCAGTTGTTGTCCTTCACTGACTCTTCTAACCATCCAAGCAAGTCTATTTACCATCGGGCCTACATCCTTGTGCTCAAGACCCTTAGCACCAACTAATCTCTCAAATGCAATAGCCAGCATTGCATCACCTGCATTGATTGCAGTTGGCAAACCATATTCGATGTGGACTGCATTCAACCCTCTTCTTGTATCGTCATCATCCATTATATCATCGTGGACCAAAGTAAAATTATGAACAATTTCTATTGCAGCACCAACATCTAACAAACCGGAGTGAGAATCACCTACGGCTTTACCTACTAACCATGGTAAAGTGGCTCTAAGCCTCTTTCCACCACCATCAATCAGATGCATCATTGCGCTACTCAAACGTGAGTGTTTTGAAGCGCATAAACTGTCAGAAATTCTTTGCTCAACTAGCGGTTTTACTTCCATAATTGAGGTGGTTAACCCAGCACCCTCAGCATATGACAGCATATGAGAAACATCACCCATATCGTGAATTAAGCCATCTCTCAGTTCCAACAATCTCTCCGGATTGCCTATGCAATCCCACCAATCATCAGTCATAACACGCCCTGCAATGCATCTAAACCATGGAGCAATCTCACCATCAAATTCAACTTCTCCTACAAGCATAGCTTCTAATTCATCTTTAGTTACCCACTTGATTTCAGAAACCTCATTTTGATTTATAGATAGGTCAACATCTGCTTGAATTATCAATATATGGTCAATCTCGCGCTCAATCCAATCCTCATTCATTCTAGCAGAGTACATCATTTTTGTAATAAAATGGAAATCTTCCAACTTGACTTGGTTCGGATCAATTCCCAATTCTTGGTGTAGTTTCCTGATAGCAGCTCGTTTTACACCCAGAGAATCTTCTAACTCAGATTCTTCTTTGGAATTAAGTGGGTGAGAACAACATGAATTTGCCCAAACATTTGGGAAAGTAACCTTGTCTCCTGCTCTCTTCTGAAGAAGCAACCTGTTATTGCTATCAAATAACAATACGCTAAACGCTCTATGGAGCATACCGGCTTGATGGTGAGCCGCTACTTTTGATGCCGGACCTATTTGCACGTCATTCTCATCAACGACAATAACCGCCTCAGACATTAAGGAAATTTGCTCTGAATCTGCTGAATTATCGACAAGCATCTGCTTCAATTTATCATCGATTTCAACCGACGGAACATCATCTATCTGGTATCCAGCCAAGTCATCACCATACATTGCACTAGAACTCGATAAATGAATAGTTCCCCTGTAATCAACCAATCATTGGCTGAATATTTGTGTTCCAATAGTCGAAACTCCTCTACAGGCATTGAACAAACGTTCAGGATATTCACCATTGACAATGAACACATCTATCCCCATAGCTGCCACTTCAGCGCCTCTTGCTGCTTTCAAACCAATGCCTCCGGTGACATCTATTTCCGTGTAATGAACCCCAGAAAATTCGACGTTTGGCGACCATTTCTCGATTAAATCATCTTCAGTTGCTTCATCAGGTGGCCTTCTTAGAATACCATCTACACCCTTGATAGCGAACACAAGTTTCCTCACATTGGAGATGTCATTGCATATTCTTACTACCAAGTCATCACCTGATAGGATGCCAAATTCTCCTACATCACAATCAACGACATCACCAAATGAAATCATCACATCAAAATCAGAATTGAACATAGATTTGACATCTCCTGAAAAATTACTCCCAGTATTTTTTGCCCATTGATGAGGTGGAAGTGATTTGGTTGATAAGCCGTGTTTTTGAAATGAATCAACTACAATCTTGTTTAAAGTAAGCATATCATTACGTACTATGCTGACCGCTTCTTTTTGTGACTTGCAATCTACTTGCGGGGTGAAACTACCATCATCGATAAGACCTTCATTAAGTCGCCAATATTTAGCTCTCAGGTGGCCGTATGAACCTGCACCATGAACAACTATAACTCTCAATCCAGTATCGATACACTGTTTGACAACACCAACTAAGTTATCGATTGTTTCTAATTCAGGGGTACACATTTGGGATTTGTTAGTGATAAGTCCACCACCAAACTTGATTACTACAACATCTCCCATTACTACTCCCAATAGTTATTGCCTCAATAGTATTGTGACTCACAAGGATTGATGAACAAGGGTCTGCACAGTGTAGACATGGCCGAGGGTCCTTTGGTAGACGAATTCATGCGTCATCTGCAAGCTAGTTTGGATGAGGCAATGGATATTGAAGATAAATTAGAACGCCACGAAAGGATTCTACAATTAGAAATTGCCATTCAAGAGGCTATAATTTTCAAGAATAGGTACAATGAACTTGTGAGTCACGGGATTGACCCACTAGTTTTAGTTAGCCAAAAGGATGGACAAGAAGCACCACCTCCTGCAACAAAGTCACAAGCTCTTACCCTTGGCATGACTACTTGTCCAAAATGTGGAGCTGCCCAGGACAGCGATCTTGATTTCTGTCCAGCCTGTGGAATGATTCAGAAGTAGATTCACTCTTCTTCTTCAGCTTCCCACTTAGCAATCATCTCAACAATTACTGGGTCATCCTCTTCAACTTGATACAGATAATCCGATGGCATGTCAGTAGTCAAGAAGACGGACTTTCCAGCACGGAAAATTGTGTTTCCATCAGCGATTGCTCTGGTAGTATCAACTTCAATTATTGCTGGCCTATCGATTCTAACGTGACCGGCTTCCATTGCTTTGTTGATGGTTCTAGACAGATGTACATGTTGCCTGTCTCCAGCAGTAATACCTAACTCTAGGATTGTTGGAACTTGGTCAGGCTCACACGGCCAGTAAAGTGCTTCAGGTATGTCATCTGTAGGTAAATCTAGTTCAAGTTCGATCGAATGTCCATATGTTGCTCTAATCATTTCACCCTCTACTTGGTATCTACCCTTTTCATCTGAGTTAGCGATTGCTTCAAAATGCCAACCTCTCAACCAATGGTAATGTCTCCTCTGGTTAGATATTGCATCTGATAATTCTCTTGTGTTAACCCATCCGTTGATGTCCATATCAACGCCAAACTTTTCTGGTGCGTGTCGTAAAACTAGCGCTAGGATTCTACCGAGCGATTGTGCTTCACGGTCGCTCATGATGAACTTGCCTTCCTGATTGCATATTGGGCAGTTACTACCTATGAAGAATTTAGTCTCACACCCATTGTCTCTACATTGTCTTAGCATGAATCAAGGCGGCGTGCCTTCGTTCTTAGTATCTACGCAAATTTGCCACACAACACTAATCATTAACAGCAAGACAAAAATGACCGCTTCAATCAAATGCTACCTGCTGGTGGGGCATACATGGTTGATGTTGCCATCGTTGGAGCCGGGCAGACAAAATACGGCAATCACCAACTCGGCATGAAGGGAATGTGGGCTGAAGCAGCCAGAAGCGCCTTCGACAGTGTTGACAAAGATTTTCATCCTAAACAAATCGATGAGGCGTTCATTGGCAGTGTAGCATTTGGCGGCGGCCAATTAGGTAATACTGCTGCTTTATTGACCGAACATTCTGGAATGCAAGGCAAACCAGTTCGCAGAGTTGAGAATGCATGTGCATCGTCGGGCTTCGCCCTAAGGGATGCTTGGATGGCAATCAAGAGCGGTCAAGCAGATGTCGTTGTTGCTGGTGGGATTGAAAAAATGAATGATTTAACTCCAGAACGAAAGCGATTCTGGCTCGGAGTATCAGGTGACACTGAATGGGAGCGCTTGGCTGGATTAACCTTCCCTGGAACATATGCACTTATGGCTAGAAGATACTTTCATGAATTTGATTCAACGCATGATGATTTAGTCCATATTAGTGTTAAAAACCATCATCATGGCTTGGAAAACAATGTGGCACACATACGCAAAGATGTTAGTTTTGACAAGGCTAAAAGTGGATTTATGGTTGCTGACCCACTTACTTTGTACGATTGCTGTCCTACATCAGATGGGGCGTCATGCGTCATATTAGCCGCTGACCATGTCGTAAAACAATTCACTGATGACCCGGTTTGGATTAACTCCTCTGCAGCAGCATCAGACTATTTGGCCCTCCATGATAGGCCTTCGATAACTCAGTTAATAGCGACCCAAATGGCTGCCAAAAAGGCATATAGCATGGCAGGAATCACTGCGAAAGATATTGATCTAGCTGAGGTTCATGATTGCTTTACCATTGCTGAATTATTAGCCACTGAAGACCTAGGGTTCGCAAATCGTGGCAAAGCTGGGTTGTTTGCAAGAGAAGGAAGAGGTCGTAGAAATGAAGGAGATGTCTGTATCAACCCAAGTGGTGGACTGAAATCTAAAGGTCATCCGTTGGGTGCAACTGGCACCGGACAAACTGTGGAGATCTTCAAGCAGTTACGAGGAGAGGTAGAATCTGTGCGACAAGTTAGAGATGCTGAAGTCGCATTGAGCCACAATGTCGGTGGTTCGGGAGCCACTTGTGCTGTTCATGTCTATGGGAGGGACAAATAATGACAGACAATACAATGTGGCAAGGTTATTTAATTCAGTCCAATGGAGATAACCATTTTATCAATTCTCCTTGGAAACTAGGGGATGAGTGTGTTTTTGGCTATGATAGTGACTACACTACTATGGCAATATCCCTAATAAGGTATCTTTCTATAGAAAAATCCAACCTGTCATTGTCATCAATTGATGAAAGAATAAATCAACAAACCATAATTGCTGCAACACAAATAGAGGTTAATCCAAGTGGCTACAAAATCAAATGTAATGATGATGCGTCATTACAAGTTTACATTGGTGACGAAGGGGTTTTTCACCTGGCATTTGATAGCATGCAAGATATAGATGAAGAGAAATATTCCAAAATAGCTAACGCATGGCAAAATGAGTCAAACATAATGAATACCTCACAGGGAGCATATATATCCGGACAACAATATGATGAGTCTCTAGAATCCAGACTTTCTTTAGTGGCTCAAAATCACCAAGGAATCATCTGGCCGCAAAGGCAAATGGATTCAGAAGGAACAAATATCAGCCAATCATACGTTAAGATTGAACCATCTGGTACCGTCACCTCTTGGACTAAATTAAGTGCTGCTGGTGCACCATCTGAATTTGCCATAAGGGCGCCAATCTTAGGTGGAATCTCAACAGTCATGGTCGAAACCAATGATGGTCCAAATGGTGTTTTCCTTCTTGTTGATGACATACCTACTTCGCCAAAAATCGGTGATTCGGTTGACATTGTTGTTCGAATGTTGTATGCACAGGAAGGTTTCATTCGATATGGAGCAAAAGCCATTATAACAAATCGCTCATAACTGGCAAAGCATTCATAGAAAAAACCCGCTTTGGGATGATTATGGCGGGATTTGGCGGGATTCGCAAAGGTCGGCGCGAAGCATCAGACAACTTATCCTACAATGAGGAGGGAGATTGCCCTAGATGCGGTGGTGAAGCTCAGCCTTCAACTATGGCCGGTTATCTTACATGTGTTTCCTGCTCACACGAATGGGCTGATCCTGATTATGTTGAGGAGAAAAAAGTAAACGACATACCAACAT
The DNA here is from genome assembly GCA_937911345.1 of uncultured euryarchaeote. GTDB lineage: Archaea > Thermoplasmatota > Poseidoniia > Poseidoniales > Poseidoniaceae > MGIIa-L1. The sequence continues at coordinate 11,634 of CALDPP010000147.1, read as the reverse complement.
ATCATAGAGATGCAGAGTTAATTGAACAATTTAAGCAGGATGTCGCATCTGGCAGTTTAGCAAACGTTCTAGGAGTCAACAAGAATCTATCAGAGCAGCAAGAAGCGTCTCTCGCACGTCTAGAAGATAAATGGATGAGTGGAATGCAGGGCAGATTTAATACTGCAACTGAGGAGAGGAAACCATTAATGATCATGTTTGATGATGACGATAATATTGTATCTACAGAAGTGGCTGCACTAACTATTGTCTCAAATGGCTTTGATGGTGGAGAAGAGATACGACTGGAGTACCCAGGTAAAGGTACTGAATTTTATTCTTACAATGTCAATGATGGAATGGGTTGGAGAAGAGGTGCCAACGCAGAAGATACTGCAAGATCTATCGCTAATGTAATTAACAACAATTCCAATCTAGTCTTTGCTAATGTTGATGGTGCAAGAATATCATTTGAACTAAAAAGTAAAGACTTGAAGCCAGAATCTCTAGTTCTGTTTGTTGATGACCCTGGAGGTACTGACATAATTGCCGAGAAGAATGGTGTAGTTTTAGATGCTAGAAACGCTTCTGATTTTGAAGATTATAGAAGAGTCGTAGAAATGGTGCTAGAAGATGGGATTATCTCTCCTAGTGAAGATCAGTTGTTGTGGTCTCTTAGGCAAGAATTAGGTATTGATGACGCATATCATGTTCAAATGGTTGTCAGTATCTATGGTGATCAAACACTCAAAGAGTGTACAACCTGTTCAGGTATGGCCGAATTATATGTTGAGTATGGTACATGGTATTGTCATTCTTGCGAAGAATGGTGTTAATCACAAATATACCTCACAAGCCACCATTCTATAGAATGTTTTAACGACTCATATTGCTATATTTTTCAGCACACAGCATAGGGATTATTCATAAGGTATGTCGCAATCGGGTAGTTAGGCGAGTCATATGGCTGGAGATGTATTGTATATTGGAATTGATTTAGGAACTTTCCGTTCGGTAATGGTTTCCTCTGATAGTCACGAAGAAGAAGAACTAACTGTAATTGGAACCCCAAAAGACCCGATTGCTAGAAATTTCCTGAAAAGAGATGTTCTTTTTGGCGAAGAAGCACTAAAGAATCGACTAGCATTGAACCTGTTCAGGCCGCTTGAACATGGTGTCATTAAAGATACTAATGAAGATAGAGACTTCATTGCTCACTTTATTACTCACCTCATTTCACTCTCAGACCCAGAAGACTACGACCGAGTTGTCGCAGTAATTGGTGCACCTGCAGAAGCAAGCTATGTTGACAAGACCGCAATTTTCGATGCTGCTGCCGGAACCGTGAATGCTGCAATGATTATCTCTGAGCCTTTCGCAGTTGCCTACGCCCTTGACATGATAGAACATACATTAGTCATTGATATCGGTGCAGGAACTACTGACCTTTGCCGTGTTTACGGTACAATACCAAGCCCAGAAGATCAAATGCACACTGAATATGCTGGTGATTGGGTTGACAAGAAAATTATCGAAGAAGTCCAATCTAAGTACAGTGGTGCACAAATTACCAAGGATATGGCACGAAGATGGAAAGAACAGCATTCCTTTGTTGGAACTTCAACCCCAGATTCTCCTGTAATGGTAGATTTCTCCATTGAAGGAAAAGCAATGACTCTAGATATCACTGACTGTATCCAAAAAGCCTGTGAGTCAATAGTTGACCCGATCGTTGAAAATGTCAAGACATTAATTGCTGGCTCTAACCCAGAATACCATGACCAATTCCGCAGAAACATGATTCTAGCTGGCGGTGGCTCTGGAATCAACGGCCTTGGTGCAATGATTGAGCGAAGACTCAGCGATTTGGGCGACGTAAATGTCCATGTTGTTGATGACCCTGTGCGACTAGGTGCTATGGGTGGTCTAAGACTAGCAATGGAAGTTCCAGAAGAAATGTGGAAGAACCTAACACTAGCATCTCGCTAATTTCATTCTTCCTCAGTTAAGCCATACTTGGCCGCTAACTGCGGATCAATTAGTGGTGCTTGACAGTGTGGACATCTATCACTTGCACTAAGCATTGATGGCCTAATTGCTAATACGGCCATACACTTTGGGCAAGCAGCAAGCATTTCACCCTGCTCAAGTGTGAAATCCATACCATCTGATTCACTATTGAAATATCCAGCCTTGTACATTGGATTGAAGTGATACATGAATCTCCTGAATGAGCCCAGTGTTGCCCAGCCAGTCAAGAAGAGGAACAGCAAGGCACCAACATTTCCCGAGAAAACAAGTCCCAATGATTCTATAGCGTTTAAGCCAAAAAATAGAGCCGCAATCAGTATCAGTATTGATGCTGGCCAATAAGCCCAAACAGCTCTAGAACGATAAGCATTCCAAGTCATGAAACAAAAAATGGTTACAAAGCCTAACACTAGACTTGACATTGCGGGAGATATCAATGAAGCAATGGCCCAAAATAACCACATCACTATTAGCCCATCTATGAACACAATGAATGAAGTTCCTCGATGTATCCTATCGAATACACTATTCCTCGCAACAAGACTATTGGGACTCATCCCTGCAACCACTAGTTGGTCTCCACGGTTTGGCTGCATGACCCACGCTATACGCCATTTATTTTCAAACATTGCATCCCATATCCCATCGAAAATATCGAAGGTGTCAAATTGCACAGACCTATCCGTTGGCCATGGCGATGCGTGATACGGATGTTGAAATTCGTGGCGATAGCCTCTCTGGTAAGAAAATATTACTCGGCGTAAGTGGAGGTATAGCCGCAGTAGATACTGTTAGATTAGCCCGTGAATTGCGGAGACATGGCGCCACAGTTAGCGTAATGATGACTCATTCCGCTCAGAAAATAATCACTCCTTTGGCCGTTGAATGGGCTACACAAACCAATGTCATTACTGATTGGGAAAGTGATTTATCTGCCCTTGATGAAGTTGATGGAATCTTAATTTCACCAGCAACTAGAGACTTATTAGCAAGTTATCTGCATGGTCTTCAGCACGGTCCGATTTTAATGGCATTAAGTGCAGCGAGGTCGAGAAAATGCCCAGTTATGATGATTCCAAGTATGCATGCTGATTTAGCTGAAGACCCTGTCACTACGGAACTAGTGTCTGAAGTTGAGCAATTAGGGATTAAAGTACACTGGGGAGAAGAGCAGGAAGGAAAAAGAAAAACTCCTCCGCATGATGAAATCGTTGCCCGGTTTGCAAATTATATCAATAGTAATAAACCAAGGAGAAAATCTGTAGTGATAACATTGGGCGCAACAAGATCTCCCATTGATGACATAAGATATATTCAAAATACCAGCAGTGGAAGCACCGGATATCAAATCGCTGACCATCTATATCGGCACGGTCATGACGTCACCTGTGTTTCTGGAATTACTACATATCCTAAGCCAAGTTGGTTACCACTGGATATTTATTCAGATACTCCAGAAAAAATGCTGAATGAATTAAAAGCATTAAGTAATGATGAAATCGATGCATGGATACATTCTGCAGCGGTATTAGATTATGTTGTTGAGTCACCTGCAGAGGGTAAACTGGCAAGCCAACAAGGGCCATTAAATGTCAAATTAGTTGAAAGCCCAAAGCATATTCTTGAATTAAAAGATAAATGTAAAGATTCAGTAAGAATTGGATTTAAACTAGAAACTGGAATTAAACAAAAGGAATTGGTTAGAAGAGCAGTAGCCCAACTTGAGTACGCCGGAATGACTGCTGTTATTGCTAACCGCTTGGAGGATTTAACAGATGAGAATAGACCTAGGGCATATCTTGTTGACAAGACAGGAGCAGATTTCACCTTGGAATCAATGTTAGATGTTTGTGAGGCAATTTCAACAGTAATTGACAGAGGCAATCGGTGAGTATATGCGTCGCTTCGCAATTATTGGCCACCGTGCTCAATCCTCTGGCAAACTACCATTGAGTGATTTAGCAAGTGGTGCAGGTCGCATGGATGTACTAATCAGAGCACTAATGGCATCACTAATGACAAGTCATGGCTTTAGAAAAGACTCTGAGATTATCCTACATTTATGGGGTGGTCCAGGACCTAAGCGTAGATTGAAAATAGTTGGCAATGAAGTCACAGGATTGCATGCCGAGGAACGTTCTATCGCAGGACAGATTGCTAAGGTATTGCGCGAACCAGTTCCGCCAATTGGTTCTTGGACCAAGCGTTCCAGTGGTATTTACGATAGTGGAGGTAGCATTCAAGAAACAATTCGAGAATGGGGAGATTCAACCATCGTTGCATTAGATGCTAACGCTGAACGGTTATGGTCAGATAATGCAAATATTCCAATGGAAAGCAATCCACACTCATTTGAATTGATTGACGAAGAAGAGTTAACTGTCACAGGTATTGATATCGGATTCATTCTAAGTGATGACCAGACATTAAACTTAGATGATTATGATGGAATTATTAGAAGATCAATCGGCCAAACTTGGCTTCAAGGACACATGGCAATAGCAATTTGTCACTTTTTGATAGATGAAGGAGTTAGCCTAAACCTTTAACCAAATTGGATAGTTGTCCTCACCGGTCTTTAGACACCAAGTTAACAACCTATCGTCAATCGCTAAAGGATGAGTTTGTGGCCATGTTGGCAAGCAAGATATGCTTGATTCATCTATCATTACAGCATCACAATCACTGTTCTCTACCGGAGTATGGTCGATGCTTGCTGCCCCAATGGTGAAGGTCGCAGTATTCTCATTGTCTGATGTTTCGCCAAATGAAATCGCATCTCTGTACCACCTCATACCAAGGCGAGTAGTTTGGAATTTACCGTTCCAAGTTGGTGGTGTGTTGATATTTAGCATTAGTTCACCATGTCTAAACGCAGTTCTTAGAGCTTCAATTGGATCTTTTGACCATGCGGGATAATCTTCGATGACAGGCCATCGACTAACATGTGGCTTGGAAATATCAACACTTGGACGCCTGAGGTTCTCTGGTTCTATTGGTAGAACACCTAACGCGTATTCAATCAATTGAACAGTTGCGTCTACCGCCTTTTGCATGCCCTCTTCTTCAAATGATGATAAGGAAGATGCGATAGCAGGCATACCATACAGACCAGCTTCTCTTGCTGCACCCATGGTACCGCTGTGGTATGAATCTTGAGACATATTAGGGCCAAGATTAACCCCTGAAACAACTAGCCTTGGAGTAATATCAGGTAAGATATGGTTTAGCCCCTTGTCTAAGGCTACAATCATGGTATCACAAGGCGTTCCATCTAGCTCAATTAGGTGTAAATTATTGTCCTCTACATCCCATTCTAGCTTCAGATCATCTCTAAATCGCCATGACAATGGAGTCATCAAATTAATACGCATCCCGGTGGCTGATTGATTGTTACTGGGAGCAAAAACTACGACTTTGTGACCTCGTCTGTTTAGTGACTCAACAAGTAGCTTCATACCGATTGCTTGGATACCATCGTCGTTAGTAAGTAATAACCAACCTTGATTTTTTGCATTAGACATTTAACTCCCTCATCCCTCATTGGAAACTTCAACCGTTTCATTGTTCGTATTTTCCTGTGAACTGCCAATTATCACCATTAGAATACCACTAATCAAAATTGGACCACCCAGCCATGTCCAAAACCCAGGCAAGCCTGTATCAAACAAAACAAATCCAATTATTGAACCAATAATTGGCTCCATTGTGACACTTGTGGACACAACTAGTGGTGGCATGTAGCGTAAACATGTATTCAGCCCTGTATGACCTAATAATCCGGCGATCAATGCTAGAGCAAGAAACCACCAGAAATATTCTGCTTGAATCCATCCAAATGCTCCCATTGAGGAAAAATCATCCTCAAGTAGATATGATGCTGGGATTAGAATTAATGCGCCAATCAAAGTAACTGGGAATGCATAAAGGAAGATTGGCATCCATTTTCTCAATACTCTTCCGCTTACTATGTAACCTACAACAAATACAGCACCTAAGAAAGCCAGAAAATCGCCCCACATAGTCACGGTTCTGCCGCCTTGCTCATCGCCTAAATCTACCAAAGCCAAGGCTGCACCAAGGAATCCAACACACGCACCAATGATTTCCCAGCGGTTAGGGCTTCGGAAATATGAGAGCGAAAAACGAGCAATTAGAGCCATACCAAATACAATGATTAGTGGGTGAGCAGTAACAAATAATAGTGAATGAGTCAATGAAGTTTCGTCTAAACTAGCAACCCATGCACCGAAATGTAAAGCAAGAAAAACTCCCCCAGCAAGGAGCCAGAGGATTGTTTTTCGCTCCATGAACCTAGACTTCAAAGAGTGCCCGTGACTTTTCCATTGCATCAATGCTAGAGGTGCTAGAACTACTGAGGTTAATTGTAAGCGCCATGAGGCTCTTAACAGCGGTGGTACATCGTCAACTTGTTGAAACAATGCGCCGGCACTTGATACACCAAAAATCGCTGCAACAAGCAACATCCACACCCAATTAGGGGTGGCAACTGCTGCTTTCATTCAACTCACACTCAGGCGGTTTCTGCTTCTAGGATTGCTTCCTCGCCACCGCTACCAATTACACCAGCTCTCTTGAACAGCCAATAAATCAAAGCTCCAATGGTAACATTTAGGAGAACAAATCCTACTAGTCTGCCAACATACCAAGACGTAGCAAATGGATCGTCTACAAGTGTATCTATGAATGAGAGAATGCTAGACTCTGTGCCAAAGAATGCTTCACCAGTAAGAAGACCTGCAGCGACCATGAAAGTACTTAGTAGAATCAATGCTCGCTGCTTTTCAGCTTCTGTAGAACCTTGCTCTTCCTTGATTTTATCAATTCTAGGCTTCAGTTTCTTGTCTTCCCATCGGTCTCTAGCGTAGCCACCAATGAGCATTGGTAGTGTGTAAGGTACCGTTAGATACATACCAAGTCCAAATGAGGTTCCCATTCCAGTTGCCCATTCGACAAACATTCCAAGTAAGAATCCCAAGAATAGTAACCACAAGTCACCTTCTTTCTCAGCAAAAATAACCGAGAAAGTTGCGAATGCGTTTGCCTGAGGAGCCAATAATTCTATGGTTCCGTCTGCTAACTGTATGGAAAGGAATATCGCCACACCTGCCCCAATTATTGCACCAGGTACAACTCCCATTATGTTACCCTTAGAGATATGATATGGTCTGTTACCGATGTACAAACTGTTTTTGTAATCACCTATTACGGTACCAGACATTGATATTGCTGAGCCGAATACTGTGGTTCCCACTAAGCCAAGCAGAATAGCATCTTGAGTGGTTAGTTGTAACAGTTCTTGGGCGTTTAAAAATACACCGAGAAGCATTAGAAGAACGATAAATGAAGTACCTGATACTGGTTCAATTCCTGTCTCACCCATTACTCTTACAGCAATTGCACCAAGCAGGAATGTTGTCATGATCAACACTGTAGCGAAGATTAGGGAAGCAAGTATAGAGAATCCACCGATTGTGAAAATCAGTATCATTGAGAAGAACGTGAGAATCATGAAAATTGGGATGTGCTTCAATGGCCACTCATACCATCCCTTACCTTCCATATACTCTTGACTGCCTTCCCCTTTCAATGCACCACCAATGTCACTGAATATGTTCAAGAATGTCTTGTACATCTTAGCAAGACCAAACATTCCACCACCGACAATTGCACCGATTGCTATTGTTCTTACTGCTTTGCTGAAAGCTAGCATTTGGAGGGCAGCACCAGTCTCACCGGCATAATCTTGTATCGGTACATTTGATTGTGAAATTGCGTCATAAATCGGGAAATTGAACCATACAACAAGTGGAACCAAAAAGAACCAGCCAACTATGGTACCAAGGTTAACCAAGAATGCTACTCTAGTTTTCATGAACCATCCAATAGCAAACATAGATGGGGTAAGGTAGACTCCTATGTAGGTGTAGGCAAACGGATTCCATGCGGTGTCTGCACTCCATTGTGTGTAACTAAGAGAGACCCCATCAACAGTACCTGATGGTTGGTGAATGGTACCCTTGGAATAAATTGTTGCCAGTCCAAAATCACCAATATGAGCAGTTTGGGCGATCCAGTCAAATAATGCAAGTTTCTTGTCACCAATCCATATTAGTGGATACTCGACTAAGAATAGACCAAGCATTGTCACTGCTGTCCAAATACCAATGGTTTGCAATGATTCTCTTGCGTGCTCTACTGCTCCTGTGTTTACGTCTGAAGCAATATCTAGCATCTTCAGGGTTGCTTCAAAACCAGGTAGTGGTAGTGGGTCTTCAACCAGCCAGACTCTACGGAAAATAATGAAGTACATCACACCAAGGAAACCAGCGAACATACTTGCTACAATACCAATGAATGCCAAATTGAATGCATCACCGTCTGCCAAGGTAATCAGTGGCCCACTGGCCAGTTCATACCTAGCATCACTGGCAAGCAGGAAAATTGCTGGGAAAGTAAAGATAAATCCGGTTGAAGCATGAGTGGCACCGGTTGTTGCAGAAGTAGCTATGTTAACTTCTGAAGGAGACCACTTTAGCGCCATTCCAAGCAAATATGCAATATACCAAGCCGCTGAGATAGCCAAACCAAGTTTCAGACCGATATATGCTGTAACTCCTGAAAATACTGCACCAATGGCGATACCATAGAGAACTTTTGGAGTACTCCAATGAGATACCTCAAATGATTCTTCTAGATTTTTTTCCTCGAGATATTGCTCAAGCACACCAGTGTTGAGATTGTTATACATCTCGTCATCTAACCATGTCAGTTTGCCCTCTTCTATGGCTTTTAGACCTTCAGGAGTAACTGGTTGTCGATATGCAGATTTCTGGACACCCATCAAATTCTCCCCCAAATGCGCTTCCGCACATACTCTTGTGTACGCGGCCACTTGAATACTATTCCGCTTGTAAATGTCAATATTTTATCGACTTAAGCATCATTTCTGTCAGACGATTTTTTGATTTGCTTTACCGGCAATCCAGCCCATACCTCTCCAGCGGGTATGTTTTTCCACTTACCAACCAAACCATTAGTCGCAATTACGGCCCCTTCCCCCACAGTTACACCTGGCTGAATTGTTGTCCCTGCACCGATTAGGCTACCCTTTTTTAGATGGACTCTAGCAAGGACAATTTGGCCTTTCTCAACAAGATGACCATTGATTACAGACCTACCTCCAATTACTACCTTGTCGTCGACGGTTATGACAGATGGATCGTTTAGATTGATGGAATTAATTTGCACACCTTTACCTATTTTTGCGCCAGCAAGACGGTAATAAGCATTACAAATCGGCGATGGTATGGTATGAACTAAAACTGGGTGAGTGCAGCGATGTAGGTGAGCACAAACAGCCCATCTTATGGTAGTCCATGATTCTAATTTGTCAACTATTTTGTCCTTATCTGCAGGTATTCTCACGTGAATTATCCTTTGAGTCATTCCTGACATGAATAATAGAGACAATATATAGACCATGAAACAGAGGCCGATAGTTAACCCATAAATGACGTAATTTACAACTTTGTCATCAGTCAAGAATTGGTCTGTTACAGCATCAAAAACTGCTAGTGCTGGAGCAACTGGAAGGCCCCATAGCACAATTGTGTAAACTAATAGGATACCTGAACCAATGGTTTGGGCTAAGGCAAAATTCTTCATCAAACCACCTAGTTTGATTCTATTTTGGCTCTGTTTCTGGCATCCTCTTCCTCTGCCACACGGATTCCTTCCTCAAGATCCACCTTACTAGTCAGATAAGTTCCTGCCAATATTACAATTGTTATGGTTAGAATAGCAACCCTGCTGTCGAACGCAGAACTTGCAATACCATAGAGGAAAGTTCCAATCATAGCTGCTGATTTACCCAAGAATCCGAAGAAACCAAAGAACTCAGATGTCCTAGTTTCAGGAACTAATTGTGAAAACATAGAACGTGCTTGTGCACCGGCAGAACCCATCGCAACACCAACAAACATTCCAAGAATAATCCATTGCATTGAAACTCCGAGATTGAGCGGTTCCCAAACCTTGTCTCTCATAGTTTCAGCCCAACCATCAACTGGCCCGCCCTGGTCGACTATCGTAGGATGCCTATCACCAATTTCGCTCTGTCCATCATATTCACCGCCAATGAAGATAATAGAAAATCTATGGTCACTGACATTATCAAACGCCGTCACAATTCCTTGAGCGTTGGATTGTGAGATATTGAAGGTCTCTTCATCTTTAGCGTCTGCTTGGCCTGCTAGCATTGTTGCGGCAAGTAGTCCAACGATAACAACCATTACTATCGCAATTAAGCCCTTAGTGCCGAGTTCTTTATTCTGGATGAACATTATCAATCCACCCAATATGGCAACAAAACCAAGTATAATCACACAAGCTAATAGCCCAGCACCAAGCGTTGATGAACCAGCACTATCCTTTTGATAATCTGTTGAGTTATCTGGGAAATACTGTTGGAAACTATCTCTAAATTCTGAATCACCGGAGGAGGTCTCTCCTACCCAGTTTTCATATCCTCTATCGTAAAGAGTTAGAAGTTCGTATTCTCCTGTTTCCTCATTATACTCAAACTGGAAATCATATCTTTCAGCGTCTTCCTTACCCTCTAACTCCAAAGGTGCGAATCCTGCCGCAACCACAGCAACAAAGCAGTAAATCAGCAAGGCAAGCATCAAAGCAAACTTTGTTCCTTTGATATCGGCCAATTTGCCAAAAACGATAGTCATTGGTATCGCAACGATATTGACAGTCAACAGTAGCAATACATTCATACTTTGGTCTAATCTCAAAACAGATTCACCAAATGCACTTGCCATACTTGCAATTGTATTTACTCCGTCATAAAACAGTAAATAAGCAAGTAAAAAGAATGCCAGAACCTTGAATCTCTTGATTTCTCTAAAGGTTTGGAAAACTTGCTTGTAGGCAACCTTTGTGGCATCCTTAAATCCCTTCCATTCCATCGTCGATGGAATATCAGGCTCTGGCGTCCACTTGAACATCAAGAAACCGAATCCCCACCACCATATTGCAGAAGTAGCAAAAATTACTGCCATTTTGAAATTGGTATCCCAAGAAAATCCTAGTAAGACAATTAGGTGGAAAATAAGAATCGATGAACCGCCAATGAACCCATAAGCATAACCCCATGTTGAAACATGATCTTGACATTTTCGTGGGGCCAAATAAGGCATGAATGAATAGTAAATTACATTCCCGCCAGTAAAACCAATTGTACCAATTGTGTACATCAATGCAAGTATAATGTAGCCTTGTGAACCGAAATATGGTGCTGCACCCATCAACGCAGTGAATAGTATCCCAACTAGAGTATACCACTTGAGTAATTTCTTTTTGATTGGCATTTTATCAGCAATAACACCAAGTGCTGGTGCTGTAACTACAACAAAAATCATCGATATCGTAAGTACCCAAGCATAGAAAGTGTCACCAGATTGAGTACCAGTTGCTGTATTATACAATGCAGCCATCAAGGCTGGAGCGATAACAGTCATTACCGTCAAAGCGTATGCTTGATTGGCCCAATCGAAAAAATACCAACTCTTCAGTGCCTTTTTCTTATCTTCA
>CALDPP010000146.1 GCA_937911345.1 uncultured euryarchaeote | reverse complement strand
TTTGTAATAATTCTTCATTACAAGTGATTTATCGTAATATATTGAGAAAGCCCTTTCATGGGTAGCCATCGAGGTAGAACCATGCGAAGAACTCGTATCGTCGCAACTATCGGTCCTGCATCGGATGATGACAAGACCTTACTGTCCCTGCTAAAAGGTGGCGTAAACGTATGCCGTTTGAATTATTCACACGGTGAGCCAGAGCAGAAAACCGAACTGTATCATCGCATTAGAGCACTGGAATCTGAAATCGGCCGACCAACCTGTATCCTAGCAGACCTACCCGGACCTAAACTAAGACTTGGCGAATTCGAAGGAATACACGTCTTAGGTATGAGGAAAAAAGTCGAATTACACTGTGGGGTCTCTCACATGGAAGACGCTAGTAACAAGAAGTTACCAGTACAGTATGCAGGTCTATCTGCTGAGTTGAAGAAAGGTGACCCGGTGCTGCTTGCTGATGGGCTGATTCGACTCAAAGTACTTTCAACCACCGGAGAGGCGGGCGGAATAGTCACTTGCCGGATTCAAGACGGCGGACCAATAAGTTCGAGGAAAGGTATCAATGTACCAGGGACTTTGGTTGATTTGCCAGCGATTGGGCCAAAAGATGAGCGTGCTCTCAAGCACGCACTGGATACAGGTGCCGATGTGGTCGCAGTCTCATATGTTAGAACGGCAAAGGATTTGCAACCGGCCAAAGAGACCATCAAGAAACGAGGGCTATCAACATGGATAGTCGCTAAAATAGAGCATCCAATGGCCTTAGATCACTTAGACGAAATTTTGGATATTGCCGATGCAGTAATGGTGGCAAGAGGCGACTTAGGAGTGGAAATTCCTCTAGAAGAAGTACCAATTGCTCAACAAAAAATCATCGATAGTGCATTAGAGCGAGGTATGCCAGTGATTGTCGCCACTCAGATGCTTGAAACCATGACAGTAAATCCAAGACCAACCCGTGCGGAAGTTAGCGATATCTCTACCGCAATTAGGCAAGGCGCAACTGGAGTTATGCTTTCAGGCGAGACAGCTTCAGGAAAATATCCGCTTAAATCTGTTAAAACAATGGCTAAAATCGCTAAATCAACTGAAGAAGGCTTGGATTCTAGTAATCTCAAACCTGAATCAGTCAACAAATATCGGTTCACTAGAGCAGTTGCTCATGCTGGTGTTGAATTAGCCAAAATGGCCAAAGCGTCACGAATCTTAGTTGCCACCGAACGTGGTAATGCGCCCAGATTAGTATCGCTGCATCAACCCGGCATGCCAGTCACTGCAGTAACTAACAGCATTGAAACTGCACGTAAGGTGCAAATCTTACCGGGCATAGACAGTATAGTCGTCGAAGAATATGAGCGAGGCTCCAAGACCATGCAGAACGCACTGTCTTTGCTGGTGGAATCTGGAGGAGTAAAACCGGGACAGAAAGTAGTCGCTATATCTGGTTCGCCAAAAGCGATAAGTGGGCTCACCAGTACAGCAAGATTGTACAAAGTCTCCAACACAGGCGAGATAGTTGGAACTGAGTGAAATTTAATGCTGAATTAGTGTACAGTAGTGGGTTTTTTCTACCGAAAGCGGATAATTGCCCATGCGTCGCTTTCAAATAGGGGTTGCATGTCGGAAGGCTCGATAAGGAGTTATTATTATGCCATCTCAATGGGAAGACAAGAGTAAGCCACACCGTAATATTGTATTCGTAGGTCACGTAGATCACGGAAAGTCGACAACCGTAGGTCGTCTACTTCTGGATTCAGGCCACATCGAAGAACACGTAATTGAAAAGAACGAAAAGCTAGCAGCAGAAGCCGGTAAGGCTGGTTTTGGTCTAGCATACGTTATGGACGGATTGAAGGAAGAGAGAGAGCGTGGAATTACCATCGACGTTGCTCACAAGGAATTCTTCACTCCTAAGTACTACTGGACAATCATCGATGCACCAGGTCACCGTGACTTCGTTAAGAACATGATTACCGGTGCTTCACAAGCTGACACCGCAGTTCTACTATGTGCTGCTAACGATGGTGTTAACGCACAAACCAAGGAACACGCTTTCCTAGCAAAGGTACTTGGTGTAAAGGAACTTATTGTCCACGTAAACAAGATGGACATTTCCGGTGTCGACTGGTCAGAAGACAAGTACAAGGCTGCTTGTACAGAAGTTTCCAACCTACTAAAGATGGCTGGATTCGGTTCTCAACTAGACAACATCCCAATGATCCCAGCATCATCTCTAAAGGGTGACAACGTATTCAAGAAGTCTGAAAACACACCATGGTACAATGGACCAACACTATTCGAAGCAATCGACGCTGCTGCTATGCCAGACAAGCCAGTCGACAAGCCTCTAAGACTACCTATCCAAGACGTGTACAAGATTTCCGGTATCGGTACTGTACCAGTCGGTAAGATTGAAACAGGTACTCTAAACGTTGGTAAGACTGTTGTTTTCAACCCATCACAAAAGTCTGCTGAAGTTAAGTCAATTGAAATGCACCACACAATGGTACCAAAGGCTGAGCCAGGTGACAACGTTGGTTTCAACGTTCGTGGTCTAGCTGCTGACGACATCCGCCGTGGTGACGTTGCTGGTTACACTGACAGTGAGCCAACCTACGTTAGACACGATGAGCACTTCGTCGGACAAATTCAGTTGATGGATATTCCTAAGGCTGTTTCCGTAGGATACACTCCAGTATTCCACGCTCACACCGCACAAGTTGCTGTCAAGTTCATGGAACTTCTAGAAAAGACCAACAAGTCTGGAAAAGAAGCAAACCCATCATTCTTGAAGACTGGTGACGCATGTCTAATTCGTTTCCAACCAACCAAGCCTCTTGCTATCGAGCAGATGGACAAATTCCCAGAACTGTCCCGTTTCGCTATCCGTGATATGGGTAAGACAGTTGCTGCTGGTGTCTGTTTGAAGATCGAGAAGAAGTGAATCTAAGATTTGAGGTTTAACAGGTTGGAGGATTGAATTTGGCTGCGGTAACAATTATCAAATTGACTGGTGAAAATCACCAAGATATCGATAGAGTTGCTAGCCAAATCAAGACAATCTGTGATGCTGGTGGAATCTCACTAAGAGGTCCAATTCCACTACCGACTAGAAGACTGGTAGTACCAGTTCGCAAGGCACCAGATGGTGAAGGTAGTGAAACATACGATCACTGGGAACTAAGAGTTCACAAGCGTTTGCTTGAGATGGACATTAACTCAGGTAAAGATGAGTCTGCCCTTAGACAAGTTACTAGAATCGAGATTCCAGATACCGTAAGTATCGAGCTTTCGATGAGAGTTGCAAACTGAGTTACAAATTTTCTACCTCAGCAACACCTGATTCAACTAACCAATCAGCTGTGTCTTTGTCAATAAAGTGGATATCATCTTCTTCCAAACTGATTTCTACTCCATCACCTAGCATAATTGGATCTGGTAATGATTGAAGTATTCTTATCCTAATCATTTCATCGCTCTCTGTTGTAGTCGCTTCTTCAACAGGGGATGACTCTTCAGTAGTCTCAATAGGCAATTGTTCAGTAAAGGCCTGACTTTTCTTCTTTGACGGGGCCAATTCCATAGCCGCCATATGTTTCTCAGTTTTTTCTGCAGATTTTTGAACAACTTTTTCATCTTCATTTGGCTTAGTTTCTAATCCCGATTTGACATATTCATCAATATCAGGCCATTCTTCATTGAAGATTCGGTCTTCTTCATCATACTGTGAATCAACCATCTCAATATCAGGTTCGTCATCCTCAATTATCAGTTCCGGAGGTGATTGTCCGGTCAAACCCTCTGGACTTTCGATGAATGAATCTAGTTGCATTGTGCCTCTAGAATGCTTTCTACGCTCTACCAATCCCTCTCCGAGTATTCCTCTTTGCATTGATTCCCAATCTATCTCTTTTTTGAAACGGTCCATTTGTGTAACTATTCCAGTGTAGAAAGCCTTCTCTGCAGGATCATGACGGGCCCAATCCATAGGCTGTAATTCCTGATTCGTGCCTAGCTGCGAGTCAGTTCTCAACGATTGACTTGCGAGGTATTGCATCATTGTTACCAAACGTTTCCTAGACAATTCAGAAGCGATTCGTCTAATATTTGCTTGACGTTTTTGAGCGTTTTGCAGTCTCAATCCTGTGATTCCATTCATTAGCATATCTTGGATTTCAGCATCTATGCCAGCGAGTAATTTTCCGACCATCTCCCAGAAATTCTGGCGTGGTAAAGGGACAGGCATATTTCGTGACGCTTGCTGCCTTCTTGTGGCAAATAATTCCTCTTCGATATCTCGCGCTTGCGCTTTGTCGAGATATCTGTCCTCCGCCATAATAGCACCTCGGATATGAAAGGACTTGAACATTAATACTGAAACATCGTATCAACTGGTTCATAATCAAAGACCTCACCTCGCGTAGCGAGGTGGTATGAAGTGGCTGGCCAAGTTTCCAAACAAAAGTCCTCGAGCTTGGCAATTACAGCAACTATTCTTGTTATCTTAATGCTTGGAACATCTGCTTCCAATCTACTAGTTGGCGACTCACAAGCACTGGTGCCTGATGCGGAAAATAATTATCAATCAGAGACGGTATTCACGCCCGAACAGAATCTTACCTATGTAGAATATACCGATACAGGAATCTTGCAAGTTCCTCGAAACCAAACCATTACTGATGCAAATCTATCCTTATCCTCGATGTGGAATCCGGTTACCTATCAAAATAGCACTTTTGGAAATAATCAAACTTTCATGTGGAATGGAGATTTCTCCGATACCGAAATTTCGCCAAAAACTCAGAATTTGATGCTTGAGCGAGTCAATACAGCGAATACGATAAATGATTTTGAAGTAGCTTCAAACGTTCCAGGTGATGGTTGGTTAACGAACGGATTGAATGGAGAGATATGGACAATTGTGCAAAACAACTCTAATTTAATTTCTAATTCAAATATGAATTTACCAAACAGCGGATATCAAAATACTTCCTTCTTATCAACCACAGGTAATGGAGACATAAACTCAAATATTGAAACATGTATCAATAGTCCAATATTTGATACCCCTAGGGTCATCAATAATTATTCTCTGACATTTCAACATTGGTTGGCCCTTGACTCTACAGACACAGTCAATGTAAATTTTCTTGATGCCAATAATGAGTGGGTAAATCTACCATTTGATAGCATGATTCTCAACAACCCAAATAGCAACAGTTGGCATGTTGTTAATATCTCTCTTGACCCTTACTTAAGCCAAACGTCAGTGACTACTCAGTTACAATTTTGTCTGGCAACAAGTCAAATTTCGTTACCACGCGGTGGATGGTTTATTGATGAGTTGAGCCTATTCAATGAGGGTGGTAGTAAAGGCGCATGGTTTCACGGTAACTTCTCTGGAGACTATTTGCCATATGCTGCATCAGAATTCATCATTCCGGCAAATCTATCTAATTTCCCATATTTAGATGAATTGGAAATAAATGCTAATTGGGATATTCAAGGTTATCTGCATGACTATCTCACAGTTGAATTTTCATTTGATAATGGTCTAACATGGAATAC
>CALDPP010000145.1 GCA_937911345.1 uncultured euryarchaeote | reverse complement strand
TTACAGATTTGCGCAGTACACATTACTGTTTCATAGTATTCTCGAGTTTCTGGGTCAAATGTGTCTAGTTGCAAAGTTGAGCCAGCATCGACTACAGTTACTAGGGTAGAGGCTGCTGATGGCAAGTAATCTTCACCAGTACTGCGCAGCGTCAATTTGATCGTGTGGCCGGCAGGAACTTCAACATCCATAGGGAAGAATTCCATCAATGCTGTTATTTCCTCAAATACCGGTGTCCAAGTTTGCTCATCATCGCCACCCGCATGATATCTTAAATCCATAATTGCATGACCAATATGGATACAATTTGCTCCATCACAGTCTTCTAGTAGAGCATAAATTTGTCCTCCAACTGTTGCTGTATTGACATTGACATGTAGTCTTGGTAAACCACCGAAGTACAGATCTTCTTCCAATGGCGGTGTTTCATAAACTGGACCAGAGGATGCATCAGGACGAATAGTGTTGCCACCACCTACTGAGGCTAAATCAGCACTACCCAACTCCCAAACTAACTCGGTTGTATCTGTCATAGGATAGCGGTCTTCAAAGCGCCATGGGCCTTGGTTTGACTGTATTTCAACACCTAACCACGGCTTTGGACCTTCCTCCTGTAAGTAGTAAGTAAACCACTCAAGCAAGTCCTGCATCCAATCCATTCGAACCATTTCTGGGAATGCTTCTATGCCTCGTCCTACGCCGCTTCTGTCAAACATGATCTGAGGTCTGTCCGGATAATCGTGATCCCACTGACCAAACAATCCTTTGGCCTCGATATTATTGTCATACAACCTATTGATCGTTGGTACAGCCATGTGTGGATCGACGTTCCAATCATGCATTCCTTGGATCAAGTATACGCTACCATTGTAATTCTCTAACACACGGTCGAGGAAATATCGCTCACCCCAATAATTGCCGGCTGCTTCACCGCCCCATGCCCATGCTGCTCCACCAGTAGCTGGACCAGCGATGTAATCTGGACACATGTTTCCGGAATCCTCCAAATCACCATCAATACCGTATGAACCATAGACGCCATTGTGCATAATCGGTGCTCTAGCCTCGCTACTACCATTGCGCCACATCAATTCCATGACCCCAATCAAACCGGAAATTGGTACAATTGTGGTAAGATGCTCATTGCCGAACATAGCAGCCTGCCAAGGAGTTGAGCCGTCGTATGACTTACCAATCATGCCAACGTTGCCGTTACTCCAATCTTGCGTGCCAAGCCAAGTTACTGCAGCATCAACACCGAGTTGTTCTGCCGTTCCCATCAAATCCATACAATGATTTGACCTTCCGGTACCCATTACTGACACTTGAGCAAAAGCAAAGCCATGTGGTACTATTTGCTCAATAATCATGGTTCCCAACCAAGTACCAGGTTCCTCAATACCGCCTGTTTCAACAGAGGCTTCATCGAAATAAGGTCCGAATTCAGCAATTACTGGAACTGTCATATTGTCTTCCATAATTGGAACCCATACGGCCAGGCTAACTTTGCCATCTGGTGCCGCGCCGCCTTCTTCTAGCGGTAGTTCAAACTCTACGAAATGGTGTGTTCCAAGCCAAAGACTCGCACCATCTGGGCCAGTCAAAGAACCGTTTTTTAGGACGTAGGAATTTTGATCCTCAGTGTAATAATTCTGCAAATATCTCTCAGATATCGGAGTATAACCTTCCATTGATTCTTCGATGGCTGTTTGCTCAAAGGGAGCCCCGATAACCCTGCTCATAAGCAAAAAAACGAGGACTACAGCAATGGTTGCACCTAATGCAGCATTGAGTGAACGGGTTGCGCTACCCTTGTTACCTGGCCACTCATCAACGAGTTCAGCGACCAAAACTTGCTCGTCCATGGTGAGGCTGAAAACCTACTTACTCATCATATTGATGCTAATCTGTGATATTGATTTGATCGTGAAATTCAACCAATCGCGCGATTGCCGGTGCAGTTCTTGAGCCAAACCATGTCAAATCTTCACCGTCAATCAGTTTGATCATCGGAGCCTTACCACCAGCTTTGACAATATTAGCCGCAATACCATTGCCCTCATCAAGAGTAAATTCGTGAGGCTCACTAGTTAGCAAAATCAACTCGATTTCGTGCTTTAAAAAATCATCAATTGAGACTTTAGGATAGCCATTGCCATCAGGATGAGTGTCAATTACGTCAAACCCAACCCACGATAATATCG
>CALDPP010000144.1 GCA_937911345.1 uncultured euryarchaeote | reverse complement strand
GAAAAGAAAAGTGATATTGAGAATTTGAATTCACCGAGTGCAGCATTCCAGAGTTATGCTGATGTGGGCCATTTATACGGCGAAAATGCCCATGGTTGGCATGCTTTAGTTGCAGAATTATCTATGTTAGCGATGGGTAGAGAGTTTTCTAATTATGGCGCTTGAGTACAATGCAAAGCAATATCATCAAGCCTCTAGTGGATTAATCATGAGCCGTTCATGGTTATACTCTCTAACCATAGTGATTGGTCTATGGTTTTCTGCGACAGCATGCGGTGGATTGTTACCAGATAATTTGGCAGAATGGCCAGTGAATATATGGTGTTGGGGTGTTTTTGGCTATATCTACAAATCAACCAATAGAAAAGAGAGAATCGAGATGTTAACAGTTCTAGCATTTGCTACTCCCATGGAGTTATTCTTTAGCGAAGTCTGGAAAATCTACGAATACCAAAGGGGTTTAATGCCAATATTCGTGCCTGCAGGGCATTATTTCTTGTTTGACTTGGGTAGAACGATGGCAAACAAGTTTGACACAAAACTTGCAATGCCGATTCTAATTCCATTTATTCCAATGGTTGCTTTTGGTGTATGGGAAGGAACTGATACCTCAGCAATCTTCCTACTTATTCTTGTGATCTTATTCACTAAATATGGTCCTCAGCCTTGTTTGTATGCATCGATGGCTTGGGCGGCATTGGCTATGGAAATTGTAGGTACGCAATTAGGTAATTGGACATGGGCAAATGAAGTGCCATGGACTGGTTTAACAGCCTGGAATCCTCCATTGTTGGTTGGCGCATTCTATTGTTTGGGAGATTTATTGGTAAATATGACAGTCGTTAGGTTTGAAGAGAAGGCACCCGTGGGGTTGTCTGAATGACGTCTGCTGATGAGTTAAAGAAACGTAGGGAAAAAGAGGCCCTGCGTATCAGAACCTCTCTAAATCGTCAACGTAGTGTACAACATTCCAATACCAAAGGTGGAGAAAACACCGTCGCTTTCGTCGAAGAGAGACTGTGTATCGGTTGTGATCAATGCGATATTGTATGCGATGATGATGCAATTGAATTGTATAAGGTAGATATGAGAAGTCCATTGATGAATGTAGAATCAAATCGGAAAGCGAGAATCATCAGAGATGCCTGTACGGGGTGCAGACTTTGTGTCCTAGCTTGTCCAACAGATGCAATTACAATGATAGATAGGTGATATAATTGAGTAGCAAAAGTGATGCGAAAAATGATGCTCAACGATTTGGCGGTGAATTTGGGCCATATCGTAAGCCAGGAACAACTGGTGTGCCACTCTCAACATTCAAGACATTAGTTTGGACATCCAACATAGGTGGTCTACTGCTTTGTGTAATTGCATTAGAAATGCTATTTGTCAGGCAGATGTTTTTTTGGGGTCTAATGGCCCTCCTCGGAGGTGTCGCCATTGCCTTGTTTCCATCAAACTATGAGATAATCGGCATGAGCGATGAAAGTGAAAGTCCTTTGAAGATGAAAATCAAAAAGAAAGCGAAGTGATCATGCTTCAGTCTCAATAGTGTTAATTGACTCTTGGCCTATCTTTTCCTTCTTTTCATTGATTTGCTGTGCAAGGAAAGAGACAACATCTAGAATCTTGATGTCAGAGTATCTTTCATCACCTTCAAACTTCAAACATTCAAAGTGTGAAACACACTTTGGACAAGATGTCAGCATTGTATCTGCACCGGTAGATTTGATTTCTTCCATTCTAGCTACACGTAGTGCTCTAGCATTCTCATTACATGACATCATACTAGATACACCACAACACATTGCATCTTCGCCACTGTGTTCCATCTCAACTATACTGACACCTTCAACAGATTGAATCAGTTCTCTTGGCTCTTCGTATATGCCCATTTGCCTACCAAGCCTACAAGGGTCGTGATACGTGACAGTAGTCTCTTCTTCGACCTTTAGGTTCATGTCAAAGCCTTGCTCAATCAAGAACTCAGTGGTGTGCATAACCTTGACGTCTTCCAACTCATAGTCTCTAGCAAAAGTTCTGAAACACTCAGCACAAGACGAAACTAGTGTGTCAATGCCAGATTGTTGAATCTTCTTTTGGTTGTATGCCTTCAACTTGTCAAAGACTTCTGTCAGGCCTTGCCACTTTTGATCGTGGCCACAGCACTTCAAGAAATCTCTACCAAGGTATGACACATCTACTCCTATTTCATCGAATATTGTGAATGCGGAGGTTGTTGCATCTCCAAGGTTCATCTCGCCTTCGTTGACATGTGAGAAGACCATCTCTTGGTCTAGGTAGTCAACACAACCCGGGTAGTATCCAACATTGGACTCTATTGGATAATCTTCAACTGATATGAAGTCAGCATCTGCCTCTTCTTCAGCCTCGGCTGCTAGTACTGCTTGTAGTACCGTGTGAGGAATCTCAGCTTGTGGGCCTCCAACAATAAGTCCTCTTCTAATATCAACATAGGAGTCATAGTCTACTAATTGTGGACATGCATTGGTACAAGCAGTACAGGTTAAACAAGAATACAACGGCACTCCGTCGTCTTCATTATTCCAGGAGTTGTAAATGATGTTTAACTTGTCACCGCCATTGAATAAGCGGACTGGACAAGCATCGTCACACAAGTCACAACCGTAACACTTGTTCATTTCGAATTCATATCCACGAGCCATAGATCTTAGCAGTATGAACACCATTGCACCAAATGTCAAACATGGAATGAACATTGCATAAATTAGTTTAGCATCCAAACTCTTGGGGTTCATGTGATAACTTGGATTGTTGACTTCTCCAAAGCTTGTGCCTCCAAGTGCCAGTTCTGCGCCATTGCTTAGGTTAACAGTCTTACCTTCTAGGGATGCAGGTGCAGAACTGCTCCAAACAAGCAGGGGTTGGAATGCCGCAATTTCTAGACTAATTTCTTTCATCATTGTGTCATTGAGCGCTAGAGGTCCGGTGATTTCAACATCCATTTGGTAGGTGTAAGTGCCTACAGGAAGTTCCAGTGAGTCACCAGCACAGTTAGTGAATTCTGAGACTATGTTGTTGTTTGAATTGTAAATAGTCATCTTGCTGCTAATCATTGTTTCAGTCTTAACATCATTGATTTTTCTTTCTTCAGCACGGTGTTCACACACTATATCTGTAGTAATCTTGTCAACTGATTCGTGATGACCTTCTGGGAAATGTACAGGGTCTTCTGTTATAGTAAAGGAGCCTGATGATGACCAAACATCTTGGTCAGTAAGAACTGTTGAGTCTTGTGCAGCATTGATCCCGCTTCCAGGCTCTTGATGGCCATTTGCATCTGCAAAGTCGATTATGACTTGCTGTCCGGGTTGGTAAATCACCCAATCGAGCCAAGCGGCAGTTGGCACGATTCCGTCTTCAGACCATCCGAACTCATCAGTGAATTCATTGGTATCATGAACATGTATGTCGACAGGCTGAGTTCTCATAGATTCTAGTTCTTCATAGTCGGAAATAGTACCTAATCCCTTTGCGCCCCAGAATCCCTTGTCATATACATCCCATGTTGCCACTGTAGCGGCGGTAGAGAGAATTAATGCACCAACAAGAATTTGTTTGGCATGGCCCGGTGTGAATCCAGAACCCCATGCCTTGGTTAGCACCATCCTTGCTCCAAAGTAGATACAAATCCATAGCAGAACTCCCGTCATCAGCCATGGTAAAGCATTGAAAGCTTCCGCTAACCAAGGTTCTCTCACCCCACAAAGCAAGTCTCCATGACTATCTAGTTTACAATAATCTGATCTATTTTTATGATACAGTTCAAGGAAAATATTGATTGAGAATACGGAAATGAACCATATGTGTGCTAAATAAACAGCACCTGCGGCAGCAAACCATGGGTCTTCGACAGGTCGCTTTTCCCTGCCACCCAAAAATGGTGGTAATACCAAAATTCCTACTGGGATGCCGGTTAGGGCAGCTCCCCACCATGCAGCATTCCATGGGAATACAGGTTGTCCGAAGATATCACCAACAAATCCTGTTGGCACCGTGAACTGTGGCAAATATTCGCCCCACCGAAGATATCCGTACGAGAATAATACATACCAATCAGGGAACACGAAACCTGCTTGAGCATATGGGTCAGCAGCACCATGTAGTGGAGGGGGGATAATCCAAGCATAGTAAAGTAATACTGCACCCATGAAGGCGAAAATTAACACGTCTCTTAGAACTTCATGTGGCCAAAATCCGTGACCCAACCTTGTTCTCTTTCGCTTTTCTCCAGTGGTCTGAAGTTTCTCTTTTTCATCCATGTATGATGATGCTACTCTTCCGAGATTCTCTACTAGTCCCATTTAATTCCCCCAAATATCAATGTGGCTCCGCTATTCCTTGTACCCAAACAATGAACAAGTGTACGATAATCAATCCAGTAACGATTACTGGAAGGATGAAAACGTGTATGAAGTACATTCTGGTTACTGTACGAGGGGTTAAGGCAGATCCGCCGAATAATAGTGTAGCAATTTGCTTTCCGACAAGCGGGCTTGAGTTTGCAAGGTTAATTCCAATAACTGCAGCACCATATGCTAGTGAATCCCATGGCAGTAGATAGCCAGAGTAACCGAATACAATTGTTAACGCCATCAAAGCGACTCCAATTAGCCAGTTCAACTCTCTTGGGTTTCGATATGCGCCGGTAAAGTAAACTCTACACATGTGCAAGAATACGCTAGCAACCATAAAGTGAGTTCCCCAATGGTGGACGGCTCTAATGATGTAACCGAACGGTAATTCTGTCATGATGTACTGCATACTGAGATATGCTGGAGATGGAATACCTTCTCCGCCTGGAACATAGTATATTCCAAGTACTGTCCCGGTTATCACCAAGATGATGAAAGAAAGGAATGAAATTCCACCTAGGCAGTAAAGTGGATACCAGTACCATATGATTCTCAATTTGTACTTTTCAGCGTGTGTAAGTGGCATTTGTCTGTGCATGTTGTAGTAAGCACCTTTTGACATATTCCAATAGTCTTGGAGTCTAAATCTAGTATCTAACCAAGAGAATACCCACAAGAACGATCTTTCTGCGAATCCCATTTTTCCGGTAGATTCAACAGCACGGAGAATTTCTCTTCGTGGCATTTCCTCATTTTCCTTGCGCAGAGTAAATGCTACAAGTACGATAATGAATGCGATAAAAAACCATAGAATCCAGAACATTGTTGTCATTATATCACCTCAATCACAATATGTGTACCAGTCGAGGTAATCCGTAATTCCCTCAATGTTGTCGCCATTCATCTGAACAGGAATGATTGGTAATCCTACAGGAGCAGGACCACCTGAAACCTTTATTCCAGCGTAATTGAATGTCGCACCGTTCGAACGGTTTCTGTTAGAGTTCATCTCTAAAGCAGTTGGGTCAAATCTTGATGAGTGACAAATGCAGAATAACTTGGTTCCACCATCGTCTGTTCCGTTAGGAGTCCAAGAATCATCTGTGAAGGAATTAGACACTAGCTGCCAACCGGGTATACAACACAGGTGTGTACAGCGTCCGTAAATAATAACTAGGTTATCTGAGGGGAATATTCTTGGATCCAAATCTGACATATCTTCGAAGTGCCCAATACGTTTTCCAGTTTCATCATACCCTTCCATCATTTGGAATCTTGCTTTTCCATTGGTGACAGGAGTGTCTTTGTTTTTCTCGTGATCTACGTAGACAACAATTACTGGCACGCCGGCCCAAATTCCTGCTGCACCAGCAGTTCCTGTGGATGATTTTGCAGCTTCGTCAACAAAGTCTTGCCTAGTCATTGGCAGTTCGTGTTTAGCACCATACCATGCTTCATCTTCTCTACCTTTGGCCCAAAAGATAACTCCGTTGTTACTTCCGCCAGAATCTGCTCCTGGTGGCAACAATATCGCAGAGAATCCCAAAACGCCTAACGATGCTGCAAGAACTCCGGTGGCGGTGTTGAAACCATATTTTAGGAATTGACGGCGATTGATTACTTTGCTGGTGCCAAACATAGAGTCGCCATCATCGAGTGATGGAGCGGGTTTTAGATTGTATTCTCTTGCCAATTAAATCACACCTTGTACTCTTTCCAGTCTTTTTGATGTTCTGGGATGAATTTGTTAATTGCATGTTTAACAATAATCGTATCCGGAAGAATGAATCTTAGATAAACAAGTCCCATCAGTATCAAAGTTGTAACGCCGATGGCCAGATGGAACGCTAGTTGACGTTGGTCCCAGTCGTTGGCTAATCCATAGATTAGCGAAAACATCCAGTAGCAAGACCAAAAAATTCCCCAGATAAAGAAAAACATAGTCAGGTAAGATGCTCCAGATGGTGCTAATTTTGCACTAACAATTGAACCCATATCAGCTTCAGTGAATACTCCTTTGTCAATCGCCATCTCCATTTGTTCTTCGGTTAAGGATGCATCTTCAAGGGATTTTCTAGCATCGTCAACACTAATTTCGCCTCGAGCAACTCCTCGTAGTAATTTAGTAATTGTGTCGTCCATCACTGGTCACCTCTTCTTCTTATTTTGTAACGCAAGCGCAATTGATTGCTTCTGCCTTTGTAAGATGATGAAAAACTGTATCTAAGCATGAGTCCAGCAAACAGGACTACGGCTAACACCGCTCCAAATCCTAGCAATCCAAGGACGTGGGCTCTGAATTCGGCTCCCATGTGCTTTAGGTCTACGCCAGTCTCTTGAGGTTCTGGTGGACTGACATTGCCATCTCCGGCAAATAGAGTTCTAGTACCCATTGCTGTAGTCTTAGAATCTCCTTCTTGGAGAGCAAAAATGAGTTGATTCCACTTATCTTCAGGTCCCGGGCCTTGATCGCCATTGACTGAGTTACCAGTAATCCAAAAGTCAACAACTCCAGTTTCTGCTGCAGGCGCTTCCCATGAAAATATCCACATTCGCTCGTCTTCGCCAGCGGTTGCTTCAGTTTGTGTCAAAGTCGTTGGGTCGTCTTCCCAATTTTGTAGATTATCTCCAGATAGAGTTCCATCTGAAACTCTCATCGAGAATCCTGCAGTCCAAGGGCTTGCTGCGGGAGGGCCGCCGATGATTTGAAGTTTCAATTCATAGGTTTGGCCTGCTTCCCAAGCATATGGGACATCATCGAGAATAATCTGTACGGTGTTATCTGCAGCGGCATTGTGGCACAAACAACCTTCTTTTGCGACATCATCAATTGTCTCGCCGGCGTTGACTTGTTCTCCTCCTATGCCGCCATGATACGATGAGGCAATTCCTGGTAGGGTCAGCAGAATCAACAGCAATGTGCCTAGCGCAAGGCGATTTGAGATTGGCTTGCGCAACATTGACACACCCAGTTAATTCTCCCACCGGCATGAACCCTTTAAACATTGCCAAAATGGGTGGTCAAATTTATTCGCAGTACCTCGTTTTTGCCCGACTTTATAAACCCCGAAATACGGCTTAAAATCGTTCTTGATAGGGATAGTTCAATAACGGGGAGTTTTTGCGTGTTTTGATAGCAATGCCGACACCATTTGAGAACACCTATGATTTGTCGGAAACTCAACTCGCTGAATTGGAAGAAGCTGAAGATATGATGCTGAAAAATGATCTCGGTAACGCAGAAGATTTACTGCTAAAAATGCTCGAGCAGGATAATGAATGTATTCCGGTATTGTCTAATCTAGGTCACCTCTACGGTCGCTATCTTTCAGAATTTGAAACCGCAGTCAAATACTACGATAAGGTGTTGTCAATAGAACCCGATAATGCATGGGCTCGAGATTCGAGAAGAAGGTATCTGAGGTACATTGAAAAATGAGATAAAGTTCATTGAGCATCAATATTACCATCAGCCGATGGAATCATCTCAAATTTTGATTGCAGGGGTGGGCGGCTTAGGTTGTTCATGGGCCAAAGGTGCTTGGTCAAAATGTGATTCTGAAGCAGATATTTTGTTGATTGATGCAGATGATGAAAGTTTTTCTTCTATTCAACAAGGGCATGTGTTGAGGTTGGGGACAGTTGTCGATAAACTTGGCTGCGCGGCCTTGCCTCCACTCGCTGAGCAAAGGATGAGAAGTGTCTCTGCCGTTGTTCGAAAATTGATGGATCCAGTCGAACTAGTAATCTTGCTAACTGGCCTTGGCGGTGGTACAGGAACAGGAGCAGCGCATGAGTTCGCTCGGCAAGCAAGACT
Source organism: uncultured euryarchaeote (assembly GCA_937911345.1). Lineage (GTDB taxonomy): Archaea > Thermoplasmatota > Poseidoniia > Poseidoniales > Poseidoniaceae > MGIIa-L1. Next base: position 21,629 of record CALDPP010000144.1, on the reverse strand, counting down.
ATCCGGGGCAGTGGTTATTGCGGTTGCAGCTATGCCTTTTGAGATACAATCTACCAGACTTAAAATCGCCGAAGAAGGGTTTTCAAGGTTAGATAATTTTGCTCATGTAACTGTCCGATTATCCTTGGAAAGATTAGCAAGACAAGCAAGAGAGAAGGGTAGAACATGGCAAATGGGTGCTGAATGGGTTGAAGATTTGGTAGACGGTTTGGTTAGGACCTTACTCAGGATGGGGTTAATTAATTTGGATTTGATGGATCTGAGAGCAATTGTCGAAAAAGAAGGCAAATCGACTCTATTGGTTGGTATGGGTGACCCAGATGAGCCAGAAAAAATCCTGGATTCTGCAATGATGGCTCCATTAGCAGCGCTTGACGTTGGAGGGGCTACAGGATGTCTAATTCAAATCGAAGGTGGTTTGGGCATGACTCTAAGTCAAGTCGATACCGTTGCAAGATTATTCACGAATGCTCTTGATTCGGATGCCCAAGTAATTCTTGGTGCGAGAGTAAGTGAAGACTTACATAACAGCATGAGGGTCGTAACATTACTTTCTGGTATTGTAGATGATTAGTCTAGGTCTATTGTTTCATTCCATTCAACGTCATCAATTTGTATTTGTTTTTTCTGTTTGTTCCAATCGACATCATCATCTTCCTGCCAAACTTCTTCGGAGTTTGGGTTTGTTGATGGTTTAGATTCAATTTTTGTTTGAACCATCTCGATGGGATTTTCATCTCGTATCGTCGGTGATTCAGATTCTTCCATAATTCTATTCACATCTACGCTTGTATTGTCCTTTTCTATGACGCTTCCAAGAACAAGTTTGTGTACATAGATAACTGTGATAATTACAACAGCATGGCCTATCGACATTACAATTTTAATGTCATCGAAAAATGTTGTCAGCATTGCAACACTGCCAGCATATGCATAGCCAAATGCTAACCCCCAAGTTAGGGCGTTCTCTTCAGTTATTAGTCGAAATTTACTCTTGTATCCTTTTGAGGTCATTGACCATATTGCAACAAAAACAGTAAAAATCATCAATGCTATCTCCTCGATAAAAACTTGGAATATTGATGGATCCATGAAATTCTGTCGCCAAATAGTAAGCAAGTGCCAGGTAATAAACAGGTGACAGATTAAACTCCAAGTGCTGCTAAATTTATGCAACCTTGGTTTCATCGATGAGAGTTTTTTATTTTGCCAAGAATATGAAATACTACCAAGCGAAAATCCTACTGCTAAGAAAGCAAAGGGTACACTTCTCAAAACAGATTCAGCTAATGAGTTATTTATCTCTGCTAATTGATAAAAGACAAACGCCAATGATATACTAAACAAACACACAATGGAGAGTAGAATAACGACAGAAGATTTCAAACTTCCCAATTTTTTTGCTTTCTTCGAACGCTTGGCACTTGTCGTTGATGCCCATTGTGAGAAAGACGTTCCTTGAACAATCGACCAAGCGATAAATAACATTCCTAGAATCAAAGGAATTGATTTGTTAGCATTTGCTATGATGCCATTTTCCCCGGTTCCTACAACAAGCAATGCGAAAATTAAGCCAGCAGAAATTACTGGGAACAAACAGATTCGAAAAGGCGATAAATAACGCACTAAAAATGCGGTTTCACTTGCTGAATTATCATCGCCCAAAGTGATCCAATCTCTTACTATTCTGTTATTTGATAACATTGCAGTGATAATGTATGATGCCGATAGACTAGTAAATGCCATAGCAGAAAAAACAGTCAACGAATCTATTCTTGCAGTTGTGTAAAAAATCACTGAAAGGAATAATATCAGGATTATATGCGGCATTGTCGATGATGAAAGCAGGGTTTTCAATAAGCCATACATAGAAACATCCTGTTGCTCAAACTTAGATAACAGGTCACCTCGTTGCAGTTCGGCGTTGTCATTTGATTTTGGTTCATCTGGCATATTGCAACAGACTTACCGAGGTAGAGTTATGATTTGATACTATCCAAAGAAATTAAGTGAAATTATCGATAAGGAGTAGCATGGCGAGGCGTCTCTCCAAGGCTCTGCGAGGGAAGAGACGTTGGATTGGTCTACAACTATCTGTTGACATAAGGTCAAGGAGTGAAACAAAAGCGATTATTGAAGAAATTTCAAATTATTTACAATTGTCATCTAACCCTAAATTAATGGATTTCGAACTTGATGTTCTTCCAAACGGTTGCGGCACAGGAATAGTTCAGGTCAAACTACCAGACTATTTGCCGTTTCGTGAATATATATCGGAAGAAAATTCGCTGGAAAAAATCGGTATTTCTAGTTTAACATCGAGTGGTAAAATTCGACTCGTCAGAGAAAGACTTTCCAGTCTTAACTAAGGAAGCATTCATTTGCCAATGCCATCGAGTCCAGCCCATGGGAGCTGGAGGTTCTGCCGAAGCTATGAAATTTAGCGACGTACTGATTCTTGTTGGCATAGGTATGCTGTGTGCTGGTTTCATTATTCACGGCTGGGTAGAAAACACCCAACTCGATTCAGAAGGGGTTTCAGAGTACGAAAAGTCCGTTTTTCTGCTCAAAGGTGACAAATTAATGTTAGATATTGAATCGATATCTGATTCAGAGGGCGATATAGCGATATTCTTTGATAATGAGTTAATTGATGAAGAGAGATTTACTCTTACTGCCGGACAAAAAGAATCTATGCCTAGCTTGGAATCCAAAGAATATGGTGAATACAGAGTCGAAATAATTGTTGATTCAGGATCGATTGAACTGGATGTTGATATCAGTAGAACAATGATGTTGGACTTTCTAATTTATCCGATTGGTGCTGCAATACTTATTTTTGGATTGCAGAAGCGAGGAGTTGAATTAGCAAATCAATCAATTGATGCTGAATTAGAACTAGATAAATAGCCAGGTCAAATCCTCGGTTTCATTACAGACAAACTCTTGTCCATTACTGGAAACTAGATTGACAGTACCGTTTTCTTTTATACCTTGAAATGATACTTTTTCATTTCTATATAGTATTGATCTGCAAGCATAAAATCCCTTTTCGATTGCATCGTAGGCGTAATCTTTCACATTTTCAAAATTTGATTGTGGAATTCCATCTATTGATTCAAACAATCCAGCCATTCTGGAGTGAATTTGTGTTAGTAAAAATTCCTTTGTGATGGCATCTGAATACCAATCAGCAAATCCGATTGGGAATTCAGCATCCATATTTTTACCACCATCGGAAATGTTGATTCCGATCCCTACTACGATTTGGTTATTATTTCCCTTGGAAACAGACTCCCCCAATATACCACAAACCTTCCCCCATTTACCATCTTTGATTAGGATTAAATCATTTGGCCATTTTAGTAAAACCCTACAATTAGGATTGGAATGCGAAATGGATTCAAACGATTGTTTTACTAAGTAGCCGCATAGAATTTGCAAAATCTCTGGAGAAATCTTAGACTGTTCGCCAATCTTCCAAGAACAGGCTAGTAGTTCTGGAGTACTTGTCCATTCTCTAGCATATCTGCCACGCCCGTTTGTCTGCAAATCTGTCGATAATGAACTACCAATGGGCCATTTCTCGTTCAATAATTCACTATTAGTTGATGGTACAACCTCACGGTGTATTGTTGGAAATCTGGCATATGGGTGCCAAAACGCCATGATTCTCAAGCATTCACCGTCTTGAAAAGTTAGTTGGTTAACAATTCTGGATGCAAATCCATACTTAGAACACAAATCATTGATGTCTTCCTCGGTGAATGTCTCGCCAATGCTAAGAAGGCCAAGTCCATGTTGGCTAAGTAAATTTGAAGATCGCAATTTTTCTAATGTTATATCGATAAGGTTAGTTTTGCTGGTGTCAATTAGTGCTGCATCTTCCATTGGGCCAAGATGTTGAGAATCATCAACAGAAGGCCTAATGTATGGCATATTCCAAAAAATTAGGTCATAAGGTCCTTGACCAGCCCATTGTTCCATCAATCCATCTTCACTAGGTCCAGGTCCGCCTTCAAACAAACTTATGTCGCCAGCAGAGTTGTTTGAGAAGAATCCTCTAGCAGATGCTACAGCATACGGATTAATGTCACAAGCTGAGACCTTCCATCCTTGGCGATGGCAAAATAAGGATAAAACTCCACTGCCAGTACCTATCTCAAGACATTTTCTTCCTTTTCCAGGCCCAAGCCTTGAGAGGCTTTCAGCCATGAAATCAGTATCCTCTCTTGGTGGATAAACCGTGTGCGGTAATTCAATAACGAATAATTCTCCAGTAGGAGATAGCCATTCGTATTGTTTTGGCGATTTTTCGATTAATTCCATTTCTCTTGAAACGGAATCCTCGGAAAAAACAGGCCCGCTCACAGAATCATTGTTTTGGACGAAGCATTTATTCATTACCATCCCAAGCGGAATACATCCTCAGGACGCTCAAATTGGCCGATTTTGGTTGTGCTTCGCTATGGCGGGGCTGGGCTGACCCTGCCGGAAAATATAATAACGCAGGGCAAGTCGGCTGAAAAGCCCAAGTTGCTACGTTGGGCCTGTAGCTCAGTCAGGTAGAGCATCCGGCTTTTAACCGGACGGTCGCGGGTTCGAACCCCGTCGGGCCCGCCTGATTCGCTACCGGTCTAGCCAGTTGTGGGTATTTTGAGGGGTCTGGCATGGTAGTAAAAAGCGCAACAAAAAAGCGACTAATGGAATTAGGTGTTTCTGAAGAATTTGCCCATAAATTGGCAACGGACAGAAACATGACAGACATCAAGACACTCTCTCATGATGAGATCGCCTCGATTCTAGGTGCATCCAAGGATTCAGAAGCATTCACCAATGTTATGTCAGTTATTGCCGAGCAAGGTTCTAGAAGAAGGGCTCAAAAGAAGAGCAAGAAAATAACCATCAGATCCAGAGCCATCGATGATTTCGACAGGCCCGAAATCACCCTTAGGTTCAACGCATTAAATCACGAATTGGTACCTCACCAGGAACTGGTTGGTGACGCAAACATAAGTGAAGAAGAACAATTCGAAATCGAAAAAGCAGAACTCGCACCTTGGCAAATGGTCCAAATAGACGATGAGACAGGTAAGCCAAGAATTGCCAAAGAATTGCTTCCAAAGATACTGATTACAGACCCCGTAGTTCAAGTATTGAAAGAGGAAGCGGAAACTATTGACAATGCAAAGTTAGCTGCAGACCCTGAACACAGACCGCTGGCAGCAGGATGGATTGCTGACAGAGTTGTTAAGGTAATTAGACGCTCACCGTCAGCGGGAAAGACGGTCGCTTACAGACTGATAGTAGAGGGTAACTGAGAGGGATAAACATGCAGGAAATAATTCAATCATTTTTCAAAGAAAGAAGCCTAGTAAACCACCAAATTGCATCATATGATGACTGTATCCCTGCCGGAGATAACATGTTGTCGAGAATGGAAAAAATAATTCGTAACATTCGCGTTGGTATCGATGGCGAAGTTGAAGACGATGAAGGTGGATTCATCAAACTAGACGTTGTTGACCAAGACATTGTCATCAGACTGAAAAACATTCAACTTGGTGAGCCAACAATCAGAGAAGCAAATGGTTCAGAGCACCCATCCACTCCAATGGAATGCCGTTTGAGAAAGTTGACTTACATGTCCCCAGTAACCATCGATTTCCAAATAGTAAGAAATGGAATTCCATCTCCTAAAGAAGAGAGCGTTCAAGTAGGCAGCATGCCGATTATGGTTAGATCAAAAAGGTGTAATTTGCACCCTGCACACATCGCAGGAGATCGACAGCTATATCCAACAACATCTAACGAGGATTCTGACCTCTGGAAAGATTTGCTAAAAACAAAAGGCGAAGACCCATTAGATCCGGGCGGCTACTTCATCATTAACGGAACTGAGAGAGTACTAATCTCCACCGAAGACCTTGCTCCAAACAGGGTAACAGTCGAGATTAACAACAGGTACGCTAAGAGAACCGAAGTTGCCAAAATTTTCTCTCAGAAAGACGGTATGAGGAAACCACTCACAGTCGAGAAGAGAAGAGATGGTATGCTAATGGTCAAGATTAGCACCGCTGGTACAACTCCTATTCCAGTTGTTCTGTTGATGCGTGCACTTGGTATCGACAATGACCAAGAAATTTTCACTGCCATCGCAGGACCTACTGAGACATTCAAGTACATTGTAGCAAACATCAATGAAGTAAATGACAATGAAGAATATGCTGTTCAAAACATGTTGGAAGCCCATGAATGGTTGCAAAAGAAATTCGCAGCAGGTCAACAAAAAGACTACCGTGAAGCAAGAGTAGACCAACTTCTGGACAGAGAACTTCTTCCTCACCTTGGCGACCAAGGAACAGACCGAAAGAAGAAAGCGGTTTTCCTTGGAAGAATCGTTAGGCAAGTACTAGAAATGGCTATGCACTCCAAAGAGCCAAATGACAAGGACCACTATGCCAACAAGAGAGTAAGACTAGCAGGTGATTTAATCGAAGATTTGTTTAGAGTTTCCTCAAACCAACTCGCTCGAGATTTGAAGTATCAACTTGAAAGACACCACAACAGAAAGCGTGAATTAAGAATCACCTCATGTTTGAGGCCTGACGTATTGACCTCCAAAATAATGCACGCATTGGCTACTGGAAACTGGGTCGGTGGAAGATCAGGTGTCAGTCAATTGTTGGATAGAACAACATACTTGGCTGCGTTGTCACACATGAGAAGAGTCACATCACCTCTGGTTAGAAGTCAACCTCACTTTGAGGCACGTGACCTTCACCCAACCCACTGGGGTCGTCTTTGCCCCAACGAAACCCCTGAAGGGCAAAACTGTGGACTGGTAAAGAATGCAGCTCAAATGATTGATGTGTCAGAGTACATTAGTGAACAAGATGTCCGTAATCAGTTAGATGAGCTTGATGTCTACCAACCAGATGATTGGAGCGATGGCGACAGAGTTCACGTCAACGGTGACATCTATGGAATACACAAGCGTGGAACTAATCTAGTACGTCACTTCAAGTCAGCAAGACGTCGTGGAACAATTCCTCCAGAAGTTTCAATTCGTTACGATAGTGAGAACCGCGACATATTCATCAACACGGACAAAGGTAGAATTTTGCGACCGTTGTTGATACTTTATGATGGAGCTCCAAGGTTAACTTCCCAACACTTAGAAGCGTTAACTGAAGGCGAAATGACATTCAAGAATTTAGTCAATGAAGGAATCGTTGAATGGGTAGATGCTGAGGAAGAAGAAGACCTCTACATCGCTCCAAAACCGTTTGTTCTTCCTGCAACAGTACCTAAAGGAAAATTTGCTGGACGTCCAATCACCAACGAAAGCGTAGAATGGACCAATCTTGGAGAGCCCGGAGCAACAGAAGCCAAGCTCAAAGCAAGGATTAGAATGCCTAACAATGATTGGGAAGTTGCAAGTTTCTCAGTACCTCTAGAATATACTCCTGAACACACTCACTGCGAAATAGACCCACAATTAGTTCTAGGTGTATGCGCTTCTCTGATTCCGTACCCAGAACACAACTCCACGCCTCGTGTTACAGGTGGAACAGCAATGGTCAAACAATCATTAGGTCTTCCATCATCTAACTACAGGCTAAGGCCGGATACTAGAGCGCACATATTGCACTACCCTCAAAGGTCAATCACTAGAACAAGAGCGATGGAAACAACCAATTTCGATGAGAGGCCCGGTGGCCAAAACTTCATAGTTGCTATCATGTCTCTTCACGGTTACAACATGCAAGACGCTGTTATCATGAACCGTGGTTCAATTGATCTGGGTCTTGGTCGCTCAACTTTCATGAGAACCTACAATGCTGAGCGAAGGAGATTCCCAGGTGGTCAAGTTGAAGAAATTGAAAAACCTGGCTCCTCTCTACAAGAAGTCAAAGGTTTGAAGCCTGATGAATCTTATGTACATTTGGAAGCTGATGGATTGCCATTGCCAGAGAAGTATCTGGAGGGTGGCGATGTACTTGTCGGAAAAACGAGTCCTCCGAGATTCTTGGAAGAATCATCCGGTGGTGCCTTCTTGATGGCACAGGAAAGAAGAGAATCTTCTATGCTGGTAAGACACGGTGAGAAGGGATGGGTAGACAATGTCTACGTAACGGAATCACTAGATTCAGGCCGTATGGTCAGAGTAATGGTAAGAAGCCACAAAGTACCAGAAGTTGGGGATAAGTTCGCATCAAGACACGGTCAAAAAGGTGTAATTGGAAGATTAGTCAATCCAGAAGATATGCCTTTCACCGCTGATGGTGTAGTGCCAGATTTGATCATCAACCCTCACGCAATTCCATCTAGAATGACAGTTGCACACGTTCTAGAAATGATCGGTGGTAAGGTCGGTTCCCTTGAAGGAAGAAGAATCGACGGAACTGCCTTCCGTGGAGAGAAAGAAGGCAGTCTGAGAGACGGATTAATCCGCAACGGATTTGCTCACTCGGGTCGTGAAACCATGATTAACGGGGAAACCGGACAAGCTTATCCAGCAGAAATTTTCATTGGTTGTATCTACTACCAGAGACTTCACCACTTGGTCAGTTCAAAGATTCACGCTCGTTCAAGAGGACGTGTCCAAATCCTTACCAGACAACCAACTGAAGGTCGTGCAAGACAAGGTGGTCTAAGGTTTGGGGAAATGGAACGTGATTGTTTGATTGCTCACGGAGCATCCATGGTAATCAAGGATAGATTGCTGGATGAGTCGGATGGTATTGACATGTATGTTTGTGCTCAATCGGGACACCTTGCTTGGTATGACCCTAAGAGAAGAACATATGTTAGCCCAATACATGGAGATGGTGCAGAAGTTTACAAAGTACAAACATCCTATGCATTCAAGCTACTTCTAGATGAAATGAAGAGTTTAGGTGTGGCCATGAGATTAGAACTGGAGGACCGAAGATGAGTAGAGTTACCACCCTAATACCGAAGCGAATTGCTAGTATCAGATTTGGTCTGATGGACCCAAGTGAAATTAGAAAAATGTCTGCTGTTGAAGTTAAGACTGCAGATACCTACAAAGATGACGGTCACGCATACCGACAAGGTTTGATGGACCCACACATGGGTGTAATTGAGCCAGGTTTAGTATGTCCAACTGATAATTGTAAGTATGACGAGAGTCCAGGGCACTTCGGCCATATACAACTCGAATTGCCGGTTATCCACATCGGTTTCGTTGGATTAATCAAGACTGCACTAAAAGCAACCTGTAATTCATGCAGTAAGATTCTATTGCACGATGAGCCAAATACTCACCCTTCAAACCCAGAACTAAGTGAGCAAGATTATTACAGAACTAGAGTTCGTGATATCATACTAAAACACGGTGTTGGTTCAACAGAATTTTCTAAGATAATCAAAGAAATCGAGAAAGTAACTTCTGGTGCAAAGCGTAAGGTTTGCATGCATTGTGGTGCGGCTCAAGGTAAAATTACCCTTGACAAGCCAACAACTTTCAAAGAAAAACTCGAAACTCAGGGAACCGGTAAGGAAACTGAGAGAAAATTGAATCCTAGGGATGTAAGAGAATGGTTGAGTAGTATTCCAGTGGAACACTTGATCTTTATTGGAATGGACACTCAAAACCGACCTGAATGGACTGTATTGAAAGTTCTTCCAGTGCCACCAATCACCGTAAGGCCATCAATCACTTTAGACAGTGGAGATCGCTCAGAAGACGACTTGACTCACAAGTTGGTTGATGTTCTGCGTATTAATCAAAGGCTAAGGGAAAACAGAGATTCTGGTGCCCCTCAGTTGATTGTTGAAGATTTGTGGGAACTATTACAATACCACGTAACAACCTACTTTGACAACCAAACTTCAGGAATACCACCAGCAAGACACCGTTCAGGAAGAACATTGAAGACCCTAACTCAGAGATTGAAGGGTAAAGAAGGAAGATTCCGTAGTAACCTTTCAGGTAAGCGTGTAAACTTCTGTGCTCGTTCGGTTATCTCACCAGACCCGTACCTTGGAGTAAACGAAGTAGGTGTCCCAGAGAAGATTGCTAGGGAGCTTACCGTGCCAATTAGGGTCACGATGAGAAACAGGGAACAAATGCGTCAAATGATTCTAAGAGGTCCTGATGTCCACCCTGGTGTAAACTACATTATCCGTGGTGACAAGCGAAGAGTTAGAATCAACTCCAGAAGCCGACTAATCAACGCTGGTTTCAGATGCCACAATCCAGAATGTATGGAAGAAACAACCATGAGGCCAGATTTACATCAAGTCATGCCTGCGCCAAACTTCCTGCCTGGTCTAGTAATTAGGAAAGAAATCAGTCGTTCTGTTGTCGACCCAAGCGTTGAGGTAACAAATTATGTTGCTGATGATCATGCAACACTTTCAAACCTACGTGGAGAAGATGTCAATGGTAACGCACTGGAAAAGGATGATCCACGTGCTATCCTGCACTACAGATGGATGTGGGAACTTGAACAACTCGACAAGGTAAACCCAGACCCAGTTCCTGAGCACTTGGAAATCACCTGTCCTCACTGTGGCAGCCCATCTGATGAATGGGGTGAAAGAACATCTGTAGAAGATAGACTTTCAACTTTTGATAGAGACGGTAATCCCAAACCTGGTATGCTTGTAGAGAGACACTTGATTGATGGCGATGTTGCGATCTTTAACCGACAACCATCGCTGCACAGAATGTCTATGATGGTTCACGAAGTTAGAGTTATGCAAGGTCATACTTTTAGATTTAATCTAGCCGTATGTACGCCATACAACGCTGATTTTGACGGTGATGAAATGAACCTTCACGTGATTCAGTCGGAAGAAGCAAGAGCTGAAGCCAAAATCCTGATGAGAGTACAAGAACATATCTTGACTCCTAGGTATGGTGGAGCGGTCATTGGCGGAATACACGACCACATTTCTGGTGCATACCTGTTGTCTAGGCCTGGTACTCTAATTTCTGTGGAACATGGTTTGGAGATGCTAGGAAACATTGGTTGGACAGGATCTTTACCGGAAGTTGTCAAAGATGAGAATGGTCGAGACAGTTTCAGAGGTCAAGATATCATTTCGCTAATTATACCCGATAACATACACTTGAGATTTAGAAGCCGTTCGAATGATGATGTTGTTGTCAAGAATGGCAGTGTTGAGGGTACACTAGACAAGAGAGCAATTGGTGCTGAGGATGGAAGATTGCTAGACGCAATTGTTCAGACTAATGGTCCAGAGCAAGGGGCGAAATTCCTTGATGAATTTACCCAACTTTCTATCGCAGCATGTACTGCGCTAGGATTTACCACTGGTATTGATGATGAAGACTTGTCTCCAGAATCTCTTGATGCAATTGAACAAGCAAATGCAGATGCTAGAAAATTGGTCGAAGAAGAACTTGCAGCATTCGGTAAAGATGGTAAAGGATATGAGACTAGACCTGGAAGAACGCCACGAGAAACTCTTGAAGAGAACATCATGGTTATGCTCGATGAAGGTAAGCAAAAAGCTGGTGACATTGCTAAGGATGAACTGAACCAATCAGGCTCGACTAATGCTGCGGTAAACATGGCGATATCTGGTGCTAGAGGTTCAATGGATAACTTGACAATGATGGCCGGTTCTATCGGTCAAGCAAAGGTTCGTGGTAAGAGACTAGAGAGAGGATACAACGATAGAGTTCTAGCCCATTTCAAGAGAGGTGGACGTGGAGCACTTGACAGAGGTTTCATCTCCAACTCTTTCAAGCGTGGGCTTGAACCAACAGAGTTCTTTATGCTCTCTGTGTCAGGAAGAGAATCACTGGTCGATACTGCGGTACGTACCGCTAAATCAGGATATATGCAGAGAAGACTAATCAACGCTATGGATGACTTGAAAGTCTACGACGATGAGATGCTGTCTGTAAGAAACACGGCAAATAGAATCATACAGTTCAGTTATGGTGAAGATGGAATTGACCCATCTAGAGGTGTACATGGATCTCCGTTCAACATAGATGTTATTGTTGACGAGGCTCTTGGAACTGAAGGTGCTACCGTAGTAGAGCGTGCGTCTCGAGATAGAGATGAGAGTGAAGAGGATATGGGCGCTTGGGAATTCGAAGAATCAGGTGATGATGGAGGTGAGAACTGATGGTAGTCAAGAGTGCAACCAAAAAGAAGCTAATGGACCTAGGAATCGCAGAGAATTTTGCACATATTCTTGCAGACGATAGAAAGTGGGATGACGTAAAGATTCTCCCAGCAGAGAATATTGCTCAAATTTGTGAAACCGATTCTGAAACGGCAAGTCAAATAAAAGGCATTATTGATGGAGCCAATCAAAAGAACAAATTAGCCAATAATGAAGCAATTGGTCCAGTTACATCTGTCAGATTGAGCAGAACTGGTCGTAAGACTAGAGCTCGTTCTAGAGTAAAGCCAACAGCAGACATTGACAGTTACAACGCAGATGCAAAACTAATTGGTTTGGAAGATGAACTTTCAGATGATCCAGTCTACAAAAGTCTGGTTGCAGCAGTTGAGGATTCAGGTTCTAGAAGATTCACTAACCGAATCTTCCACGACTTGACTACAGCAATTCATGCACGTGGTAAGAAGAAGTTAACTAAGCCACAGGCGAAGAAAGTTGTTGAAGAGGCAATTTTTGCCCTAAAGAGAGCAAGTATTGACCCGTATGAAGCGGCAGGAATTATCACTGCTCAATCAATTGGTGAACCAGGTACACAGATGACCATGCGTACTTTCCACTATGCTGGTGTAGCAACAGTCAACGTCACTCAAGGTCTTCCAAGAATTATTGAAATTGTTGACGCTAGAAAAGTTCCTCAAACACCTACAATGACAATTAGACTACAACCTGATAAGAGAACTTCAGCAGAAGAAGCACAAAAGTTAGCTGCAGCAATCGAAGTCACCACAACTGTTGGTATAGCAAGTCTTGAAACAGACGTTGCCCAAAGAAGGCTTGTTCTTAAACTGAACAAATCTAACCTAAAGCAAAAGAACATGACTGCTTCAGAAGTTAAAGATAAGTTGGAACAAGCAACTAGATTGTATGTACAAGCAGACAAAGAAGGCAATAAGGCATCAAAATTGACAATGATTCCAGGAGTCCACTCGGAAGAAGACTTGGCAGAACTTGCAGAAAACCCGCCTTCCTACACCATGCTACTACAACTTGAGGAAAAAATTCGAGATCTGAGACTAAAGGGAATTCCAAATGTCGAAAGAGCCAATGTACAACTTGACGATAAAACTGGAGAATACTACCTCTCAACAATCGGGTCTAACCTATCAAGAGTCAGTGAAATTGAAACCATTGATAGAAGTAGAACATACACTAACAACATCATTGAAATCTACGAATATCTAGGTATAGAAGCCGCTAGACAAGCGATTGTTAACGAACTACAAGCAACGCTAGATGGAGCAAGACTGGAAGTCGATGTTAGACACTTGTTACTAGTTGCTGATGTAATGACCTCTGAAGGAGAAGTTAGGGCAATCGGTAGACATGGTGTTTCAGGTACAAAGCACAGTATTCTTGCTCGTGCTGCTTTCGAAGTTACCGTTAACCACTTGCTGAAGGCAGGTATTATCGGAGAGAGAGACCAACTGACTGGAGTTGCAGAAAATATCATTGTCGGTCAACCGATTTCCCTAGGAACAGGTAGTGTAGAGTTATACTACATACCAGAGGAGTGATTATTCCAACCATGAGAAACACAGTGGAGTATGGAGGAACAAAATATGGATTTAAGTAGACAATTAAAAACAGCAATATCATCAGGCAAGCTATTATTTGGACAACGACAAGCATTGGATGCGTGCGCATCAGGAGAGGCTAAATTAGTCATTCTTGCAGCAAATTGCCCGCAAGAATACATTGACAATTTACATGCAAGTCACCCGAGTGTCATCAAACATAGAGCCATGCTGGTTAATCGAGAATTGGGAATTGCTTGTGGTAAGCCATTCGCAGTTTCCACAATTACAATCATCGATGGTGGAGATAGTGATATTCTATCTCTTGATACCAACATAGAGTGATATTTGAACACCGAATTGGGAAGGTTTCATGACCTTCCTTTGACACGGTATAAACGGTCCTAGCCATGCGTAAAGCAAAGTCGTTCAGTTTGGTAATTATTACTCTCCTTTTTTCATCGATATTATTGGCTGGTTTATCGCCTGATTTTGATGAGTCGAAGTCAAATCAGGAAGAGCGTCTTTCAGTTGACAATTTTATCAAGCAGTCCTCTAGAAGCACAAACGATTGGTCTGCCTCAGGCAACGCAGCAAATCCTGCGGTGATGAATTCGATCGATACTTCTTCTAACAACGAAATAGTTGTCGCTGGAATAATTAGCGGCTCAACAACAATGACTATGGGTTCTTCCTCTATTACCTCGGGTCAATATATAGAACCGTGGATAGGTAAGGCAGATTCAAACGGAAATTGGCAATGGATCACAAAAGTTTCCGTTACAGGGACCTCTCAATATGCAGAGGCAACTTTACAAGATATTTCCGTTGCTCCAAATGGAGATATTTTCGCTACTGGGATGTTTTATGAGTCAATTTCATTCGGTTCAATTTCTCTAACTTCAACTGGTTATTGGGATTGTTGGACCGCAAAGTTATCTCCAAACGGCCAGTGGCAATGGGCTCAAGCACTACGTGGAAATGGTGATTATGATGGCGTTACAGTTACCACTCTCGATGTAGTTTATGGTACATCGATTACCACTGACTCAAGTAGCAATCCGATTGTTGGTGGTTGGTTTTTGGGCAACACAGATGTAGGTGTAGCAGCTGATACTGGTGCTCAGAACGGAGACGATATCGAAGTGTTTGTTGCCAAATACAGCAACTCAGGTAATCTTCAGTGGTCGGAAGTTGCAAGGGGCCAAGGCAGTCAAGAAATCAATGCCATGACTGTTGACAGTAGCAACAACATATGGGTTGCAACAAATTTTGAGGTAAGCATGACATTTGGGGGTGTTGTAGCAAATGCTGGAATTAATGAAGTTCCGATTGGCATTGCTAAAATAAGTCAATCTGGCACATGGCAATCAGCTTATGCAACAACGGGAAGTGGTCAACCCATAGCAACAGACTTCACAATGGATAACCAAAACAACTTACTGATGTCTGGTGTATACACAGGATCAATTAATCTTGGAACCCAACTCACTAGTTCTGGACAATCAGATGCATTCGCAGCGAGTATGTCTAGTTCCGGGTCATGGAACTGGGCTAACTCAGTAGGCGGGTCAAGTTTTGACTCGGGTAGTGGAATAGAATTTGATAGCAATACTGGTTATACATTGTTGGGTCTTTCTTCCCAAAGTAGTTTTAATTTTGCTAGTCAATCTTTCTCGACAAGAGGATATAATGATTCAGTTGTTGTTACATTCAACTCAAACGGCAATCCTGTAGCTTTATTTGATGCTGGAAGTGCAGAAGATGACGCAATTTCAGGGATTTCAATGATGACAAATGGTGCGCTTGCCATCGGTGGAAATTACAATGGAACTATGGATTTTGGTAGTTCATCTGCCCAAAGCCAAACCACCTCCGTACTGATGCCGTATGTTTGGTTTACTGAAACGATTGCAATACTTGATGCAGATGGGGATGGAGTCGCTGATGAAGATGATAACTGTCCAAATACAGCCAACCCCGGACAGGAAAACACCGATTTAGATTCCGAGGGCGATGCGTGCGATTCTGATGATGACAATGATGGAATAACTGACAATTTCCCAGATAATTGTCCTCGCAACAGTCAAACTGGATGGACGAGTACTAGAGACTTTAACGACCCTGCGAGCTCTACGGATTGGGATAATGATGGATGTAAAGATGATCATCCAGAAGATAATGATGATGACAATGATGGTATCTTAGATGTTGATGATAACTGTCCAAGAACATCTTACAACCCTCCAAGACCAACATGGATTTCTGATTCAGTCACAGATATGGATGGAGATGGCTGCAGAGACAGTGATGAGGATCTAAACGATGATGGCGATGCTTTTGATGATTCATTCGATGATTGTCCGACATATTATGGGACCTCAACTCAAGGAGAACAGGGTTGTGCTGACTCTGATGGTGACTCATGGTCAGATGATACAGATACTTGCCCTCTTCAATTTGGTAATTCAACTGCTAATGGCAAGATAGGTTGTTTGGATAGTGATGGTGACGGTTGGGCAAATGTCGATGATGCATTTGATTTCGAACCAAGCCAATGGTTGGATTCTGACGGCGACGGATTTGGTGATAATCAGGATGGCGTTAACGCTGATGACTGTATTGACATAGCAGGTGACTCAATTTTTGACCGACAGGGTTGTTTTGATTTCGATGAAGATGGCTATTCTAATCCTGACGTAGATTGGGATGAAGATAATGGAGCAGACGCATTCCCCCAGAATCCACTCCAATGGTCTGATTTTGATGGCGATGGATTGGGGGACAATTGGGGTAATTCAACATGGCTCGACCGACCCGAATCTTGGCCAGGAGAATATATTGAATCAATAAACCAAAATGAACAAGATGCTTGCCCGTTCCAATCTGGCACATCTAATCAATTAGGAATTTACGGTTGCCCAGACATAGATGGTGACGGATGGTATGATTTGATTGATGCCTTTGTCCAAGAATCAAGTCAATGGCTTGATACAGATGGTGATGGATATGGCGACAATTTAGAAGGATTCAATGGAGACTATTGTCCAGACATTGCTGGAACCTCAGTTCAAGACCGAAAAGGATGTGTTGATACTGACGGAGATGGCTATTCTAACATTGATGAATTTTGGACCAAGTATAGTGGTGGTGATGTATATCCACAGGACCCGTTGCAATGGGCAGATTCAGACGGAGACGGTTACGGTGATAATCCGGGTACTCCTAATTCAGATGCTTGTATAGATGTTGCAGGAGACTCTACTATCGATCGGTTAGGATGTTCGGATTTTGATTCAGATGGATATTCAGATCCTACTGCAAATTGGAATACCTCAATGGGTGCTGATGCTTGCTCAAGTGTCATAGGTAATTCTACAGTAGATCGATTTGGTTGTTATGATAGTGACGGAGATGGACATTCGAACAAAGATGACAATTGGGGTTATTCAGACGGAGCAGATGGATATCCAGATGATCCAACAAGATGGGGCCCGCCACCAAATGCTGAGGGGATGTCATTTGGAACAGTTGCTATCGCTGGAGGCGGTATTCTAATCTTGATAATTATAGGATCTTTACTATTTATCCGAAGCAGAAGTGGCAACAAACAATACGACTCAATGGATATGAATTATCAAATGCAACAAAATTCAGTAATGGTCCAGCAGCAAGGTCAGAACTATCAACAAAACAACGCCGTGAATGTTCAGCATACTCAAACATATCCTCAACAAACTGTGCAATCTGACCCTGCAAGAGAATATTATCAGAATCTAGTTAACCAAGGTTATCCACATGAACACGCTGTGGCATACACTCAACAATACTTCCCGGGCTTTATGGGATGAATGACCGTTGGGGTTGAATAAAAGAGAATCAAGTCAAGACTTCTAGAAGGCGATCTTGTTCTGCAGCCATGCGTAATTCCATAGCAATCCTTCTTCCACTAGACATTGGTTTTCTCCATGTCGCATTCCCGTATGGGTGTCCAACATTGACATGAACATTTGTGCCGCCACCTAAACGGGGTGCTACATCATAGATGTAATAGTTCATGTCTTTATCAATACAGGTCTGAAGACAAAATGGCCCGATTATTCCTGGGTCATAATGTTCTTTGCTAGCTTTGATAAACTTCTCACCAAGTTCGAATGCTTTCTCTAATAATGATTCTCTTATCGTAGCAGTATTGTGACCTACGACTGTCATCTCAGGAATTTGTTGATGTAATGGCATGGTCATTTGTTGCGGTGCAGGTAATCTAACATGTCCATCTAGGGAGGATTCAAAACGCCAATCTACACCAAGCAGTTCCAGTTTTTCTCCTTCTTCAGATAATGGGCTGTAAAAGAAATTTAAGTTGAAAACCGGACCAATAACGTACTTCTCAATTCTTGCACCATCCAAAGATGCTTGATCAATAACCCCAGTCTTCAATAACGCTTGAGATTTTTCGGTGTATTCATTGTATGATGCACAAGTAAAGAAGCCACGCTCTAGTTTTTTCTGTGCATGATGAAGCTTTACAATAACTAGGCAATCAATATCTTCTGGATTATCAATTGCCTCTGGGAAAGGCAAGCCTGCTTTTTCCAAAATCCAATAATAATCTTGTTCCTCAGTTCTTTCTTCCATTCTCAACATGTTTCTTGAACCAAAAAGCGGTACATGGAAGTTATTTTCAACATCATCAATAGTGGAATAAGAAGTAAAAGAACGGTTCGGGATGTAGACAACATTCCTTTTTCTCATCTCAACCTGCATGCTCTCCTTCATTACATCATTGAACGAGGGCATAATGATTGTTTTGTCGACCATTCCACGCTTGACTCTACCAGAATTTGTTCTATGGGTCTTGAAATAGTTTGCATATGTTTTGTGGCGGCCCTCTTTACAATAGGCAACTGTGGGAAACCCTTCCTCTATTGCTCCGTCACATATGTCAAGCGCAGAATGTGATGCCGTCATCCCAATTCGTAACTTTAAACGGTCATATTCCTCGACGATTTTTGCAATATCGTCTTTGTCTATCATATGAACACCTTGGTAATTTAAATCGCTTTCTTGCCTTTTTAATCGAACTTCTGCAGTTGCATTAATTCTTCAGTAGATAGTGTATCACCAGACATAAGTTTAGTCATAAGATCTTGAACTTCAACTCTAGCTTCGGATTTCCCGCCACTATTTCCACTACCTGACATTGCTGAAATCATGTCTTGAATTGAATGTAAACAGCGCAATGAAACTATGTACAAATGGTGCGCCTTGTCAGCTTCTTTCTTTGATTTACGAAGTTCTCTGTGACAAGTTTCAGCCTTCTCTCTTTGCTTATCGACTTCCTTGTTCCATTGTAGCATTAATTCATGGGCTTCTTGAGCAGCATTTGCGGCTTTTTGAACTTCTTCATGTGCCTCTTCTTGCTTGTTCAATGCTGCCTTAAGTTCGTCCCTAAGTCCTTTCATATCCTCATTTCCATCGTCTACAGAGGTCATTTGCTTCAGCTTTGAGCTTATCTCTTTCATTCTCTTCATGACTTTCTTTTCATTTTTTCCAGTATGTCTACCTTGTTCAAATTCTCTTTCCAGTCTCTCGAGTTCTCGTCTTAATTGATGAGATGTAACAGGCCGTTGTCCTCTTTTTCCGCGGGAATTATCTTGTTCAACAGGTCCTCGTGAAGATTCCATCCGAGATTTAATTTCTTTTACCGTTGAATTTGCTTCTTGTCTAATGACTTTCTTTTCACGAACAATCTCGTTCATTTGTTCTCGAATTTCACGCTGCTCTCTTACCTGAACGATTAGTTCTTTAACTTCAGCATTAAGTTCGTTCCTTGCAGTGGAGTGAGTCTTGGATTTCTTGTTCCATTCATCTCTGGTTTCACGAAATTTGGTTGCTTTTTCATTTACCATATTCTTTTTTTGCTCAAGAACTTGATTAATTTCAGTCATTACAATACTCACCTTGTGTGCAAGATTCCCACCTTACACTGTTATGGCGACCTGTATCCCCCATTTAATGCTTGATATTGTCGATGGATAATATAGGCATGGGTGTTAATTTGATGTAGAACTTAAGTAAGTATCTAAACGGGATGCTGCACTTGCAATCTCCTCTCGAATCAAACCTAGATTTGAATTGGTTGAACATTCTACTATTAGGGTGAAATTTCGAACTAACCTGTGGATAATAACGATACGATGTTCAGTGATTATTGAGGTCTTATTGAAATCATCAGATGCAAATAATATTTCTGCTAATTTTGACATTCTTTGTTTTGTTTCGTTGTTGTTTGGATTTGAAGATTTGACAAAACCTTGGTCATCTAAGATTGCCACACAGTAAATAGATTCGGAATCTCTAAGGTCAGAGATGACGAACTCTTCCATGTTTTGTCATATCAGTAGGGTGTATAATTGTAATGACCATTATAGTTTACCGGACATTACTAAACCATCCTCGTTTGAGTAATAATTAGCAATTGTTTGCTCAATTTCCAATCCATGACGAGAATAGAAATTTTGGGCCCGCACATTGGATTCACGTACCTCTAACTGAATATGTTTTTTACCCCGATTTCTCGATAGAGTAATCACCTCATTGATTATATCAGAGCCGTGGCTGTTATTCTGTACAGCATTATCCAACACAAGTGCAACTATTCTTATTCGATCATCTAACAAAGGTTTGCACCACATCACACCCATTAGTGATTCAGCTGATGGATATAATGATGAATCTATGAGGATTTTGTTTCCATACCACTCAGGAATTCCGAGCATTCTAAATGTCGTTTGGGTATATGTCTCACCGGTTTCTAATTTGAATAATTCAGTTATTTTTGACTGCCAATTAAACGGCATATCCTCGGGCTTTGGACCCAATATCCATTTGAGGTTAGTCATGTAATCACCTCATTGACTATTTTTTGCAGACTTTCCTCGCTTACCTCTATGTGGTTGGAGAGAAGTTTTGCTTTTCTTTGATTTCTTGTTGGATTTTTTACCATTACCATGACCCTGGTTTACAGAATTAATACCACCGTTTTTCAATAAAAGGTCGAGGTCCTGTAATGAAAATGAATCCCCGGAGATTACTTTATTTTTTACCTCGTTAACATTTCCATTTTCCCTTCTCTTCTTATTCGATGTACGCTTATTGGTGGGACGATTTTTTTCTGTGTAGTTTTGCTTTCTTAGCCATGCTTCTAAACGACCGATTTCTCTACGTAGTTTTCTTCGTTCTTTCTTTAACGGATTCAATTCTATGAGAAGACGCTTTGCTAAGTCATCAAAATCCGTGAATTTTCCTAGGCTATTTACGGTAATAATCTCTTGGCGTAGGTCCTTTATGTGTTCAACAGATTGTTCCTGTTGGTTTACTAGTTTTAGGAATTCTCGATGATATTTCCTAGTTAACTTTGCATGTTCGTGCATACTTTGTAACTCAAAAAACCAAGAGAAAAGAGATTTCTCTTTCTCAAAAGACAACTCTAGGCCTGATGGAGATTCTTGACTTAGGGTATCATAAACACGCAGTAACTCTTCTTCGATGAAATGTACTGGGATGTAATGGTTGTTACTCAAGTCCCTTTTACTTTGGATTTCATTAATTTTTGACCTTCTCGGTCTTAGTTCTGATGATAATGTTGCTTGTTCCCTTGCTAATTCAGCATTTTTTCTTAGGGCTTTTGACATCCTTATTGCATCATTTCTTTCACTTTCACGAACTGATACACTTTTTTCAACGACATTCAGTGCAGCATAAAGTTCCTGCAATTCCTTTTTGATTTCAGATGTATCTTTGCTTCTTAGATCTTCAAACAGGTCAAGTTGAGGAGTTCCATACGATAGTTCAGGATATTTGATTTTACATATGGCGTCCCAATCCTTCAAATCACGAATAAATGAATGTGCC